>NZ_JBSFYP010000035.1:0-75543 GCF_053599835.1 Micromonospora sp. NPDC005163
CTCCCCCGCCCCGCCCGCCCCGGCCGGGGCGGGGGAGGGTCCGCGCGGCGGCACCCCGGCCAGACCGGCCGGTGAGCGGCCGGCGCGGCCTGCCCCGGGGGCCCGTCCGGCGCGTACTCCCCGACCCGCCGGCACCGCCGACGGCCCGGCCGCGCCCGACCAGGCCGCGCCCGGCGGGAGCCCGGGCGGTCCGGTCGCGGACCCGCCGGCCCGCGGCGACCGGACCGACGACGACGGGGGTACGGCCTGATGCCGCTCTGGGTGGAGCTGGTGCTGCGGGTGGGCGGCGTGCTGGTCGCGTTCCTCACCCTGCCGTTGCTGGTGGGGCAGGCCGAACACAAGGTGATGGCGCACATGCAGGGCCGGCTCGGCCCGATGTACGCGGGCGGCTTCCACGGCTGGGCGCAGCTCGTGGCCGACGGGGTCAAGTTCGTGCAGAAGGAGGACATCACCCCGCGCGAGGCGGACCGGGCCGTGTTCCGGCTGGCGCCGGCGGTGGCCCTGGTGCCCTACCTGCTGGTGCTGCTGGTCATCCCGCTCGGCCCGAACGACCTGGTCGGGCAGCCACTGGACATCGGCCTGTTCTTCGTGCTGGCCGTGGTCGGCGTCGGGGTGGTGGCGGTGCTCATGTCGGCTTGGGCGTCGGCCAACAAGTACAGCCTGCTCGGCGGGCTGCGCGGGGCCGCCCAGCTGCTCGGCTACGAGCTGCCGCTGGTGCTGGCCGCCGCCTCGGTGGCGATGGCGGCGGGCACGCTCAGCCTCTCCGGCATCGTCGCGGCGTGGCAGCCGTGGTGGCTGCTCTGGCAGGCACCCGCGATGATCATTTTCTTCGTCGCCGGCCTGGCCGAGATCCGCCGGCCCCCGTTCGACATGCCGGTGGCCGACTCGGAGCTGGTCTTCGGGTACATGACCGAGTACACGGGCCTCCGCTTCGCGTTCTTCCTGCTCGCCGAGTACGTCGGCATCGTGGTGATCGCCGCGCTGACCACGGTGCTGTTCCTCGGCGGCTGGCAGGGCCCGTTCGCCGACGACCAGCTGGGCTGGCTCTGGACCCTGCTCAAGGTCTTCGCCGTGGCGTTCGTGATCATCTGGCTCCGGGTGTCCTACCCGCGGCTGCGCGAGGACCAGCTCCAGCGGCTCTGCTGGCTGGTGCTGGTGCCGGCCTCCCTCGCGCAGCTGGTCCTCACCGCGGCCGTCCGCATCGCCCTCTGACCGCGAAGGAAGGGCACCTTGTTAACGCCTGCGGTAGAGCAGGGGCCCCTTCTTAACGGTTGAGGAAGGGCCGCAGCTGAGGCAGAGCGGTCAGCGCAGCGGGGTGTGCGCGGGGTCGACGGGCTCGGCCGGCGGCGGTGGCGGCGTGCCGTCGCCGAAGGGACGGCCACCCAGCGCTTCCCGGCCGTGCGGGGTGATCCAGTTGGACAGGTCGGGGCCGAGGGGGACGATCCCGGTCGGGTTGATGTCCCGGTGCACCTCGTAGTAGTGCCGCTTGATGTGGTCGAAGTCGATGGTGTCCCCGAACCCCGGAGTCTGGAACAGGTCCCGGGCGTACGCCCAGAGCACCGGCATCTCGCTCAACTTCTGCCGGTTGCACTTGAAGTGGCCGTGGTAGACCGGGTCGAAGCGGACCAGCGTGGTGAAGAGCCGCACGTCGGCCTCGGTGATGGTGTCGCCGACCAGGTAGCGCTGGTTGGTCAGCCGCCCGGACAACCAGTCCAGCCGGTCGAACAGCCGGTGGTACGCCTTGTCGTACGCCTCCTGGCTGCCGGCGAAGCCGCACCGGTAGACGCCGTTGTTGACGTCCCGGAACACCACGTCGTTGACCTCGTCGATCTGCGCCCGGAGGTGGTCGGGGTAGAGCTGCGGCGCGCCCTCGCGGTGGTACGGGCCCCACTGCGTGGACAGGTCGAGGCTCATCTGCGCGTAGTCGTTGGTCACCACCTGCCCGGTCGGCACGTCGACGATCGCCGGCACGGTGATGCCCCGCTCGTAGCCGGGGAAGCGCTTGAAGTACGCCTCCTGGATGCGCTCGATGCCGAGCACCGGGTCCCGGCCGTCCGGGTCGAGGTCGAAGGTCCAGCTGCGAGCGTCGTGGGTGGGGCCGGCCACCGCCATCGAGATGGCGTCCTCCAGACCGAGCAGCCGCCGCACGATGATCAGGCGGTTGGCCCACGGGCAGGCGCGGCTGACCGCCAGCCGGTACCGGCCCGGCTCCACCGGGTAACCGTCCCGCCCGTCCGCCGTGATCCGGGTGGCTATGTACCGCTGGTCCCGGGTGAACTCACCGCCCGGCTCGACGTACTTCCCGCCTGTTTCCTCGCCCACGTCGCCCTCCCGGTCCGGAATCGTCTTCGGTTCCCATCCTCGCTGATCTCCGGCCCGCCGGCTCGCAGCTGCCCAACCTGACCGCCGGTCCCACGTCCCGATCCGACCGCGGCTGCGGTCCCGCGTCCCGGCCGGGACCGGGCCCGGTGCGACGGCGCCGGTTAACCTGCCGGCATGACGGATGTGGAGGCGGCGGCCCGGCGTTTCATCGCCGATGTGTGGAACGCCCGCCGGGAGGAGTCCGCGTACGAGCTGATCGCCGAGGAATGCCCAGGGCTGGGCGGCACCGGGCCGGAGGCGACGCTGGCCTGGCACCGGGAGCGGCGGGCGGCCTTCCCGGACCTGCGCTACAAGATCGTGGACGTGGTGGCCGCCGGCGAGCGGGTGGCCGTGCACTGGCGGGCGGCCGGCACCCAGGCGGGGCAGTTCGGGCCGGTGCCGCCGACCGGGCAGGTGGTCAGCTACTCCGGGGCGACGTTCCTGCGCTTCGACGCGGCGGGCCGGATCGTCGAGGTGTGGAGCTGCAACGAGCTGTTCCAGCTGCTCCAGCAGCTGGGCGTCGAGATGCTCCCACCGACCGTCGTCAGCGGGCCCGGGGCGTGATTCGCTCCAGCGGGATGTCCATCTCCCACGGCTCCGGCACCAGAATGCCGTCAGTGAGTTGTGCCTGCTCGACGTAGACCTGCTTCATCGCGTCGAGCTTGTGGGTGTGTACGACGATGCCGGCCTCGGTCTCTATCCGCCAGAGGTAGGGGATGTCCGCCTCGGCGTAGAGGGCCGGTTTGAGTACCCGATCGATGCTGCGGGACCCTTCCGAGACGATTTCAACCACCAGAAGAACCTGGTCCGGTAGATAGTGCGACGGATTCCGCTCTGCGGCGTCGAGGTAGGTGACCAGCAGATCAGGGATGAAGGAACGCTTCCGTGAGATGCGTACCTCGACGCCCTGGGTGACGTCGAAATCGCGTGGGCAGCTCTCCAGCATGGCCGAGCCCAGCATGAGCGCGATGGACTGATGGAGTCGCGTGGGGGAGGGCGACATGAGCAGGTTTCCGTCCAGAATCTCGGGGCGAGGCCTGCCGTCGTTGGGCAGGGCGTCCAAGGCGTCGGTTGTCCACTCGCCCGGCGGCGGAACGTCGTCGTGCAGCGCGGCGGTCATCGACGGGTCCTTTCCAGTGCGTTCGTTCTCCCCGCGACCACGGTACCGCCGCAGACCCACGGGTGGTGGTCGCGCGCGCGGGGGCCACAGGGCAGGATGGTCGACATGAGCGACCCCAGCGAGCACGGCGGCACCGAGCGTGGCCTCCCCGGCGCGGGCCTGGTGAAGGGGCTGGCGGTCACTCTCAAGACGATGACCAGCCGCTCGACCACCCAGCAGTACCCGGACGTCGCCCCCGAGCTGCCGCCCCGCTCGCGCGGCGTGATCGCGCTGTCCGAGGAGAACTGCACGGTCTGCATGCTGTGCGCCCGCGAGTGTCCGGACTGGTGCATCTACATCGACTCGCACAAGGAGGAGGTGGCGGTGCCCGGCGCCGCCCGCCCCCGCCAGCGCAACGTGCTCGACAAGTTCGACATCGACTTCTCGCTCTGCATGTACTGCGGCATCTGCATCGAGGTCTGCCCGTTCGACGCGCTCTACTGGTCGCCCGAGTTCGAGTACGCCGAGTACGACATCAAGGACCTGCTGCACGACAAGGACCACCTGGGCCAGTGGATGGCCACGGTTCCGCCGCCGCCGGCGCACGACCCGAACGGCGAGCCGGCCAAGGAGGAGACCGCCGCCGCGCGCAAGGCGGCCGCCGCACGTCCGACCCCGCCGGCGGTACGCCCCGAGCCCGGCGCCGACCCGGGTGCCGCGTCGTGACCGCGCGACAGTCGGCGCCCCGAGCCCGGAGGGCGGCCCGGTGACCGGCGCGGATCTGCTGCTGCTCGCCCTCGGCGCGGTGGCGGTCGGTGCCGGTGCGCTGGTGGTGACCACGAAACACCTGGTCCGGGCGGGGCTCTACCTGGTGGTCTGCCTGGGCGCGCTGGCCGGCGACTATCTCGTGCTCAGCGCTGAGCTGGTGGCCTGGGTGCAGGTGCTGATCTACGTGGGCGCGGTGGTGGTGCTGCTGCTGTTCGCGGTGATGCTGACCCGGGCGCCGATCGGCGCCTCCGACGACCTTGACCGGCCCGGCTGGCCGGCGGCGCTGATCGGCGGCGGCGCCGGGCTGGGGCTGACCGTCCTGCTGGTCGACGCCTACCGGTGGAGCACGGTCGCGCTGCCCGACGCGGGTACCGCGGAACGGTTGGGGGAGCAGATCTTCCGGTCGTGGGTGCTGCCGTTCGAGGTGCTCTCCGTACTGCTGCTGTCGGCGCTGGTGGGCGCGGTGGTGCTGTCCCGGCCGGATATCGGCCGGTCCGGCGCGGGAGCGGACGGCGCGGCAGCGCCGGACGGGGTGGACGTGATCTCCGGGGGGCGCCGGTGAGACCGGTCATCCCGTACGTGACCGCCGCGTTGCTGTTCGGCCTCGGCGTCTACGGCGTACTGCGCCGGCGTAACGCGGTGCTGGTGCTGATGGCGGTGGAGCTGATGCTCAACGCGGTGAACCTGATCCTGGTCACCGCGGACACCACCGCCCGCTCGGTGCTGCCGCACTCCGGTCAGGTCTTCGCGCTCTTCGTCATCGTCCTCGCCGCCGCCGAGATCGGGGTGGGGTTGGCGATCGTCCTTCAGCTCTACCGGCTGCGCGCCAGCGTGGCGGTGGACGAGGTGCAGTTGACCGAACCCGCCGAGTCGCCGCGGACCGCCGGTACGCCGGAGCCAGCCGCCGCCGGCACCGCCGGCCGGGACGCGGAGGCGGGCCGGTGACCGGGGTGCTGGGCGCGCTGCTGCCCGCCGTACCGCTGGCCGCCGGGCTCCTCGGCCTGCTGCTGCCGCCGGCCCCGCGTCACCCGACCACCGGTGTGGGCGGTGACGATCGGGCCCGGCGGGTGGCCGTCGCGCTCGGGGTGACCGGCGCGGCCGGCGCGCTCGCGCTGGCCGTCGCGCTGCTGGTCACGGTCGACGGACCCCGGGAGACGTCGACCACCTGGGTCGACCTCGGTGGGCTGACGGTGACCCTCGGCGTGCGGCTGGACGGCGCCGCCGCGCTGGTCGCGGTGGCGGTCGCCGCGGTCGCCCTGGCCGTGCAGGTCTACTCGATCGGCTACCTGCGGCGCGGCCCGCACGACGACGTCGACGTCGACCACCGCTACCCGCCGTACGCGGCGCAGATCAGTCTCTTCACCGCCGCGATGCTGCTGGTGGTGGTCGCCGGCGACCTGATCATGCTGCTGGTCGGCTGGGAGGTGATGGGCCTCTGCTCGTACCTGCTCATCGCCCATGACCGCCGGCTGCCCGGTGCGCCCGCCGCCGCGATGAAGGCGTTCCTGGTCACGCGGGTCGGCGACGTCGGGTTCCTGCTCGGCATCGCGCTGCTCGGCGTGTCGACGGGCAGCTTCCGGATCGCCGACGTGCTCGCCCACGACCACTCCACCGCGACCCTGACCGCGGCCGGTCTGCTGCTGCTGGCCGGGGTGGCCGGCAAGAGCGCGCAGTTCCCGCTGCACACCTGGCTGCCGGACGCGATGGCCGGCCCGACGCCGATCTCGGCGCTGATCCACGCCGCGACGATGGTCGCCGCCGGGGTGTACGCGGTGACCCGCCTCTATCCGCTGTTCACGGCCGCGCCGGTGACGCTGACCGTGCTCGGGGTGATCGGGTCGATCACCCTGCTGCTCGGTGCGCTCGCCGCCACCGCGCAGGACGACATCAAGCGTGTGCTGGCCTGGTCGACCGTGTCCCAACTGGGTTACATGACCGGCGCGCTGGCGGTCGGCTCGCCGTCGGCGGCGCTGTTCCACCTGTTGACCCACGCCGCGTTCAAGGCGTTGCTGTTCCTCGCCGCCGGCGCGGTGATCCACGCGGTGGGCACCACGCAGATGTCGGAGATGGGCGGGCTGCGCCGCAGCATGCCGGTGACCTTCTGGTGCACGGTGGTGGGCCTGGGCGCACTGGCCGGGGTGCCGCCGCTGGCTGGCTTCTGGAGCAAGGACGGCGTGCTGACGGTCGCCGAAGCCGCCGCCCGGGAGGGCACCGGCCCGGCGCCGTCCTGGGTGGGCTGGCTGGTCTGGCTGGCCGGGCTGGCCGGCGTCGCGATCACCGCCTGGTACGCCGGCCGGCTGCTGCTGCGGACCTTCTTCGGCGAGCCCCGGCTGCCGCTGCTCCGGCCGCACGATCCGCCGGCGGTGCTGCGCTGGCCGGTGCTGCTCCTGGCCGTGCCAGCCGCGCTGCTCGGCCTGGCCGGGTTCGTCGGGGCGTTCGCCGACCGGCTGCGGTTCGCCACCGTGCCGGTGGCGGGCGCGGAGGACGGCCTGGTCCACCTCGGGCCGGGGCTGCTGCTGCCGCTCGCGCTGCTGCTGGTCGGGGCGGGGCTGGTGCTGCTGGGCTGGCGCCAGGCCCCGGCCGCCGACCCGGCGGCCGCGCTGGGTCCGCTGCGGCCGGTCTTCGCCCGCGCGTTCCGGCTCGACGACGTCCAGCACGCCCTGGTGGTACGTCCCGTCCGCGCGCTGGCCCGGGCCGCGCGCACCGGCGACGAGGTGTTCGTGGACGGTGCTGTCGAGGGCAGCGGGCGGGCCGCGTCCGGCCTGGGCGCCGGGCTCGCCGCGCTGCACCGGGCGGCGCTGCCACGGGCCGCCGCCGGGGTGCTGGCCGGCGCGCTGTTGATCGGGCTGGCCGCCGCTCTGATCGGAGGGGTGCGGTGAGCGCGAGGAGTGAGCCGGTGTTGCGAGCCCCGCAGTCGCGAGCAGAGGCGGTCCGGTGAGCGCGAGGAGTGAGCCGGTGTTGCGAGCCCCGCAGTCGCGAACAGAGGCGGTCCGATGAGTGTCGGGCAGGTGTTGCTGGTCGCCGTCCTGGCGCTGCCGGCGCTCGGCGCGGTTGCGGTGGCGGCGACACCGCGGGACCGGACGGCCCGACTGGTCGGCACGGTGGCGGCGGCGTTGACCCTGCTGGCCGCGGTGCCGCTGGTGTTCGGCGGCCGGAGCTGGGTCGCCTGGTCGGCCGGCGCGCCGGCGGTGCGGCCCTGGCACCAACTGGACCTGCCCTGGGTGCCCGGCCTGGATCTGCGTTTCCACCTCGGCGTCGACGGCATCTCCTGGCCGCTGGTGGTGCTGACCGCGCTGCTCACGCTGTTGTGCTGCGGGTACACGCTGTGGCGGGTGCCGGCCGGCGGCAGTGGCCGAGCCCTGGTCGCGTTGCTGCTGGTGGTCGAGGTGGGCATCCTGGGCACCTTCCTCGCCCTGGACCTGGTGCTGTTCTTCCTCTTCTTCGAGGTCGTCCTGCTGCCGATGTACGCGATCATCGCCGGCTGGGGCGGCGCGGACCGGCGTCGGGCGGCCCGCAAGTTCGCGCTCTACACCCTGCTCGGCTCGGTGCTGCTGCTGGTCGGCGTGTACGTCGTGGTCGCCGCCGCGGGCACCGCCGACGTGGTGGCGCTGACCGGTGGCGGCGGATTGTCCCGGGGCACCCAGCTCGCCGCGTTCACCCTGCTCGCGCTCGCCTTCGCGGTGAAGAGCCCACTCTGGCCGCTGCACTCCTGGCTGCCCGACGCGCACACCCAGGCCCCCACGGTGGGCAGTGTGGTGCTGGCCGGGGTGCTGCTCAAGATGGGCACCTACGGCCTGATCCGGGTGGCGGTGGGGGTGGCGCCGGAGGGTGCCCGCTGGGCGGCGCCGGTGCTCGGCGTGCTGGCCGTCGCCGCGATCCTGGTCGGCTCGCTGGTCTGCCTCGCGCAGGACGAGGTCAAGCGGCTGATCGCGTACTCCAGCGTCGGCCACATGGGCTTCGTGCTGCTGGGCGTCGCCACGTTGACCACCACCGGCATCCAGGCGGCGCTGATCGGCAACGTCGCGCACGGCGTGATCACCGGCCTGCTGTTCTTCCTGGCCGGCGCGGTGAAGGACCGTACCGGCACGGGCAGCCTGTCCGAGCTGTCCGGGCTGCGGGAGACCGCGCCCCGGCTGGCCGGTCTGCTCGCGTTCGCGGCGATCGCGTCGCTCGGCCTGCCTGGGCTGGCCGGCTTCTGGGGGGAGGCGTTCGCGGTGATCGCGGCGATCCAGGTGGGCGGCCCGCTCTGGACCACCCTCGGTGTGCTGGCCGCGCTCGGCGGCGCGCTCACCGCCGCGTATTTCCTGCGGCTGCTGCGCCGTGTCACCCACGGCCGGCCGACCACCGCCGTCGGCGGGGTCGGTCCCACCCTGGCCGGGGCCGAGCTGACCGCGTGGGCGCCGCTGGTGCTGCTCGCCCTGGCCATCGGGCTGGCCCCGGCGCTGGTCCTCGGGGTCGCCGAGGCCCCGGTCGACGCCCTGGTGGGGGTGGTCCTCCGATGAACACGGTGCAGAGCGTGGACAGCGTGGCGCTGCTGCCGGCCTACCTGGCCGCCGGTACCGCCGTGCTCGTGCTGGTCACCGACCTGCTGCTGGCCCGCCCGCGGGCCACGGTCGTGGTGGCCGCGCTCGGGGCGCTCAGCACCGCCGTCGGTGCCGCCCTGGTCGGGGCGGGTGGCGAGCGGCGGACGTTCTGCGTCGGCGCCGACTGCTCCTGGATCTTCGGCGGCCGGGCCGCCCTGGTCGGCGCGGTGGTGGCGCTGCTCACCCTGGGCGTGCTCGGGTTGTCCGTGCCCGCGCTGCGGGCCGGGCGGTCACCGGTGGGGGAGTACTGCTTCCTGCTTGCCTGCTCGATGACCGGCGGCGTCGTGCTCGGCGCGGCCGGTGACCTCATCACCCTGATCGTCGCCCTGGAGACGCTTACCCTGCCGCTGTACGTGCTGGTCGGCCTGCGCCGGGGGAGTCTGGCCAGCGCCGAGGCGGCGGTCACCTTCTTCGTGGTCAGCGTCGTGGCCACCACGGTCGCCCTGCTCGGCGCGGCGCTGCTGTACGCGGTGACCGGCTCGCTGCACCTGGACCGGCTCGGCACGCTGCTCGCCGAGCGGCCGGAGCTGCGGGACCTGCCGCTGACCACCGCCGCGGTGGCGTTGCTGCTGCTCGGGCTGGCCTTCAAGGTGGCGGCGGTGCCGTTCCACGCCTGGGCCCCGGCCACCTACGACGGCGCACCCCTGCCGGTGGCCGCGTACCTGTCCACGGCGTCGAAGGTCGGCGGCGTGGTCGCGTTGCTCGCCGTGGTGCAGCGGTCGCTGCCGGCCGACCAGACCGGTCCGGTGCTGGCCCTGCTCGCGGTGCTCACCATGACCGTCGGCAACCTCGTGGCCCTGCGCCAACGGCGTACCGTCCGGCTGCTCGCCTGGTCCTCGGTCGCGCAGGCCGGTTACATCCTCGCCCCGCTGGGCGCGTTGGCGCTGGCCGCCGGCCGTACGGGCGAGGCACGGGATGCCGCGTACGCGGCCGCGGTGGCGTACACCGTCTTCTTCGTGGTCCTGGAGCTGGCCGCGTTCGCCGGGGTGACCGCCCTGCGCCCGACGGGTGCGGACGGCGGCACCCTGGACGACCTGCGCGGTGCGGCCCGCCGGCACCCGTGGCGGGGTGCGGCGCTCGGTCTCGCGCTGGTCGGCCTGGCCGGTCTGCCGCCCGGGTTGGCCGGGTTGTTCGCGAAGGTGACCGTGGTCCGGGCGCTGCTGGACGGTGGCGCCGCCTGGCTGGCGCTGGTGGTGGCGGTCAACGCGGTGATCGGGCTGGCCTACTACCTACGCATGACCGCCGCCCTGTGGGCGCCGACGGCGACGCCGGGCGTGGCGGTTCCCGGCGGTGCGGCGGCCGTACCTCTGGTGGGTGTGGTGGCGGTGGTGCTCGCGGTGGCCACGGTGGCTGCCGTGGTGCTGGGAGTCGCCCCGCAGTTGGTGCTCGACCTGGCCGGCCGTTGATCGCACCGGGCAGGTCTCAGTGAATTCTCAGCGTTGAGACGGATGGTTGGTGGGTACCGGGTTGTTGCACCGGTCAGCGGATCCCGGCGATCCGTGCACCGAAGGAGACATTGTGCACCACAACCGTCTGAAGACCGCCGCGCTGCTCGGCCTGCTCACCGCCCTGATCCTGGCGGTCGGCTACGGGTTCGGCGGCAGTGGCGGCCTGGTCATCGCCGTCCTCGTGTCTCTGGTCATGAACGGCATTTCCTACTTCTACTCCGACAAGCTCGCACTGCGCTCGATGCGGGCGCAACCGGTCAGCGAGGCGGAGTTTCCCGAGCTGTACCGGATGGTGCGGGAGTTGGCGGCCGAGGCCCGGCAGCCGATGCCGCGGCTCTACGTCAGCCCGACCGCGCAGCCCAACGCGTTCGCCACGGGTCGTAACCCACAGCACGCGGCGGTCTGCGTGACCCAGGGCATCACCGAGATCCTCGACTACCGCGAGCTGCGCGGTGTGATCGGGCACGAACTGTCGCACGTCTACAACCGCGACATCCTGATCTCCAGCGTGGCGGCCGGCCTGGCCGGCATCATCACCTTCCTGGCGAACATCGCCTTCTTCATCCCGCTGGGCGGTGGCGACGACGAGGACCGGCCGAACCCGGCCGTGCTGCTGTTGACCCTGATCCTGGGGCCGATCGCGGCCACCGTGATCCAGCTGGCGATCAGCCGGAGCCGCGAGTTCCAGGCGGACGCCTCGGGCGCCGAGTTGAGTCGTGACCCGCTTGCCCTCGCGAGCGCACTTCGCAAGATCGACGCCGTGGCGCGACGCCGGCCGTTGCCGGCACAGGGCCAGCTCACCAGCACCGCGCACCTCATGATCGCCAACCCGTTCCGGGGCGGCGGCGTGGCCGCGCTCTTCTCCACCCACCCGAAGATGGAGGACCGGGTCGCCCGGCTGGAGCAGATGGCCGCCAACTCGGGGCCTGTGCAGTTCCAGCGCTGACCCGCTGATCCAAGCCTCCGCCCGCACCCGTACCGGGTGCGGGCGGAGTGCTGTGTCACCCGCGATATCCGATACCTCGCACTGACCGGCGGCGTTAGGGTCGGAACGGCTCACGCTCATTACATTCTCTGGAGGTTCACGGTGGCCGCACTGCGCCAGTACCTGGGTGTCTGGCGGATCCCCGGCGCGCCGATGCTGCTGATCACCGGCATCATCGGGCGACTCGGGATCGGCATGACCCCGCTGGCGCTGCTGCTGGTGGTCGAGCAGGTGACCGGGCGGTACGCTCTCGCCGCCGTCGCCGGCGGGATCTACGCCGTCGCCGGTGCCGCGCTCAGCCCGGTGGCCGGCCGGATCGCCGACCGGGTCGGCCCGAGCCCGGTCCTGCTGGTCACCGCGGTGGCCCACCCGCTGGCGCTGATCGGGCTGCTGCTGGCCAGCCGGTCGGGCGACGACGCCCTTCCCGCCATCTACCTGGCCGCCGGCATCGCCGGAGCGACCTACCCGCCGCTCACCGCCGCGATCCGTGGTGCGTGGAACGACCTCACCGGCCCCGGCTCCGACCGGTACCACCTGCGCAACACCGCCCTGGCCGCGGAGACCTCGCTGTTCGAGATCGTCTTCGTGCTCGGCCCGCTGCTCGTCGCCGGCTTCGTGCTGTTCGCCGACGCCGCGGCCGCGCTGATCGGGGCGGCCGTGGTCACCCTGGTCGGCACCACCGCCGTCGCCCTCGGCCGTGTGATGCGTGGCTGGCGTCCGCACTCGCGTGAGCACCACGCCCGGGGGCTCGGCCCGCTGCGGGTGGGGGGCTTCCCGGCCCTGCTGGTCTGCGTGGCCAGCCTCGGCATCGCGTTCGGCGCGGCCGGCGTGATTGTCCCGGCGTACGCCGGCAACTACACCGCCGACGACCCGGAGAGCCTGGCCGGGATCCTGCTGGCGGTCTGGGGGATCGGCAGCGCGGCCGGAGGCTTCTGGTTCGGTGTCCGCCGGCCGTCCCCGAACATGACCCGGCAGTTCGCCATGCTGCTCGCCGCGCTCGCCGGCACCTTCGTGGTGTTCGCGGTCATGCCCACGCCGCTGGCGCTGGGTGTCGCGCTGGTCGTCGGCGGGGCCACCATCGCTCCCGCGCTGACCCTGGAGAACACCCTGGTCGGCCGGATCGCGCCGACCGGCATGCTGAACGAGGCGTACACCTGGGTGGTGACCATGTCGGTGGCGGCGAGCGCCGCCGGCGGCGCGGTGGCCGGCCTGATCGTGGACCACGCCGGCGGTGTGCCGTGGGCGTTCCTGTTCGCGGGGGCGTCGGTCGCCGTCGGGGCCGCGGTCGCCGCGCTGCCCGCCGGGCCGATCGCCCGCGCGGAGATTTCGACGGTACGCACCGACGAGCCCGTCGCCGCCTGACCCACCTGCCGCCGCGCGGTCAGGCTTGATCGAACGGGAGCGGGCAGCCGGAGCTGCCGGCGCAGGCCACCAGGTCGTCGCAGCCGGCGGAGATCGCCGCTCGCAGGGTGTCTCGGACGGCCGTCAGGTCGGCCAGCCTCCGCTCCACCTCGGCCAGCTTGGCCGTGGCCTGAGCCGGTAGGCCCGTGCTCGGGCGGTGATGCCGCTGGCCGGCGTGGAGCAGGTCGGCGACCTCGCCGAGCGTGAAGCCGAGACGCTGCGCGGTCTTGATGACCCGCAGCCGGGTGACCGACTCCGCCGGGTACAGCCGGTGCCCTCCGGGCGAGCGCCGTGGCGCGGCCAGCAGGCCACGACGTTCGTAGTAGCGCAGCGTCTGCGGGTTCACCCCCGCCGCGTCGGCCAGTTGACCGCTGCGCAACCACGACCCGGCCGACCCGGGTACGCCGACGGGCCGCGCCCGCTCCGCCAGGCCGTCGAGAACGCCGACGTGCGAGGCCGGCACCCGTACGTCGAGCGTCACCGCGTCCCGGCCGGTCCGCGTGACCTCGAAGGTGAAGAACGAGCAGCACGCCGACTCACGGGCGGTCAGGTCCCGGGCGGCGCGCTCGGCCTCCGCCGTGCCGACCAGGTGCAGCCGCAGGAGCTGCGCGGACGGCCGATCGAGCCGTCGGACGGCGTCGGCGAAGAAGCGGTCGAACTCGGCGAGGCGCACGGGCTGCTCGGCGGTGGGCAGGTCACAGGAGTCGGGGACCCACGTATCGTCCGTCCCAGGGTGTCGGTCGCTCACCACCCGACGGTAAGCCCGTACCCAGGTACCGGATGCAAGCCCGCACCCTTCCGGCTCTAGGCGGTCTTCGGACCGACCAGTGGAAGGAGACCCATGGCAAAGCTGCTGTACTCCGCGACAGCGTCACTCGACGGCTACATCGCCGGCTCGGGTGGTGACATGTCCTGGCTGACCGAGCACCTCGTCGGCGAGAACCC
Organism: Micromonospora sp. NPDC005163; assembly: GCF_053599835.1. NCBI lineage: Bacteria > Bacillati > Actinomycetota > Actinomycetes > Micromonosporales > Micromonosporaceae > Micromonospora > Micromonospora sp. NPDC005163. Next base: position 13,591 of record NZ_JBSFYP010000035.1, read on the forward strand.
GACGGCGGACCACCTGTTGGCCAACATCGGCGCGATCCTGGCCGGCAACAGCACCTTCGGCGGCGACGACCCGAACCGCGGCACCGACAGCGAAGGGGCCTTCGGCGGTCGGTACCACGGACCGGTGGTCGTGCTCACCCACCGGCCGCCGGTCGAGCCAGCCCCGGGCGTCACCTTCGCCGGCGACCTGCACAGCGCCGTCGCGCAGGCCAAGGAGGCCGCCGGGGACAGGTACGTGAACGTCCTCGGCGCGAACGTCGCCAGACAGTGCATCCAGGCCGGGCTGCTCGACGAGATCCTGATGCTCTTCGCCCCGGTGCTGCTCGGCGACGGGGTACGCATGTTCGACCAGCCGGGCGGAACCAGGGTGCGATTGGCACCGATTCCCGGCGAGACCGCCCACTGGTACAGCGTCATCTATTGAGCCGTGTGTGGCGTCGCCGGAAACCGCTTCAGGCGGCGGGTGAGGTTGGCGGCGGGTACCTGTTGCTCAGCGGGTTCTTGTAGCTGAGGGGTTGCGCCGAGTCCAGAACTACGCCCAAGGTGGGGTGTATCGGCTCACGTAGTCGCGAGCACGGGGGAGCGGGTCCTGCCAGTACTGGTGCGGCATGCGGGAGTGGTGCGCCTCGCAGAATTCGGCGAGACTGTCCACGATCTTGACGCGCTCCAGCGGCCGGCATTCGAAGGCTGTGTTGGCCGTCAGCAATTCCGGCTCGGGGTTCCACCCCGAATGGTCGAACGCCCAGCCATCCCAGAGCGCGTAGGCGTGGAAGACCTGCCAGCCGTCTGCCAAGCGCACCCCTGCGATCTCAATCGGCCGATCCGGGTAGGAATCCCGGCACACCCAGGCCAGGATGTGACACGCTCCGGCAGCGAAGAAGGCCTGGTCCGTCCGGTCCCAGGCGATTCGCTGATCCGATCGCTCAATCGCAGTCCGACGAAATGCCCCCGCTGCTTCGGCCGCCACCAGCCAGACGTTAGCGAATGGTCCGACCCATCGCTCATGCCGCGATGCATCGCAGTCGCGGCCGTAAAGGCCACCAGAAGAGGTACGCCGGCTTCGGGCGGGCCGACGAGGACCAGCCCCAGGCCGTCGTCTGCCCAGGTGACAAGGCGTGATCGGCCCCATGGCCGGGCCCCGAAGCCGCCTTACCTGTAGTTGGTGAACTGGAGCGCGACGCCGAAGTCCTCGCCCTTGAGCAGCGAGATGACCGCCTGGAGGTCGTCCCTCTTCTTGCCGGTGACGCGCAGCTGGTCGCCCTGGATCTGGGCCTGGACGCCCTTGGGGCCCTCGTCGCGGATCTTCTTGCTGATCGCCTTGGCCTTGTCCGTCTCGATGCCCTGGATCACCTTGCAGTCGATCTTGAATACCTTGCCGGACGGGCGCGGATCGCCGGCGTCCAACGACTTCAGCGAGATGTTCCGCTTGACCAACTTCTCCTTGAAAACGTCCAGCGCGGCGCGCACCCGCTCCTCGGTCTCCGCCTGGAGGCCGATCGCCTCCTCGCCCGACCAGGAGATCTCCGCGCCGGTGCCACGAAAGTCGAACCGCGTCGAGAACTCCTTCTCCGCCTGGCGGAGGGCGTTGTCGACCTCCTGGCGGTCGACCTTGCTCACGATGTCGAACGACGGGTTCGCTGCCATGCTTCTGCTCCTGCTGTCCGGCGGACTGGGCCTGCCGTCGGCCGCCGACCGGCAGCACGACCCCCTGACCGTACCCGGTTGCGCCGGTGCCGGGGTGAGCCGCTATCCTTGCTTCCGCCGCCGCGTTACGACGCGGTGGGGTGCCCTGGCGGGTTGCCCGAGCGGCCAATGGGAGCGGACTGTAAATCCGTCGCGAAAGCTACAGAGGTTCGAATCCTCTACCCGCCACCAGGTGCAGAGATGACCCCGTGAGCTGCGGAAACGCGCTCCGGGGTCTTTCTCGTGGAGGCCACGGGCTGGACCCAGGCGCGAATTCGCGTTTCGGTGCGCCGGTTGCGGGTCCGCTGCGAGACTGGGCGCGTGCCAGCTCGCCGGCGCCCGGTGCCGGTCGATCCGACCCGGTAGGTGGAGAACATGTCTGACGACAACGAGATCCGCCCCTTTCGGCTCGACACGCCGGAAGAAGTGATCGACGACATGCGGCGCCGGATCGCGGCCACGCGCTGGCCCACCCGAGAGCTGGTCACCGATCGCTCCCAGGGCGTGCAGTTGGCGACGGTCCAGGAGCTGGCCCGCTACTGGACGACCGACTACGACTGGCGTGCGTGTGAGGCGAAGCTGAACGCCATGCCGCAGTACACGACCGTCATCGACGGCGTCGAGATCCACTTCATCCACGTACGGTCGCAGCACGAGGACGCCCTGCCGCTGATCATGACGCACGGCTGGCCAGGGTCGGTCGTCGAACTGCTCGGGACCGTCGGGCCGCTCACCGACCCGACCGCGCACGGCGCCGCCGCCGAGGACGCCTTCCATCTGGTGCTGCCGTCCCTGCCTGGCTACGGCTTCTCGGGTGAGCCGACCGAGCTCGGCTGGGACTCCAACCGCATGGCCGGCGCGTGGGCGCAGCTGATGGCCCGCCTCGGCTACACGCGCTACGTCGCCCAGGGTGGTGACGTGGGTGCCGCCGTCACGGACGCGATGGGCCGCCAGGGACCCGATGGCCTGGTCGGCATCCACGTCAATCTGCTCGCCGGGGCGATCGGTATCAAGGACAAACTGCCGGCGAAGTCCGAGCAGGAGCGCGTGGCGCTCGACGCGCTCAACACGTTCACAATGGACGGCTTCGGCTACTTCCTGGAGCAGTCCACCCGGCCGCAGACGATCGGCTACTCCCTGCTGGATTCACCCGTCGGGCTGGCGGCCTGGATGCTCGACCACGACACGGACAGCTATTACAAGATCTCCCGCGCGTTCGTCGACGGCAAGCCGGTGGGCAACCTGACCCGTGACAGCATCGTCGACAACATCACGCTGTACTGGCTGACGGGCACCGGCGCCTCGGCCGCCCGGTGGTACTGGGAATTTGGACGGACCATCGCCGCAGCCACCGCGTCCGGCCAGGCGCCTCCGCCGGTCTCGGTTCCGGTCGGCTTCACGACGTTCCCCGACGAGATCTGGGCTGCCCCGCGTAGCTGGGCCGAGACGGTCTACCCCGACCTCGCGTACTTCAACGAGGTCGACCGCGGCGGCCACTTCGCCGCCTGGGAGGAACCGGAGCTCTTCTCCACCGAGGTGCGGGCCGTGTTCCGGCCGCTTCGGAGCTCCTGAGCTCGTACGTCCGAGGTCGCCAAAGCGTAGGCAGTTCACCGTCGGGCGCGACGGTGGCTCGGCCTGGCGAGGAAGGCCATCCAGACGGGATCTCACCTCGGCCTGTCCTTGGGCTGGTGCAGCGTTCTTCGAGCCGCCAGCCGTGGATCCGGAAGGGATCCGTCGAGGTGCTGGCGCGCTGGCGAAGACCCGGTATGGTGGTCGATGGCTGGACACGGAGCGCAAGCGCGTCCTACCCTTGAGGCCCGTCACTGACAGTGACCGGCTCGCCAGATTTGATCGCCCCAGCACGGCTGAGCCGAATTGTGTTGAAGGTCGTATTCAATGCTGTACGAAGCGGTGAGCTGCCCTGCGGGCTCGTGATCAGGCCCGGCGTGATGAGGGCGGTGGGCCGAACGGCGGGAAGTCACAGACGGTGGGGCCATTCGGGCCGCCCACCACTTCTCTGGCTGCGCTCACTGTGGCACGATCGTGGAACCTCCACTACCCCCACGATACTTTCCGACAGGAGCAATCATGTCTGGTCGTAGGTTGGGCCGGCTGTTTGGCTCACTTCTAGTCCTCGCCGCACTCGTGAGCGGCATCGGCGGTGTCAGTCTCGGCGGCAGCGCAGGGGGCGGCGCGCAGGCTGGCGACATTGTCTGGCAGAGCGTGCAGGCTGGCGACATTGTGTGGCAGAGCGTGCAGGCTGGCGACATTGTCTGGCAGGTGCGGGGTGACCACGTCAGGCCGACCGCGCAGACGGCAGACATCGTCTGGCAGTGAGCGGCTGGGCGCCCTGGGTCCGTCATCCAATTGGGCTGTTCGGGGCGCCACGCGCCAATGGCGGAGTGCTCCGTGACGGTGTCGTGACCGCTCGGCGTCATTCCGAAGGAGCGCCATGATCGGTCGCGGTCAACCCCGGCGCAGGTCGTCCGAGGACGCATGGATCATCACCGCGCCTCTCGCTTTGATCGCGGTCACCTGCGCCACCATCACGGGGTTGGTCGCGAAGGAGCCATTCGGCGACTGGCCGGAGGCAGCTCTTCTTCTCGTCCTGATGATCGTGGCGGGGTTGCCGCTGCTCAGCCTGGTTGTTCGGCGGCAGACGATCGGTGTCACGCTCACCGAGCTGCCAATGGTCCTCGCGCTCTACTTTCTGCCGCCGCTGACGGTGGTGGTCATCTACACGTTGAGTTCGCTCATCACCCACACTCGGCAGCGGTTTTCGGCGCCCAAAGTGTGGTTCAACGTGGCGCGGGCCGCTGCGGGGACGTCACTGGCCGTCTTGGTCCTCCAGGCATTCCCGCCCATCAAGGGGGTGGGGCCAAGCACTTGGGTCAGCATCTTCGCCGCCGTAAGCATGGTGATCCTGATCAGTTACGCCAGCGTGGCCGCGGTGCACACGCTGCTGCACGGCTGGCAGACCGGGCGCGGGACATTGCGTACCGCCACGCCGGCGGTGCTCACCGCGGCGATCAACGTGTCGGTTGGCCTGATTGTGCTGATCATGGTCCGGAGCACGTGGTGGTCGCTGCTCCTGCTCGCCGCCCTCGGCGCCGGCCTTGTCCTGGTCTATCGGGCCTACGCCCAGTTCTTCCGTCAGCACCGCACCCTCACCGACCTGTACGACCTGACCCGCGCGGTGGTCGAGAGCGGGCACAGCGGCAGGCTGGCGGACGCGCTGCTCGGCCGGGTCCGCGCTCTGATGCAGGTGGAGTACGCGACGCTGTGGCTCCCGGCCCAGGGGCGGCACCCCGAGACCTTGTTGACTGCCCGGGTGGACGACCCCGGTCTGCTCGACCTGGCGCTCACCCCGCCGACGATCCGGGAGCGGGTCCGCGACACCCGGCGCACGATTGCCGTCGGCCGCGGTGTGACCACCGACGGAGAGTTCCGCGCCGATCTGGCCGAACGGCGGATCAAGGACGTGGTAGTGGTGCCGCTGCGGTCTGGTCAGGTCGTCATCGGCACCCTCGAGGTGGCCAATCGCCTCGGTGATGGCAACAACTTCACGCCCGCGGACATCGCCGTCTTCGAGACGGTGGCCGCGCACGCCGCGGTGGCCCTGGAGAATTCTCGGCTGGTCGATCGGTTGCGACACGACGCGTACCACGACGCCCTGACCAAGCTGCCCAATCGGCGGCGGATCACCGGCGCACTGGAGGAGTCGGTCAAGATCCGCACCGACGGCGAGGTGGTGGCCTTGCTGCTCTTCGACGTCGACGGGTTGCGGCAGGTCAACGAGTCGCTCGGCCACGCGGCGGGTGACAAGGTCCTCGCCGAGGTCGCCAACCGGTTGCGGGCCAGCGCGCCGTCGTCGGCCCTGGTCGGCCGGGCCGGTGGGGACGAGTTCCTGGTGACGCTGCGGTTGGAGAGCGCCGACGCGGCACTGGAGCTGGCCGGCCAGTTGCGCGACCAGATCCGCGACGAGATGGTCTTCGACGCGCTCACCCTCGACGTGAACACCGCCGTCGGGGTGGCCGTACACCCGGATCATGGCAGCGACGCGGCGACCCTGCTGCTCCGGGTCGACCTCGCCGCCACGGCCGCCAAGTCGGTGCCGGGCAGCGTACAGCTGTTCAACCCTGCGCTGGAGTCCCGATCGCTGCGCCGGCTGGGTCTCGCCGGCGATCTGCGCCGAGCACTGGACCATGACGAGCTGGAGGTCTACTTCCAGCCCAAGGTCACTCTGCGGGACCGCCACCTGGTCGGTGTCGAGTGCCTGGCCCGGTGGGAGCACCCGACGCACGGCACCGTGGCCCCCGAAGACTTCGTGGCGGTGGCCGAACACACCGGCCAGTTGAGCCGGCTCACCGAGGTGGTGCTCCGCGAGGGGCTGCGCCGCAGCCGGGACTGGGCACTGGCCGAACAGCCGCTGTCCATCGCGGTCAACCTCTCGGCCCGTACGCTCACCGACCAGCATTTCCCGGACCGGGTGCAGGAGCTGTTGACGGAGTACGGGGTGCCGGCGCAACGCCTCACCCTGGAGATCACCGAGGCGGGGGTGCTGGACGGCACCGACCGGCCCATTCCGACCCTGCGCCGACTGCGCGACCTCGGCGTCCGGCTGTCGGTGGACGACTTCGGCACCGGCGACTCGTCCCTGGCCCACCTCCGTCGGCTGCCGGTGCACGAGGTGAAGGTGGACCGCTCCTTCGTGCAGGGCATGGCGACCGACCCGGGTGACCTGGCGATCGTCAACGCGGTGGTGACCCTGTCCCAGCAGTTCGGCCTGGCCGTGGTCGCCGAGGGTGTGGAGAGTGAGCTGACCCTGGAGCTCCTCCAGGACATCGGCTGCGAGATCGGTCAGGGCTTCCTGTTCAGCCGACCGCTGCCGTACGAGCGTCTGGCCGCCTGGTTCGGCGCCCAGGCCGACCCGGAAACGATCTCCGGCGGGGAGCTCCCACGCCTTCGTGTCGTGCCCTGAGCTGGGCGCGGACGATCATCGGGGATCCGATTTCACCTGTCGAGCCGGGCCGTGTACTCTTACTTCTGCGCGCCTCCAGGGGAGATCGCGCAGGCCCCCTTAGCTCAGTCGGCAGAGCGTCTCCATGGTAAGGAGAAGGTCTACGGTTCGATTCCGTAAGGGGGCTCGAGGGTTCAGCTGGACCCACCGCGGCGGTGTAGCTCAGATGGCAGAGCAAGCGGCTCATAATCGCTGTGTCGCCGGTTCAAGTCCGGCCACCGCTACTCTCGTCTTCCGGGCACGGTCCCGGTGGCCGTGGGGATGGGCGCCACTGGCGCTCACTTTGCATGTCCGCGCAGTCAGCGACTAGGCTGACGCGTCGTAGTTGTTTCCGTTAGCGAGGAAGGCACTCCGCCGTGGCGAAGGCTACCGATGTCCGGCCGAAGATCACTTTGGCGTGTGTGGAGTGCAAGGAGCGCAACTACATCACGCGCAAGAACCGTCGTAACGACCCCGACCGCATCGAGCTGAAGAAGTTCTGCCCGCGCGACGGTCGGCACACGGTCCACCGCGAGACCCGCTGACCTGCGGCCGGCCCCACGCCGGCCATTGTTGAAGCTTTCCCGATCGCCGATCTGGCCGGGCCGGCGCGGCTCCGCCGCCGCCGACCGAGCAGATCGGCGATTGTGTTCTCCGTGTAGGTTCGCGGCATGTCTCTGGACCCTTCCTTCGTCGGCCGGACCTATCCGCCGACCGCCCCCTACCAGGTGGGCCGAGAAAAGATCCGTGAGTTCGCCACCGCCATCGGCGCCACCGACCCGGCCCACCACGACCCGGAGGCGGCCCGGGCGCTGGGCCACCCGGACGTGGTCGCCCCGCCGACCTTTCCGGTGGTCGTCACGATGGCCGCGAGCCGCCAGATCGTCGAGGACCCGGCGCTCGGCGTCGACTACAGCCGCGTGGTGCACGGCGACCAGCGGTTCGCGTACACCCGGCCGGTGGTCGCCGGCGATGAGCTGGTGTGCGCGAGCACCATCGAGGACGTCACCACCCGGGGCGGGCACGGCTTCCTGACCACCCGCACCGACGTGAGCACGGTCGCCGGCGAGCCGGTGGTCGCCGTCTGGTCCAAGATCGTCGTACGTGGGGAGGCGTGAGATGGAGCTGCCAGCCAAGACGTTCCAGGTGACCCGCGCGGACCTGGTCCGCTACGCCGGCGCCTCGGGCGACTTCAACCCGATCCACTGGAGCGACCGGTTCGCCACCAAGGTGGGTCTGCCCGGGGTGATCGCGCACGGCATGTTCACCATGGCGCTGGTCGGCCGGGCCGTCACCGAGTGGGCCGGGTCGCCCGACGCGGTGGTCGACTACGGCGTCCGGTTCACCCGGCCGGTCGTGGTCCCCGACGACGACCAGGGGACCGAGATCGAGGTCACCGCGGTGGTCCGTGAGGTGACCGAGGACGGCCTGACCCGGCTCGACGTGACCGCCACCTGCCTGGGTGAAAAGGTGCTCTCGCAGGCGCGGGCCACCATCCGGACGGCACGCTGAATCTTCCCGCCACGCGAGGCGGGGAGACCGGTTGGGAAAGTCGGGCGGCTACCCGTACACTGGTCCGCCGTGGGGCAAGTGACCCCTGCTCGGCCGTCTGTGGCCGCGTGGGGCGAGAGTTGCCGCACAGGGGTGTAGCTCAATTGGCAGAGCAGCGGTCTCCAAAACCGCAGGCTGCAGGTTCAAGTCCTGTCACCCCTGCGCCTCAGGCCTGACCGTTCCCGTGGGTCGCGCCGCCGAGATGGCGGCGTCCGGCCCGTGGTGGTGGCATTGGCGGGGTGGTTCCGAGGCATCGGGCCCCCCGGTTGATCCACCGGCCGCGGCCCGTCGCGGGACGGTTGGTCCGGCCGGCGTGACAGCGCCGCGCACGCCGTCCGGCGTGCGACCCGAGATTCCGCGACGGAGGGCGAAGTGGCCGACAACAAGCGGCGCGGCGAGGACGCCGGCGACGATCGTCTGGACGACGAGGTCGTCGACGACGTAGCCGACGACGACGCCACCAGCGCGGACGAGCCGGTCTCCCGGGGAGGCACCGCGACGCGGTCCCGCGCCCGGGCGGAGTCGGCGGACAGCCGGCCGACCACCCGGTCGGAGACCGGTCGGGTGGGCGTGTTCGGCCGCATCGCCCGGTTTTTCCGCGAGGTAGTGGCCGAGCTGCGTAAGGTCATCTGGCCGACGCGCAAGGAGTTGCTGACATACACCGCCGTGGTGGTGGCGTTCGTCGCAGTGATGCTGACGATCGTGGGTGTGCTGGACTACGGCTTCGCCAAGGTCGTGCTGTTTGTCTTCGGCAACTCGAGCTGACCGGCTGCCTCCAGAGCCGATAGTGACGGAAGTGAGCGAGCGTGCCTGAGTACGACGAGACCGCCGGACCGGTGGACGAGCAGTCCACGGTCGCGACGGCGGCTGGTGACGAGTCGGTTGAGGCCGCCAGCGAGCCGGAGTTCCCAACCACCGAGCCCGCCCCGGACGAGGAGTACGACCCGGTCGCCGAGCTGCGGCAGAAGCTGCGCTACGCGCCGGGTGACTGGTACGTGGTGCACTCCTACGCCGGCTACGAGAACAAGGTCAAGACCAACCTCGAGACCCGGATCACGAGCCTCGACATGGAGGACTTCATTTACCAGGTCGAGGTGCCGACCCGGGAAGAGGTCGAGGTCAAGAACGGCAAGCGTTCGCAGATCCAGGCCAAGGTCTTCCCGGGCTACATCCTGGTTCGGATGGAGCTGACCGCCGAGTCCTACTCCTGTGTCCGTAACACCCCGGGCGTGACCGGCTTCGTCGGCGCGACCGACCGGGCCGACCGGCCCGCGCCGCTCTCCCTCGACGAGGTGCTGAAGTGGCTGGCGCCGGCGATCGAGACCGAGCAGAAGAAGGCGAAGCCCGAGATCAAGGTCCTCGACTTCGAGGTGGGCGACTCGGTCACCGTCACCGACGGCGCGTTCGCGTCGCTGCCGGCCACGATCAGCGAGATCAACGCCGACCAGCAGAAGCTCAAGGTGCTGGTGTCGATCTTCGGCCGGGAGACCCCGGTGGAGCTCAACTTCAACCAGGTCGCCAAGATCTGACCGGTCGTCGGCGGCGGGCCCGGCCCGCCGCTGACGTCGGCGTACGCCCTCCCGCTCGACCTCGGCGGACGAGTGGGCTGCGGCCTGCGCTACTCTTGAACGTCGCCGCTGTCGCACCGCGCTGACCGTGCGCGCCCCGAGGGCGGTGTCAGCCGCATTTTCCCAGCTCCAAGCCCCAGGAAGTGACATGCCTCCGAAGAAGAAGCTCGTCAAGACGTTCACGCTTCAGCTGCCGGCGGGCCAGGCCACGCCGGCGCCGCCGGTCGGCCCCGCGCTCGGCCAGCACGGCGTGAACATCATGGAGTTCTGCAAGTCCTACAACGCGCAGACCGAATCCCAGCGGGGCGACATCGTCCCCGCCGAGATCAGCGTGTACGAGGACCGGTCCTTCACCTTCGTGCTGAAGACCCCGCCCGCTGCCCGGCTGCTGATCAAGGCCGCCGGTGTGCAGAAGGGCTCGGGCGTTCCGCAGAGCGAGAAGGTCGGCTCGGTCAGCCGCGCCCAGCTGCGTGAGATCGCCGAGAAGAAGATGGCCGACCTCAACGCCAACGACCTGGACCAGGCCGAGAAGATCATCGCCGGCACCGCCCGGTCGATGGGCATCACCGTCAACGACTGACCTCGGCCTAGGCCGACCACCGTGGGAGGGCCCGCGCCGAGCGGCCCGCCAGAGACCACAGGAGTATTCAGCAATGCAGCGCAGCAAGAGCTACCGCAAGGCCGCCGATGTCATCGACCGGTCCAAGCTCTACACCCCCTCCGAGGCCGTGAAGCTGGCCAAGGAGACCACCAACGTCAAGTTCGACGCCACGGTCGAGGTCGCCATGCGCCTCGGCGTCGACCCCCGCAAGGCGGACCAGATGGTCCGCGGCACGGTCAACCTGCCGCACGGCACCGGTAAGACCGCCCGCGTGATCGTCTTCGCCGCCGGCGCGAAGGCCGATGAGGCCACCGCGGCGGGTGCGGACGAGGTGGGCACCGACGAGCTGGTCGCCCGGATCCAGGGCGGTTGGCTCGACTTCGACGCGGCGATCGCCACGCCGGACCAGATGGCCAAGATCGGCCGGATCGCGCGGATCCTGGGCCCGCGCGGTCTCATGCCGAACCCGAAGACCGGCACGGTGACCATGGACGTCACCAAGGCCGTGCAGGACATTAAGGGCGGCAAGATCACCTTCCGGGTGGACAAGCACTCCAACCTGCACCTGATCATCGGCAAGGCCTCCTTCTCGGAGAGCCAGCTGGTGGACAACTACGCCGCGGTGCTCGACGAGGTGCTGCGCGCCAAGCCGTCCGCGGCGAAGGGCAAGTACCTCCGCAAGGTCATCCTGACCACCACGATGGGCCCGGGTGTCCCGGTCGACCCCAACCTGGTGAAGAACCTGCGCGAGGACTCGGCCGAGGCCTGAGCCGAGCCGACACTTCGCTCCACCGGGGCGCCGCCACCACCGTGGCGGCGCCCCGGCGCGTCTGAGGTGTGACAGGCTCGACCGCATGCGGCTGGAGAACGTCTGGTTTCGGTACCACCGGCGTGGTCCGTGGGTGCTGCGGAGCGTGGATGTGCGGATCGGTCCGGGTGAGGTGGCGGTCGTGCTGGGCCGTAACGGGGTGGGCAAGTCCACCCTGCTCCAGGTGGCCGCCGGGGTGCTCCGGCCGGCTCGGGGCCGGGTCACCGACCGGCCCGGGCGGGTGGGCTGGGTGCCGGAGCGCTTCCCGGCCGACCAGCCCTTCACGGTGGCGCGCTACCTGACCGGGATGGCCCGGGCGGCCGGGCTGGGCCGGGCCGCGGCCGACGCGGCCGTGACGGCCTGGACCGACCGGCTGGGGCTGGTCGCGTTCCGCGCGGTCCGGCTTCCGGAGCTGTCGAAGGGCACCGCGCAGAAGGTCGGCCTCGCCCAGGCCATGCTGCGCCCGCCGGGCCTGCTGGTGCTCGACGAGCCGTGGGAGGGGCTGGACGCCACCACCCGGGCCCTGGTTCCCGAGCTGATCGACGAGGTTCTGGCCGTCGGCGGGGCGGTCCTGGTCAGCGACCACCGTGGCGAGACGGTTCGGCTGCCGGGCGCGCGCCACTGGGCGGTGGCCGACGGCACGGTGGTCGAGGAGACCCCGGCGCCGGACGGGACGGTCGCGGTGATCGAGGTCGCGGTGCCGACCGCGCGGGTCGCCGGCACCGTCGCCCGGTTGCGCGCCGAGGGCCACCAGGTGCTGCGGGTACGCGCCGACGCCCGGCCCGCCCCGCCGCCGGCCCGACCAGGCGGTGACGACCCGGCACCGGACGAGCCGGTGACGGTGGACGGCGTCGGCGTGGCCGTCGATCACGCCGCGGGGGAGGCCCGATGATCGCCCTGGTCCGGCTGCGACTGGCCGGTTTCCTGCGGACCGGGCGGGCGGTCGCGCCGCTGCTCGCCGGCCTCGTCGCGCTCGGCATCCTGTACGGCGGCGGCCGGTCCCAGCCGGCGGAGGCGTACGGCGTCTCCGCGGTGGTGCTGTTCCCGTTGCTCGCCTGGCAGACCAAGATCCTGCTGGACGTCGAACCGGACGTGCAGCGCCGGCTCGCCCAGGTGACGGTGGGGGTGGCCCGGGAGCGGCTGGCGGGGCTGTTCGCCGCCGGCGTGGCGGCGCTGGTCGCGGTGGCCGTCGCGCTGGCCTTCCCGTGGTTGGTGGGCGGGGTCAACGGTCCGGTCGACCCGACGGACCGATCGGTGCCGGTCGGTGTCGCGCTGGGGCTGTGGGCGCATCTGTTGGTCGTACCCGCCGCGGTGGCCCTCGGCGCGCTGGCCAGCCGGCCCTCCGTGGGCGGCGCCGGGTACGGCGTCGCGGTGCTGGCCCTCGGCGGCGTCGGCGCGGTCGTGCTCGGCCTGACCGGGTCGGTGGCCCCCTGGCTGGCGCCGCCGATCATGGCGATAGCCCGGACCACGGCGGGCGACGCCGCCGTCCTCACCCTGCTCGGGCTCACCGCCTGGGCGCTGGCCTGGAGCGCCGCGGCGGTCGGCGGCTACCTGTGGCGGCGGCGAGCCCGGGGTTGAGGCGCCCGGAGTCGAGGCAGCGGTGGCCTGGCTCACACCGGGCGATTTGGTGCTGGTCACGGGGTCGCGTACTCTTCAAACGTCATCCGTGTTCTCATGGATGAGGAACCACCCAGAGACCGCTGGTCACCGTGCTTCGGCACGGTCGAAGGTCCCGCGACAACGGGCGACCCGCGTAGGGCGGCAAGCGTAACTCGGCAGTGAGCATGGTCCGCCGACCGTGACGATCCGCCGGCCCTCGCCCCGTGCGCCCTGCGCCGGGGCTTTTTCGTTGTCGTGCTGCCTCCGCCCCCGCTCCGGCTTCGGCCGTGACGGGGACCAGCCTCGAGTAACGAGAGAGGAGGGACATGGCGGACAAGCCGATCCGGGCCGACAAGGCCACGGCCGTCGCAGAGCTGACCGAGAACTTCCGCAACGCGGGCGCCACCGTGCTGACCGAGTACCGCGGTCTGACGGTCTCCCAGCTCACCCAGCTGCGGCGCTCGCTCGGCGCCGACACCAGCTACACGGTCGCGAAGAACACGCTGGCGAAGCGTGCTGCGACGGACGCGGGCATCAACGGCCTCGACGAGCTGTTCACCGGTCCTACCGCGCTGACTTTCGTTTCGGGCGACGTCGTCGAGGCGGCGAAGGGGCTTCGCGACTTCGCGAAGGCCAACCCGAAGCTCGTCATCAAGGGCGGTGTCTTCGAGGGCAAGGCCATCACCGCGGCCGAGGTCACGAAGCTCGCCGACCTGGAGTCCCGCGAGGTGCTGCTGGCCAAGCTGGCCGGCGCGATGAAGGGCAACCTGAGCAAGGCCGCGGCCCTGTTCCAGGCCCCGCTGTCGAAGACCGCCCGTCTGGCGGCTGCCCTGCAGGACAAGCGCGAGAAGGAGGGCGCCGAGGCGGCCTGACGGCCTCCCGGCGCACCAGTTCTTACTTAACAGATCCAGGAAAGGACGCCAGACATGGCGAAGCTCAGCACCGACGAGCTGCTCGACGCGTTCAAGGAGATGACGCTGATCGAGCTCTCCGAGTTCGTGAAGCAGTTCGAGACGACCTTCGAGGTCACCGCCGCGGCCCCGGTCGCCGTGGCCGCCGCGGGTGGGGCTCCGGCCGCCGCCGAGGCCGAGCCGGAGAAGGACGAGTTCGACGTCGTCCTCGAGGCTGACGGTGGCAAGAAGATCCAGGTCATCAAGGTCGTGCGTGAGCTGACCGGCCTGGGCCTCAAGGAGGCCAAGGACGCGGTCGAGTCCGCGCCGAAGGCCATCCTGGAGAAGGTCAACAAGGAGACCGCCGAGAAGGCGAAGGCCAAGCTCGAGGGCGAGGGCGCCAAGGTCACCCTCAAGTGACCTGACGTTCCACCTGCGCGTGCCCGGCTCGGCGAGCGGGGACACGATCGCGTCGCGACGGGCGGCGATCCGACACGGATCGCCGCCCGCCGTGTTGGTGAACCCGGCGACAGCCGTCCTGAGCTGGGCGCCGACGCCCTCTCGGGAGGACCCGAACGAGCGCGGCGGGTCGCCCTTCGGTGGGAAAGACGGCGCGACCCGGATTCCGGCCCTTGACGCGGCCCCGGGCTGCCAGGCACGCTGACACCAGCAAGACACCGCGCTTGCGACGGCCACGACGTGGGTAATGAAAGCGGCGGCACCATCGGCCGCAGCAACCCGAGCGGCCCAGCGGGAACGTTGCGTTCCGAGCGGCCCGGCAGACCCCCGGTTCACGGGGGCCGAGGCACGTTCCGCAACGACCTGCGGGGTGGGCTGGACAGCGGTTAGCCTCTCGGCTACACTGCTAGTTTGCGCTGCCTTCCGACTTGACCCCTGCTCGGAAATGTCCGTTTACGGATATTTCTGGTGGGGTCATTGGAGTGCACGCGTACCAGCCGTTCTGCAGCACCGGTCCTCGGAAGGACGCATCTTGGCAGCTTCCCGCCCTGCGAAGACCAGTCGTACGTCGAGCGCATTCGCGCCCCGTCGAGTTTCATTCGGCAGGATCACCGAACACCTCGAGGTCCCCAACCTCCTTGCCATCCAGAACGAGTCCTTCGACTGGCTCGTCGGCAACGAGGGTTGGCAGGGCCGGTCGGCGGACGACCCGCACGCACGCTCGGGTCTCGCGGAGATCCTCGAAGAGATCAGTCCCATTGAGGACTTCTCCGGCACCATGTCGCTCTCTTTCTCGGCGCCGCGCTTCGACGAGGTCAAGGCCTCGATCGAGGAGTGCAAGGAGAAGGACCTGACCTACTGCGCTCCGCTCTTCGTGACCGCGGAGTTCACCAACAACACCACTGGCGAGATCAAGAGCCAGACGGTGTTCATGGGTGACTTCCCGATGATGACGCCCAAGGGCACCTTCGTCATCAACGGCACCGAGCGCGTCGTGGTCAGCCAGCTCGTCCGGTCCCCGGGCGTGTATTTCGACAAGCAGCCGGACAAGACCTCCGACCGCGACCTCTCCAGCGTCAAGGTCATCCCGAGTCGGGGTGCCTGGCTGGAGTTTGACATCGACAAGCGCGACACGGTCGGCGTACGCATCGACCGCAAGCGTCGGCAGGCCGTCACGGTCCTGCTCAAGGCCATCGGATGGTCGGCCGAGCGGATCCGTGAGCGGTTCGGCTGGTCCGAGCTGATGATGACCACGCTCGAGAAGGACCACATCGCCGGCCAGGACGAGGCCCTGCTCGACATCTACCGCAAGCTGCGCCCTGGCGAGCCGCCGACGCGCGAGAACGCCCAGACCCTGCTCGACAACCTCTTCTTCAACCCGAAGAGGTACGACGTCGCCAAGGTCGGGCGCTACAAGTTCAACAAGAAGCTCGAAGTCGACGTGCCGATCACCACCGGCACGCTCACCGAGGACGACATCGTCGCCACCGTGGAATACCTCTGCCGGCTGCACGCCGGTGAGGAGGGCTACGAGGCCGACGACATCGACCACTTCGGCAACCGCCGCCTGCGCACCGTGGGCGAGCTGATCCAGAACCAGGTTCGGGTCGGCCTGTCCCGGATGGAGCGGGTCGTCCGCGAGCGGATGACCACGCAGGACGTCGAGGCGATCACCCCGCAGACCCTGATCAACATCCGCCCGGTGGTGGCGGCGATCAAGGAGTTCTTCGGGACGTCGCAGCTGTCCCAGTTCATGGACCAGACCAACCCGCTGGCGGGCCTGACCCACCGGCGCCGGCTGAGCGCGCTCGGCCCGGGTGGTCTGTCCCGGGAGCGGGCCGGCTTCGAGGTCCGCGACGTGCACCCGTCCCACTACGGCCGGATGTGCCCGATCGAGACGCCGGAAGGCCCGAACATCGGCCTGATCGGCGCGCTGTCCACCTTCGCCCGGGTCAACCCGTTCGGCTTCATCGAGACGCCGTACCGGAAGGTCGTCGAGGGTCGGGTCACCGACCAGATCGACTACCTGACCGCGGACGAGGAGGACCGGTTCGTCAAGGCCCAGGCCAACGCGCCGCTGAAGGCTGACGGCACGTTCGCCGAGGACCGGGTCCTGTGTCGTCGTAAGGGTGGCGAGACCGAGGACGTGGTCCCCGCCGCCGTCGACTACATGGACGTGTCGCCGCGGCAGATGGTCTCGGTCGCGACCGCCATGATCCCGTTCCTCGAGCACGACGACGCCAACCGGGCACTGATGGGCGCGAACATGCAGCGCCAGGCGGTGCCGCTGGTCAAGGCCGAGGCGCCGCTGGTGGGTACGGGCATGGAGTACCGGGCCGCGGTCGACGCTGGCGACGTGGTGGTCGCCGAGGTCGGCGGTGTGATCGAGGATCTCTGCGCCGACTACGTCACCATCCACCAGGACGACGGTCACCGCCGGACGTACCTGCTGCACAAGTTCCGCCGCTCCAACGCCGGCTCCTGCGTCAACCAGAAGCCGGTCGTCTTCGAGGGCGACCGCGTCGAGGCCGGTCAGGTCATCGCCGACGGTCCCTGCACCGACGAGGGCGAGATGGCGCTCGGGCGCAACCTGCTCGTGGCGTTCATGTGCTGGGAGGGTCACAACTACGAGGACGCGATCATCCTGTCGCAGCGCCTCGTGCAGCAGGACGTGCTCACCTCGATCCACATCGAGGAGCACGAGGTCGACGCCCGGGACACCAAGCTCGGCCCGGAGGAGATCACCCGCGACATCCCGAACGTCAGCGAGGAAATGCTCGCCGACCTCGACGAGCGCGGCATCATCCGGATCGGTGCCGAGGTCGTCCCCGGCGACATCCTGGTCGGCAAGGTCACGCCGAAGGGCGAGACCGAGCTGACCCCGGAGGAGCGGCTGCTCCGCGCGATCTTCGGTGAGAAGGCGCGCGAGGTTCGGGACACCTCGCTGAAGGTGCCGCACGGCGAGACCGGCACGGTCATCGGTGTGCGTACCTTCTCCCGCGAGGACGGCGACGAGCTGCCTCCGGGTGTCAACGAGCTGGTCCGGGTCTACGTCGCCCAGAAGCGGAAGATCCAGGACGGCGACAAGCTCGCCGGCCGGCACGGTAACAAGGGCGTCATCTCCAAGATCCTGCCGATCGAGGACATGCCGTTCCTTGAGGATGGCACCCCCGTCGACATCGTGCTCAACCCGCTGGGTGTGCCGAGCCGGATGAACATCGGCCAGGTGCTCGAAACCCACCTCGGCTGGGTCGCCAAGACCGGCTGGAAGGTCGAGGGCGACGACGCGTCCTGGAAGAAGCAGCTGCGCTCGATCGGCGCCGACGAGTCCGAGGGGGACACCAACGTGGCCACCCCGGTCTTCGACGGTGCCCGCGAGGAGGAGATCGCCGGTCTGCTCTCGTCGACCCTGCCCAACCGGGACGGCAACCAGCTGATCGGCGCCAGCGGCAAGGCGCAGCTGTTCGACGGCCGCTCCGGCGAGCCGCTGCCGGACCCGATCGCGGTCGGCTACATCTACATCCTGAAGCTCAACCACCTGGTCGACGACAAGATCCACGCACGGTCGACCGGCCCGTACTCGATGATCACGCAGCAGCCGCTGGGTGGTAAGGCGCAGTTCGGTGGTCAGCGCTTCGGTGAGATGGAGTGCTGGGCGATGCAGGCGTACGGCGCCGCGTACGCCCTGCAGGAGCTGCTCACGATCAAGTCCGACGACGTGCTCGGCCGGGTGAAGGTCTACGAGGCCATCGTCAAGGGCGAGAACATCCCGGAGCCGGGCATCCCGGAGTCCTTCAAGGTGCTGCTCAAGGAGCTGCAGTCGCTGTGCCTCAACGTTGAGGTGCTGTCCAGCGACGGCGTGGCCCTGGAGATGCGCGAGACCGACGACGAGGTGTTCCGGGCCGCCGAGGAGCTGGGGATCGACCTGTCCCGGCGCGAGCCGAGCTCGGTCGAAGAGGTCTGAGGTGAGCGGTCCGGGGGCCGGCTTGCCGGCCCCCGACCTCGCCCGAGTATTAGCAGTACAGACGACGACATAGGGGACATAGTGCTCGACGTCAACTTCTTCGACGAGCTGCGCATTGGTCTCGCCACCGCCGACGACATCCGTCAGTGGTCGCACGGCGAGGTCAAGAAGCCTGAGACGATCAACTACCGCACCCTGAAGCCGGAGAAGGACGGGCTCTTCTGCGAGAAGATCTTCGGTCCGCAGCGGGACTGGGAGTGCTACTGCGGTAAGTACAAGCGCGTCCGGTTCAAGGGCATCATCTGTGAGCGCTGCGGCGTCGAGGTGACCCGTTCCAAGGTCCGTCGTGAGCGGATGGGGCACATCGAGCTCGCCGCTCCGGTGACCCACATCTGGTACTTCAAGGGCGTGCCGAGCCGGCTGGGCTACCTGCTGGACCTCGCCCCCAAGGACCTCGAGAAGATCATCTACTTCGCCTCGTACGTCGTGACGAGCGTGGACGCGGAGTCGCGTCACCGTGACCTCTCGACGATCGAGAACGAGATCCTGGCCGAGAAGCGGCAGTCCGAGAACAGCCGCGACTCGGAGATCGAGAAGCGGGCCGCCAAGCTCGAGGCCGACCTGGCCGAGCTGGAGGCCGAGGGTGCCAAGGCGGACGTCCGGCGCAAGGTCAAGGAGGGCGGAGAGCGCGAGATGCGCCAGATCCGCGACCGGGCCCAGCGCGAGATCGACCGCCTGGACGAGGTGCTGGACACCTTCCGCAAGCTGGAGCCGAAGCAGCTGGTCACCGACGAGCTGCTCTACCGCGAGCTGCGCGACCGGTTCGGTGAGTACTTCACCGGTTCCATGGGCGCCGAGGCGATCAAGGCGCTGGTCCAGAACATGGACCTCGACGCCGAGGCCGACAGCCTGCGGGAGACCATCCGGTCCGGCAAGGGCCAGCGGAAGATCCGGGCGCTCAAGCGGCTCAAGGTCGTGGCGGCGTTCCTGAACACCCGCAACTCGCCGCTCGGCATGGTGCTGGACTGCGTCCCGGTCATCCCGCCGGACCTGCGCCCGATGGTCCAGCTCGACGGTGGCCGTTTCGCCACCTCGGACCTGAACGACCTGTACCGCCGCGTGATCAACCGGAACAACCGCCTCAAGCGGCTGATCGACCTCGGCGCGCCCGAGATCATCGTCAACAACGAGAAGCGGATGCTCCAGGAGGCCGTCGACGCGCTGTTCGACAACGGCCGCCGTGGCCGGCCGGTCACCGGTCCGGGTAACCGCCCGCTCAAGTCGCTGTCCGACATGCTCAAGGGCAAGCAGGGCCGGTTCCGGCAGAACCTGCTGGGCAAGCGCGTCGACTACTCCGGCCGTTCGGTCATCGTGGTCGGCCCGAAGCTCAAGCTGCACCAGTGCGGCCTGCCCAAGCAGATGGCGCTGGAGCTGTTCAAGCCGTTCGTGATGAAGCGGCTGGTCGACCTCAACCACGCGCAGAACATCAAGTCCGCCAAGCGGATGGTCGAGCGGCAGCGCCCGGTCGTCTGGGACGTGCTGGAAGAGGTCATCGGCGAGCACCCGGTGCTGCTCAACCGGGCACCGACCCTGCACCGCCTGGGCATCCAGGCCTTCGAGCCGCAGCTGGTCGAGGGCAAGGCGATCCAGATCCACCCGCTGGTCTGCACCGCGTTCAACGCCGACTTCGACGGTGACCAGATGGCGGTGCACGTGCCGCTGTCCGCCGAGGCCCAGGCCGAGGCACGGATCCTGATGCTGTCGTCGAACAACATCCTCAAGCCGGCCGACGGCAAGCCGGTCACCATGCCCACCCAGGACATGGTCATCGGTCTCTACCACCTCACCCACCTCACCCTCGGTGAGAAGGGCGAGGGCCGGGCGTTCAGCTCGGACGCCGAGGCGCGGATGGCGTTCGACAACGGCGAGCTGCACCTGCAGGCGCCGGTGCGGATCCGGCTGCGTGACGTGATCGGGGTCGACAACGGCGCCGGCGCCGAGCCGTGGACCGCTCCGGAGGGCTGGGTCGAGGGTGAGCCGCTGACCGTGGAGACCACCCTCGGTCGGGTGCTGTTCAACGAGACGCTGCCGCAGGGCTACCGCTTCGTGAACTACGAGATCCGCAAGGGTCAGCTCTCCGCGATCGTCAACGATCTGGCCGAGCGCTTCCCCAAGGTGGCGCTGGCCGCCACCCTGGACGGGCTCAAGGAGGCCGGTTTCCACTGGGCCACCTGGTCCGGCGTGACGATCGGCATGGAGGACGTCATCGCTCCGCCGCGCAAGGCGGAGATCCTGGCGAAGTACGAGAAGGAAGCCGACCGGATCGACAAGCAGTACCAGCGTGGTCTGATGACCGCCGAGGAGCGTCGCGGCGAGCTCATCGAGATCTGGACCAAGGCGACCAACGAGGTCGCCAAGGAGATGGACACCGCGCTTCCGCAGGAGAACCCACTGTGGAAGATGATCAACTCGGGTGCCCGCGGTAACCTGCTCCAGCTCCGGCAGATCGCGGCGATCCGTGGTCTGGTGGCCAACCCGAAGGGCGAGATCATCCCGCGGCCGATCAAGGCCAGCTACCGGGAGGGTCTGTCCGTGCTGGAGTACTTCATCTCCACGCACGGTGCGCGTAAGGGTCTCGCCGACACCGCGCTGCGTACCGCCGACTCGGGTTACCTGACCCGTCGTCTGGTGGACGTCTCGCAGGACGTGATCATCCGCGAGGAGGACTGCGGCACCGACCGGGCGATCCCGATGCAGATCGGCGAGCGCCTGGAGGACGGCAGGCTGGTCGTGCACGAGCACGCCGAGACCAGCGTGCACGCCCGTACGCTGGCCGACGACATCAAGGGGCCGGACGGCACCGTCGTCGCCGAGCGGGGTCAGGACATCAACTCCATCGGGGTCGACAAGATCGTCGCCGCCGGCGTGGAGACGGTCCGGGTGCGCAGCGTGCTCACCTGCGAGTCGAAGCTGGGTGTCTGCGGTGCCTGCTACGGGCGCTCGCTGCCGACCGGCAAGACCGTGGACGTCGGCGAGGCGGTCGGCATCATCGCCGCCCAGTCGATCGGTGAGCCGGGTACGCAGCTGACGATGCGTACCTTCCACACCGGTGGTGTCGCGGGTGAGGACATCACCCAGGGTCTGCCGCGTGTCCAGGAAATCTTCGAGGCCCGGGTCCCGAAGGGTAAGGCGCCCATCGCCGACACCCCCGGCCGGATCCGGATCGAGGACGGCGAGCGCTCGCGGAAGATCATCGTGGTGCCGGACGACGGCAGCGAGGAGATCGTCTACGACAAGATCTCCAAGCGGGTTCGGCTGCGGACCCACGACGGCGGTCACGTCGCGGTCGGCGAGAAGCTCACCGAGGGCACCATCGACCCGCACGAGCTTCTGCGGATCATGGGTCCGCGGGCGGTCCAGGTCCACCTGACCAGTGAGGTCCAGGAGGTCTACCGCTCGCAGGGCGTGCTCATCCACGACAAGCACATCGAGATCATCATCCGTCAGATGCTCAAGCGGGTGACGGTCATCGACTCCGGCTCGACCGAGTTCCTGCCGGGTGTGCTGGTCGACCGGGCGCTGTTCGAGTCGGAGAACCGCCGGCTCGTCTCGGAGGGTGGCGAGCCCGCCGCCGGTCGTCCGGTGCTGATGGGTATCACCAAGGCCTCGCTGGCCACCGACTCCTGGCTCTCGGCGGCCTCCTTCCAGGAGACCACCCGGGTGCTGACCGACGCTGCGATCAACTCGCGCAGCGACTCGCTGGTCGGCCTCAAGGAGAACGTGATCATCGGCAAGCTCATCCCGGCGGGTACCGGCATCAGCAAGTACCGCAACGTCCGGGTGGAGCCGACCGAGGAGGCCAAGGCCAAGGTCTACTCGATGACCGGGTACCCGGAGACCGACTACGGCTTCGGGCCGGCCAGCGGGCAGGCTGTGCCGCTGGACGACTTCGACTTCGGGTCGTACCGCTAAGCACCAACCGCACGACGAGGCCCCCGGCATCCGCCGGGGGCCTCGTCGCGTCCGGAGCTGCCCACCCAAGGACCGGGTTCGGCATGATGGAGGCATGACGACCGCACCCGAGCAGGTGTCCGTCGCGCAGCAGGGCCTGCGCCACCCGCTCGATCCCGACCCGGTCCGCTCCACCAAGGCGCGGGCGGTCTTCGCGCTGGGGCTGCTCGGCATGCTGACCGGCCTGTTCATCGGCGGGGTGGTGCCCGCGACGGTGGCACTCCACCTGGCGCGGCAGGCGCGCCGGGAGGCGTACGCCTCGGGGGGCTTTCTGACCGGTGGCGTCTGGCTGCGGCGAGGGGAGCGGCTGGCCTGGGCCGGTCTGGCGCTGGCCGCGGTCAGCATGGTGGCCGCGGTGGTGATCGGGGTGGTCCGGTTGGCCGGCGCGCCGTTCGGCCACGACTACCCCGCGAACATGGACTGAGCCGCCCGCGGCCGCGCCCGTCGGGGCGGCGGCGCCCCGGCGGTAGCCTGACGGGTGTCCGCCGTGCGGCGGTGGCGGCCCTGTGACAGGAGGACCTCGTGACGGAACCGGCGCGGCCCCCGGCGGACGATCCGGCCGGGCACCCTGGCGCGTCGGCCCCCGGCCCGGGCGGGTCCGAGCCGAGCGGCTGGGCGCGACCCGACCCGAGCGGGCAGCCGGGATCGCCCGCAGCCTCACCCGGCCCGGGTACGCCGCCCGACTGGGGCAACCCACCCCCGACCGTGCCCGGTTGGGGTGCGCCGGCCCATCCCGCGTCGGCCCCCGGTTGGGGGGCGCCGCCGCCCGGTTGGGGTGCGACCCCGCCTGGTTCCGGTCACCCGTACCCGGTGCCGCCCGGTTGGGGGCAGCCGTCGTCCGGCCCGGCGGGCGGGCACGGTGCGCCGGCGGGATGGGGGCAGGCGATGCCGGGTCACGGCCCCGGCTGGGTCCCGACGCCGGGTCGGCCGGTGCCACCGCCGCCCACCGACGACCAGCGCCGGCCGCCGAAGCGGGTGGAGTCGGTGTCGGGCACCCCGTTCGGTGTCGTCTACCTGGATGTGCCCCCGGTCACCTCGGGGCTGGCCGTCGGGGCGCTGCTGGCCGGGATCGCGTCGATCCTGGTCTCGCTGCTGGTGATCTGTTTCGGGGCGCTCGGCGCAAACGCCGGCGGGGTCTGGGCGTCCGGGGCGTTCACCGTGCTCGGCGTGCTGGCCGGGGTGGCGGCGACCGGCGCCGGCCTGCTCGGTCAGCGGCAGATCCGCCGGCCGGCCCAACCGCCGGCGGTCCGCTTCACCGGCCGGGGCCTGGCCGTCGCGGGGATCAGCTGCGGGGCGGCGGGGGCACTGCTGAGCCTGCTGGGTCTGGGCCTGGCGCTGGCGATCTCCCTGGCGTGAGGCCGGTCACCCTCCGATCGGGCGCCCGGCCTGGTTGACGCGGGTCGCGCGTCGGGTCGTCGGTGCCCGCCTCGGGGGCGACGGGTGGTTCCTCCGGAGAAGCCGGTACACTTGTGCCTGTAGGTGCCCATCGCGGGCGACGGGGCAGGACGAGATCCGGTCGGCGGGTGTGAGACGTTCGCCGGGCCATTCCGTTTTGACCTGGGCGGCTGTGGTAGGTACTCTTTCCCCTTGTGCCCGGGCGTGCCCGGGCAACTCGTGCGTGCGCTGGATCCGGAGTCCGGACGGCG
This sequence comes from Micromonospora sp. NPDC005163, assembly GCF_053599835.1. Lineage (NCBI taxonomy): Bacteria > Bacillati > Actinomycetota > Actinomycetes > Micromonosporales > Micromonosporaceae > Micromonospora > Micromonospora sp. NPDC005163. The sequence continues at coordinate 37,370 of NZ_JBSFYP010000035.1, forward strand.
GCACGACAAGCCAAAGATCCGGGGCGGGGCGACTCGCGTGCCGGTGACAGAACCCGGTACGTCCGCGCCAGCGTCCGCACCGGGACCGTGAGTTGGGCGACACGCCCGACCGCGGGTGCCGGGACCTCCGCAAGGTGGCCCTGGCCGGAATGTAGGAGAGCCGGTCATCAGGCCGGCTAACGAGCAGACGGCGCGGCCGCAACACTGCGGCCGAAGGGAGCGGAGAAACCCGGTGCCCACGATCCAGCAGCTGGTCCGAAAGGGCCGCCAGGCAAAGACGAGCAAGACCAAGACCCCGGCGCTGAAGGGTTCCCCTCAGCGGCGCGGCGTGTGCACCCGCGTGTACACCACCACCCCGAAGAAGCCGAACTCAGCGCTGCGCAAGGTCGCTCGTGTGAAGCTCAGCAGCCAGATCGAGGTGACCGCCTACATCCCGGGCGTCGGTCACAACCTGCAGGAGCACTCGATCGTGCTCGTTCGCGGCGGCCGGGTGAAGGACCTCCCCGGCGTGCGTTACAAGATCGTCCGCGGCTCGCTGGACACCCAGGGTGTCCGCAACCGCAAGCAGGCGCGCAGCCGTTACGGCGCGAAGAAGGAGAAGAGCTGACATGCCGCGTAAGGGACCCGCTCCGCGGCGGCCGCTGGTCGCTGACCCGGTGTACAACTCGCCGCTGGTCACCCAGCTGGTGAACAAGATCCTGCTCCGTGGCAAGCGCCAGCTCGCCGAATCCATCGTGTACGCGGCCCTCGAGGGCTGCCGCGAGAAGTCCGGCACCGACCCGGTCGTCACCCTCAAGCGGGCGATGGACAACGTCAAGCCGACCCTCGAGGTGCGTAGCCGTCGTGTCGGTGGCGCCACCTACCAGGTTCCGGTCGAGGTTCGCCCCACGCGGGCGACCACGCTGGGCCTGCGCTGGCTGGTCACGTACTCCCGCGCTCGGCGTGAGAAGACCATGGTCGAGCGGCTGATGAACGAGCTGCTGGACGCGAGCAACGGCCTCGGTGCCGCCGTCAAGCGGCGCGAGGACACGCACAAGATGGCCGAGTCCAACAAGGCCTTCGCGCACTACCGCTGGTAACACCCTGGTTCCGGCGCCCTCGGGCGCCGGAACCGCCACCAGTTGAGTCGAGACGACGATAAGTAGGGATTGAAGTGGCCGCCGCAGACGCGCTCGCCAACGTACGCAACATCGGCATCATGGCGCACATCGATGCCGGTAAGACCACGACCACCGAGCGGATCCTGTTCTACACCGGCATCACGTACAAGATCGGTGAGGTCCACGAGGGCGCTGCCGTCATGGACTGGATGGAGCAGGAGCAGGAGCGTGGTATCACCATCACCTCCGCTGCTACCAAGTGTGAGTGGAAGGGCCACACGATCCAGATCATCGACACGCCTGGCCACGTCGACTTCACGGTCGAGGTCGAGCGGTCGCTGCGCGTGCTGGATGGTGCGGTCGCGGTCTACGACGGTGTCGCCGGCGTGGAGCCGCAGACGGAGAACGTCTGGCGGCAGGCCGACAAGTACAACGTCCCGCGGATGTGCTTCGTCAACAAGCTCGACCGGACCGGCGCCGACTTCTTCCGCTGCGTGCAGATGATGATCGACCGGCTCAACGCCACCCCGCTGGTGCTCCAGATCCCGATCGGGCTCGAGGGCGACCACATCGGCGTCGTCGACCTGATCGGCATGCGCGCGCTCACCTGGCGTGGGGAGACCCAGAAGGGTGACGACTACGCGGTCGAGGAGATCCCGGCCGAGCTGGCCGACTCCGCGGCCGAGTGGCGCGAGAAGCTGATGGAGACCCTGGCCGACGTCGACGACACGGTGATGGAGAAGTACCTGGAAGGCGAAGAGGTCTCCGTCGAGGAGATCAAGGCCGCCATCCGGCGCGCCACCATCGGCGGCAAGGCCAACCCGGTGCTCTGCGGCTCGGCGTTCAAGAACAAGGGCGTCCAGCCGATGCTTGACGCCGTGGTCGACTTCCTGCCGTCGCCGCTGGACGTTCCGGCGATCGAGGGTACGGCCACCGACGGCGAGACCCCGCTGATTCGGAAGCCGTCCAAGTCGGAGCCGTTCTCCGGGCTGGCCTTCAAGATCCAGACAGACAAGCACCTGGGCAAGCTCACCTACGTCCGGGTCTACTCCGGCCTGCTCGAATCCGGCTCCCAGGTGGTCAACTCCACCAAGGACCGCAAGGAGCGGATCGGCAAGATCTACCAGATGCACGCCAACAAGCGGGAAGAGCGTCCGTCGGCGCAGGCCGGCGACATCATCGCGGTGCAGGGCCTCAAGCAGACCACCACCGGCGACACGCTCTCCGACCCGGCGAACCCGGTGATCCTGGAGTCGATGACCTTCCCGGAGCCGGTCATCTCGGTGGCGATCGAGCCGAAGACCAAGTCCGACCAGGAGAAGCTGGGCGCGGCCATCCAGCGGCTGGCCGAGGAGGACCCGACCTTCCGCGTCCGGCTGGACGAGGAGACCGGTCAGACGGTCATCTCCGGCATGGGCGAGCTGCACCTGGACATCCTGGTCGACCGGATGCGGCGTGAGTTCAACGTCGAGGCCAATGTCGGCAAGCCGCAGGTGGCGTACCGCGAGACCATCCGCCGCAAGGTGGACAAGGTCGAGTACACCCACAAGAAGCAGACCGGTGGTTCCGGCCAGTACGCGCGGGTCATCGTGAGCATCGAGCCGCTGCCGCTGGACAACGACTCGCCGACCTACGAGTTCGCGAACGCCGTTAGCGGTGGCCGCATCCCCCGGGAGTTCATCCCGTCAGTGGACGCGGGCGCGCAGGACGCCATGCAGTACGGCATCCTTGCCGGCTTCCCGCTGGTCGGTGTGAAGCTGACCCTGCTGGACGGCCAGTACCACGAGGTCGACTCGTCGGAAATGGCATTCAAGATCGCAGGCTCGATGGTGATGAAGGACGCGGCCCGCAAGGCCGACCCGGCGTTGCTCGAGCCGATGATGGCCGTTGAGGTCACCACTCCTGAGGAGAACATGGGTGACGTCATCGGCGACCTCAACTCCCGCCGCGGCCTGATCCAGGCGATGGAGGAGCGCAGTGGCGCCCGCATCGTGAGGGCTCTGGTGCCGTTGTCGGAGATGTTCGGCTACGTCGGCGACCTGCGGTCGAAGACCCAGGGCCGGGCTAGCTACAGCATGCAGTTCGACTCCTACGCGGAGGTTCCGCAGAACGTCGCGAAGGAGATCATCGCCAAGGCAACGGGCGAGTAACGTCCCCGAGCAGCTGATTCGTGGTCGGTCGCGGGAGCGTTCACCCGCCCGCGGCCACCACGATCGGGTTGCGTGAGACCGGGCCTGTAGGCTTCATCGCCGCAGAACCCACAAAAGCTCTCCGGCCATCAGGCCGGAAAGGCTGTCGACAGAGTCCTAAGCGCCGACCGGCGCGCCGGGCGTACGAACCAAGAAGTCCACAGGAGGACACCAGTGGCGAAGGCGAAGTTCGAGCGGACTAAGCCGCACGTCAACATCGGCACCATTGGTCACATCGACCACGGTAAGACGACGCTGACGGCGGCCATCACCAAGGTCCTGCACGACCAGTACCCCGACCTGAACCCTTACACGCCGTTCGACGAGATCGACAAGGCGCCGGAGGAGAAGGCCCGCGGCATCACGATCTCGATCGCGCACGTCGAGTACCAGACCGAGGCGCGGCACTACGCGCACGTCGACTGCCCCGGCCACGCGGACTACATCAAGAACATGATCACCGGTGCCGCGCAGATGGACGGCGCGATCCTGGTGGTCGCGGCGACCGACGGCCCGATGCCGCAGACCCGCGAGCACGTGCTGCTGGCCCGTCAGGTTGGCGTTCCGTACATCGTCGTGGCGCTCAACAAGAGCGACATGGTCGACGACGAGGAGCTCCTGGAGCTCGTCGAGCTCGAGGTGCGCGAGCTGCTCTCCTCGCAGGAGTACCCGGGTGACGACCTGCCGGTCGTCCGTGTCTCGGCGCTGAAGGCCCTCGAGGGTGACCCCGAGTGGACCGGCAAGCTGCTGGACCTGATGACCGCGGTCGACACCTCGATCCCCCAGCCGGAGCGGGATGTCGACAAGCCGTTCCTGATGCCCGTCGAGGATGTGTTCACGATCACCGGTCGTGGCACCGTCGTCACCGGGCGGGTGGAGCGCGGCGTGCTGCTGCCGAACGAGGACGTTGAGCTCGTCGGCATCAGGGAGAAGAGCTTCAAGACCAAGGTCACCGCGATCGAGATGTTCCGGAAGACCCTGGACGACGCCCGCGCAGGTGAGAACGTCGGCCTGCTGCTGCGTGGCACCAAGCGCGACGAGGTCGAGCGCGGCATGGTCGTCGTGAAGCCGGGCTCGAACACCCCGCACACGGAGTTCGAGGCGACGGTCTACATCCTCTCCAAGGAGGAGGGCGGCCGGCACACCCCGTTCTTCCAGAACTACCGTCCGCAGTTCTACTTCCGCACCACGGACGTCACCGGTGTCGTCACTCTCCCCGAGGGCACCGAGATGGTCATGCCGGGTGACAACACCACCATGTCGGTGAAGCTGATCCAGCCCATCGCCATGGAGGAGAACCTCAAGTTCGCGATCCGCGAGGGCGGCCGCACCGTCGGCGCCGGGTTCGTCACCAAGATCATGAAGTGAACTAGGTAACCCCGATTAGACCCGCCGCCGGTCGTGCGGCATACTAGTCAGGTTGCGTAACGACAGTTCGTCGCCTGTGTTCGGCTCTCGCTGAACCTCCGGGTGACGGGACAGTCGAGCGTAGGGTGGTTGGCGGCCTCGCCGCCAACCACCCTCGCACGGCGTTCAGGTCGCGGTAATTGCGATCGGCGCCTTGACCCACCGCGCGGTCAGCACCGCTCTGGAGTCCCAGGGCGGAGCCCGGCCCGAGGGCGCGACACGCCCGACCGCGGGGGTCGGCGAAGTGGGCCTGTGCCAGCCGGCACAGGCGCCCGCAACACAGCGGCATCGAGAGAAGGAACAGAAGCCACCATGGCGGGACAGAAGATCCGCATCCGGCTCAAGGCCTATGACCACGAGGTCGTCGACTCCTCGGCTCGGAAGATCGTCGAGACGGTGACGCGCACCGGGGCGCAGGTCGCGGGCCCGGTGCCGCTGCCCACGGAGATCAACCGTTTCTGCGTTATCCGCTCGCCGCACAAGTACAAGGACTCGCGCGAGCACTTCGAGATGCGCACGCACAAGCGGCTGATCGACATCATCGACCCGACCCCGAAGACGGTCGACTCGCTCATGCGCCTCGACCTGCCGGCTGGCGTCGACATCGAGATCAAGCTGTAGGGACCGGACAAATGGACAGGCAAGTCAAGGGGATCCTGGGCGCCAAGCTCGGCATGACCCAGGTCTGGGAGAACAACCGTGTTGTTCCCGTGACCGTGGTCGAGGCCGGCCCGTGCGTCATCAGCCAGGTTCGTAGCGCCGAGAAGGACGGTTACTCCGCGGTCCAGCTGGCGTACGGCATCATCGACCCGCGCAAGGTCAAGAAGCCGATCAGCGGCCACTACGCCAAGGCGGACGTGGCGCCGCGCCGGCACATCGTCGAGCTGCGCACCGCGGACGCTGGGGAATACTCGCTCGGCCAGGAAGTCACGGTCGAGGAGTTCCCGGCCGGCGTCACCATCGACGTCACCGGCAAGACCAAGGGCAAGGGCTACGCCGGCCCGATGAAGCGGCACGGCTTCCACGGCCTGGGTGCCGGTCACGGTGTCGAGCGGAAGCACCGCTCGCCCGGCTCCATCGGCGCCTGCGCCACTCCGGGTCGTGTCTTCAAGGGCACCCGGATGGCCGGCCGGATGGGTGGCGTTCGCTACACCGTGCAGAACCTCACCGTCCAGGCGGTCGACACCGAGAACAACCTGCTGCTCGTCCGGGGTGCCATCCCTGGTCCCAAGGGCGCGCTGGTTCTGGTCCGTACCGCGGCCAAGAGCAAGGTGAAGAAGGGCGGTGCGGCCAAGTGACCACCGTTGACGTGCGCACCGTCGAAGGCAGCACCAGCGGCTCCGTCGAGCTGCCGGCTGACATCTTCGACGTGCAGGCCAACGTCGCGCTGATGCACCAGGTCGTGGTGGCCCAGCTCGCGGCGGCCCGACAGGGCACGCACAAGACCAAGACCCGCGGCGAGGTCGCCGGTGGCGGCAAGAAGCCGTACAAGCAGAAGGGCACCGGTCGCGCCCGGCAGGGCTCGATCCGCGCGCCGCAGTTCGCCGGCGGTGGCGTGGTGCACGGTCCCGTGCCGCGCGACTACAGCCAGCGGACCCCGAAGAAGATGAAGGCCGCCGCGCTGCGGGGTGCCCTCTCCGACCGGGCCCGCGCCGGGCAGGTGCATGTCGTCGAGGCGTTCGTCTCGGGCGAGAAGCCGTCGACCAAGGCGGCCCTTGCCACGCTGACCAAGCTCACCGAGGCCCGTCGGGTCCTGGTCGTGCTGAGCAGCACCGACGAACTGAACTGGGTGTCGCTGCGCAACGAGCCGCGGGTGCACCTGATCGAGTCCGGCCAGCTCAACACGTATGACGTGCTGGTGGCCGACGATGTGGTCTTCACCAAGGACGCCCTGGACGAGTTCCTGGGCGTGCCCGCCGAGACCACCGAGGAGGGTGGCAAGTGAGCACGATCGCCGACCCGCGCGACATCATCGTGGCGCCGGTCGTCTCGGAGAAGAGCTACAGCGAGCTGAACCGGAACTGGTACACCTTCCTGGTGCACCCGGACGCGAACAAGACCGAGATCAAGATCGCTATCCAGCAGATCTTCAACGTCCGCGTCCTGACGGTCAACACGCTCAACCGCCAGGGTAAGCGCAAGCGCACCAAGACCGGCTTCGGTCAGCGCAAGGCGACCAAGCGGGCGATCGTGAAGCTGGCTGACGGTGACCGCATCGAGGCCTTCGGCGGCCCGGTCAGCTGAGGGGTGTAGACAATGGCTATCCGTAAGTACAAGCCGACGACGCCGGGCCGACGTGGTTCCAGTGTCGCCGACTTCGCCGAGATCACCCGGTCCACGCCGGAGAAGTCGCTGCTGGCTCCGCTGCCGAAGAAGGGCGGGCGTAACGCCCACGGCCGGATCACCACGCGGCACCACGGTGGCGGTCACAAGCGCCAGTACCGTCTGATCGACTTCAAGCGGGTCGACAAGGACGGCGTGCCGGCGAAGGTCGCTCACATCGAGTACGACCCGAACCGCACCGCGCGCATCGCGCTGCTGCACTACGCCGACGGCGAGAAGCGGTACATCATCGCGCCGAAGGACATGAAGCAGGGCGACCGCGTCGAGTCCGGCCCGGGCGCCGACATCAAGCCGGGTAACAACCTGCCGCTGCGCAACATCCCGGTCGGTACCACCATCCACAACGTGGAGCTGCGTCCGGGTGGCGGGGCCAAGCTGGCCCGTTCCGCCGGCGTGGGCATCCAGCTGCTCGGCCGTGAGGGCGCGTACGCGACCCTGCGTATGCCGTCCGGCGAGATCCGGCGGGTGGACGTGCGTTGCCGCGCCAGCGTCGGCGAGATCGGCAACGCCGATCAGTCGAACATCAACTGGGGCAAGGCCGGCCGGATGCGGTGGAAGGGCAAGCGCCCGACCGTCCGTGGTGTCGCCATGAACCCGGTCGACCACCCGCACGGTGGTGGTGAGGGTAAGACCTCCGGTGGTCGCCACCCGGTCAACCCGCAGGGTAAGCCCGAGGGCCGCACCCGCCGTAAGGGCCAGCCGAGTGACCGGCTGATCGTCCGCCGTCGCTACGCCACGCGTAAGCGCGGCTGAGGGAGATAAGACATGCCTCGCAGCCTGAAGAAGGGCCCGTTCGTAGACGACCACCTGCTCAAGAAGGTGGAAGTTCAGAACGACAAGGGCTCCAAGAACGTGATCAAGACCTGGTCGCGGCGCTCGACGATCATCCCGGAGATGCTCGGGCACACGATCGCGGTGCACGACGGACGCAAGCACGTCCCGGTGTTCGTGACCGAGGCGATGGTCGGGCACAAGCTCGGCGAGTTCGCGCTGACCCGCACGTTCAAGGGTCACGAGAAGGACGACCGGAAGAGCCGTCGGCGCTGACGCCGCGGGCATACGGATAGAGGGAACAAGGGGTTACAGCGATGCCAGGAAAGGGCGACGCTCCGGTGCTTCCGGGCGCGCGGGCGGTTGCGCGGCACGTGCGCATCTCGCCGATGAAGGCGCGCCGGGTGGTCAACCTCGTCCGCGGCCTGCCCGCGAAGGAGGCTCTCACGGTGCTGCAGTTCGCGCCGCAGGCTGCGAGCGAGCAGGTGTACAAGGTGCTCGCTAGCGCGATCGCCAACGCGGAGAACAACGAGCGGCTGGACCCCGACGCGCTGCTCGTGAGCGAGGCGTTCGTGGACGAGGGCCCGACGATGAAGCGGTTCCAGCCGCGGGCGCAGGGCCGGGCGTACCGGATCCGCAAGCGCACCTGCCACATCACCGTGGCGGTCGAAGCGGTCGCGCCGGCAGCGCCGAGGAAGGCCGCGGCGAAGAAGGCCGCCCCGGCCACGGAGGCCGCACCGGCCGAAGCGCAGAGCAAGACGGAGGACGCCGAGTAATGGGTCAGAAGGTTCACCCCACTGGGTTCCGGCTCGGCATCTCGACCGACTGGAAGTCCCGCTGGTTCGCGGACAAGCTCTACAAGGACTACATCGGCGAGGATGTCAAGATCCGCCGGATGATGTCCAAGGGCCTCGAGCGCGCCGGCATCTCCAAGGTCGACATCGAGCGCACCCGCGACCGGGTCCGGGTCGACATCCACACCGCCCGGCCGGGCATCGTCATCGGCCGTAAGGGTGCGGAGGCCGACCGGATCCGCGGCGAGCTCGAGAAGCTCACCGGCAAGCAGGTGCAGCTGAACATCATCGAGGTGAAGAACCCCGAGTCGGACGCTCAGCTCGTCGCGCAGGGCGTGGCCGAGCAGCTGTCCAGCCGGGTCAGCTTCCGTCGGGCGATGCGCAAGGCCATGCAGTCGGCGATGAAGAACCCGGTCTGCAAGGGCATCCGTGTTCAGGTCTCGGGTCGCCTCGGCGGCGCCGAGATGAGCCGGACCGAGTTCTACCGTGAGGGCCGGGTTCCGCTGCACACGCTGCGGGCCAACATCGAGTACGGCTTCTTCGAGGCCCGTACCACGTTCGGTCGGATCGGTGTGAAGGTCTGGATCTACAAGGGCGACGCCGTCCCGGGCCGGGAGGCTCCGGCCGAGGCCGGTCCGTCCCGCCCGCGTCGTGGTGAGCGCGGCGACCGTCCCGAGCGTCCGCGCCGTGGCCGGTCGGGTTCGTCCGGCACGACGGCTGGTGGCACCGAGGCTGGCCGTGCTGCTGCGACCACCATCGCGCAGCAGGCCGAGACGCCGAGCGGCGAGCCGGTGGACAGCGCAGCTGTCGCCGCCGCGGCTGCTCCGGCAGAAACGCAGCAGGAGGGCTGACAGATGCTGATGCCGCGCAAGCCCCCGAAGGGCTTCCGCAAGCCGCACCACCCGGACCGCAGTGGCGCGTCCAAGGGTGGTAACCGGGTGGTGTTCGGCGAGTTCGGGATCCAGGCTCTCGAGCCGGCGTACGTGACCAACCGCCAGATCGAGTCGGCGCGTATCGCGATGACCCGTCACATCAAGCGTGGTGGCAAGGTCTGGATCACGATCTTCCCGGACCAGGCCCTCACCAAGAAGCCTGCCGAGACCCGGATGGGTTCCGGTAAGGGCTCGCCCGAGTGGTGGGTCGCCAACGTCAAGCCGGGGCGGGTTCTCTTCGAGATGTCCTTCCCCAACGAGCAGATCGCGCGAGAGGCCATGCGTCGCGCGATCCACAAGCTCCCGATGAAGTGCCGCATTGTTACGCGCGAAGTGGGTGAATCCTGATGGCAGCGGGCGTTAAGGCGACCGAGCTGCGTGAGCTCTCCGAAGAGGAGCTGGTCACGAAGCTGCGGGAGGCCAAGGCGGAGCTGTTCAACCTCCGCGTGCAGGCCGCAACCGGGCAGCTGGACAACAACCGGCGGCTGCAGGTCATCCGTCGGGAGATCGCCCGGATCTACACGATCATGCGTGAGCGTGAGCTGGGGCTCTCGGCCGCGCCGACTGAGGTGACTGCATCATGACCGACGAGAACACGACCGCCACCGTGCGGGCTCGCCGCAAGGTCCGTGAGGGCCTCGTGGTGAGCGACAAGATGGACAAGACCGTCGTGGTCGAGGTCGAGGACCGGGTTCGGCACGCGCTGTACGGCAAGATCATGCGCCGGACGAGCAAGCTGAAGGTCCACGACGAGCAGAACGCTGCCGGCACCGGCGACCGGGTCCTGATCATGGAGACCCGGCCGCTGAGCGCCACCAAGCGTTGGCGGATCGTGGAGATCCTGGAAAAGGCCAAGTAGCGAAGGCTCGAGCTCGCCCGGCGTTGCGTCGGGCGTTGGTTCCGCCAGGCTCCGGCCGTCCTCGGCGGCCGGAGAACCGGCAGACATAGGAGATAGACGTGATTCAGCAGGAGTCGCGACTGCGCGTCGCCGACAACACGGGTGCTCGGGAGATCCTGTGCATCCGGGTTCTCGGTGGCTCCGGTCGGCGCTACGCGAGCATCGGCGACGTCATCGTGGCCACCGTCAAGGACGCGATCCCGGGTGCCGGTGTGAAGAAGGGCGACGTCGTCAAGGCGGTCATCGTCCGCACGGCCAAGGAGAAGCGGCGGCCGGACGGCTCATACATCCGCTTCGACGAGAACGCCGCCGTCATCATCAAGGACGGCGGGGACCCGCGCGGTACCCGCATCTTCGGCCCGGTGGGCCGGGAGCTGCGGGACAAGCGGTTCATGAAGATTATTTCCCTCGCGCCGGAGGTGTTGTGACCGTGAAGGTCAAGAAGGGCGACACGGTCGTCGTCATCGCCGGCAAGGACAAGGGTGCCAAGGGCAAGGTCATTGCGGCCTACCCGCGGCAGGACAAGGTCCTGGTCGAGGGCGTGAACCGGGTCAAGAAGCACACCCGCATCAGCACCACCCAGCGTGGCGCCAAGACCGGCGGCATCGTCACCCAGGAGGCCCCGATCCACGTCTCGAACGTGCAGGTCCTGGACTCCGACGGCAAGCCGACGCGCGTCGGTTACCGGATCGACGACAACGGCCAGAAGGTCCGCATCGCGCGTAGCACCGGTAAGGACCTGTGATGACCACGGCTACCGAAAAGACCATGCCGCGCCTCAAGGAGCGGTACCGCAACGAGATCGTGGCCCAGCTGCGTGAGCAGCACAGCTACGGCAACCCCATGCAGGTGCCGCGGCTGGTCAAGATCGTCGTCAACATGGGTGTCGGCGAGGCTGCTCGCGACGCCAAGCTGATCGACGGCGCGGTCCGCGACCTCGCCACGATCACCGGCCAGAAGCCGCAGGTGCGGCGGGCGACCAAGTCCATCGCGCAGTTCAAGCTCCGCGAGGGCATGCCGATCGGCGCGAAGGTGACCCTTCGCGGTGACCGGATGTGGGAGTTCCTGGACCGGCTGCTGTCCATCGCGCTGCCGCGTATCCGCGACTTCCGCGGTCTGGACGGGCGCAAGCTCGACGGGCACGGCAACTACACGTTCGGTCTGACCGAGCAGTCGGTGTTCCACGAGATCGACCAGGACCGGATCGATCGCCAGCGGGGCATGGACATCACGGTGGTCACCACCGCCACGACCGACGACGAGGGCCGGGCGCTGCTCAAGCTCCTGGGCTTCCCGTTCAAGGAGAACTGAGATGGCCAAGAAGGCGCTGATCATCAAGGCGGCCGCGAAGCCGAAGTTCTCGGTTCGCGCGTACACCCGGTGCCAGCGGTGCGGGCGCCCGAAGGCGGTCTACCGCAAGTTCGGGCTCTGCCGGGTGTGCCTCCGGGAGATGGCCCACCGCGGTGAGCTGCCGGGTGTGTCCAAGGCTTCCTGGTAAGGGCGACCGCGTCCCGGCTGTCGGCCGGGAACTCCTGCACCGATTAGGTATTGCTCTTCGCCGTAGGCCCGGGGCCGATGCCCCGGGAACCCCGGCGAGAAAGGCTGACGAAATCCATGACGATGACCGACCCGATCGCAGACATGCTCACGCGTCTGCGTAACGCCAACCAGGCGTACCACGATCAGGTGAAGATGCCCTACTCCAAGATCAAGGCGAACATCGCCGAGGTCCTGAAGGCCGAGGGTTACATCGCCACCTGGTCGGTCGAGGAGCCCGAGGAGGGTGCCGTCGGCAAGCGACTGGTCGTCGAGCTGAAGTACGGCCAGAACCGCGAGCGGAGCCTGGCCGGCATCAAGCGCGTGTCCAAGCCCGGTCTCCGGGTGTACGCCAAGTCGGACGGGCTCCCCCGGGTGCTCGGTGGGCTGGGCGTGGCGATCATTTCGACGTCCCAGGGGCTGCTCACCGACCGGCAGGCCCGCAAGCGGAGTGTTGGCGGGGAAGTCCTCGCCTTCGTCTGGTAACGGGAGACAGGTAGAAATGTCGCGAATTGGACGTAAGTCGATCCCGGTACCAGCCGGCGTCGACATCACGATCGACGGGCAGACCGTCAAGGTCAAGGGCCCGAAGGGCCAGCTCCAGCACACCCTCGCCGAGCCGATCACGATCGAGCGGGCCGAGGACGGGCAGCTGAGCGTCAACCGCCCCAACGACGAGCGCAAGGCCAAGGAACTGCACGGCCTGAGCCGTACGCTGGTAGCCAACATGATCGTCGGCGTGACCGAGGGCTACCGCAAGAGCCTGGAGATCGCCGGCACCGGTTACCGGGTCACCGCCAAGGGCACGGACCTCGAGTTCGCGCTCGGGTTCTCGCACCCGGTGCTGGTTCCCGCACCGGCGGGCATCACCTTCACGGTGGAGCGGCCGACCCTGTTCCACGTGGCCGGCATCGACAAGCAGCAGGTCGGTGAGGTCGCCGCCAACATCCGGAAGATCCGCCCGCCGGAGCCCTACAAGGGCAAGGGTGTCAAGTACCAGGGCGAGGTCATCCGCCGCAAGGCCGGAAAGGCAGGTAAGAAGTGAGCGCCACGCTGCTCAAGCGCCGCCGCGGTGTCGCCGCCAAGCGCGCCGTTGGGCGTGCGCGTCGGCACTTCCGCGTCCGCAAGAACGTCAGCGGTACGGCCGAGCGTCCGCGCCTGGTCGTCACCCGTTCGCTGCGGCACATGGTCGCCCAGATCGTCGACGACACCAAGGGTCACACCCTGGTGTCGGCGTCGAGCCTGGACGCCTCGCTGCGCGGTGCCGAGGGCGACAAGAGCGCCCTCGCCGGCAAGGTGGGCGCGCTGCTCGCCGAGCGGGCCAAGGCCGCCGGCGTCTCCAAGGTCGTCTTCGACCGCGGTGGCAACCGGTACGCGGGGCGAGTCGCCGCGCTTGCCGACGCTGCCCGCGAAGCCGGGCTCGAGTTCTAACAACCCCGTCACGAGAGATAAGGAAGGCTGCTGATGCCAGGTCAACAGCGCCGTGGCGGCGGGTCCGGTGGCAACGAGGGTGGTCGCCGCGACAACCGCCGTGAGGGCGGCCGCGGAAACGCGCCCGTCGAGAAGACCCCGCACCTCGAGCGGGTCGTCGCGATCAACCGCGTCGCCAAGGTCGTGAAGGGTGGTCGTCGCTTCAGCTTCACCGCCCTGGTGATCGTTGGTGACGGCGACGGCACGGTCGGCGTGGGCTACGGAAAGGCCAAGGAGGTGCCCGCGGCGATCGCCAAGGGTGTCGAGGAGGCCAAGAAGCACTTCTTCAAGGTCCCGCGGATCGGCAAGTCGATCCCGCACCCGGTGACGGGTGAGGACGCCGCTGGTGTGGTGCTGCTCAAGCCGGCCTCGGCCGGTACGGGTGTCATCGCCGGTGGTCCGGTGCGCGCCGTGCTGGAGTGCGCCGGTATCCACGACGTGCTCTCGAAGAGCCTCGGCTCGTCGAACCCGATCAACATCGTGCACGCCACCGTGGCGGCCCTGAAGGGGCTTGAGTCCCCCGAGCAGGTCGCGGCACGTCGTGGCCTGCCGGTGGAGGACGTCGCGCCGGCCGCCATGCTGGCGTCGCGTGCGGGGGTGGCGCACTGATGGCACGTCTGAAGGTCACCCAGCTCCGATCCGGCATCGGGACCAAGCAGAACCAGCGTGACTCGCTGCGTTCGCTCGGCCTCAAGCGGATCAACGACGTGGTGGTCAAGGAGGACCGGCCCGAGATCCGCGGCATGATCTTCACTGTGAACCACCTCGTGAAGGTCGAGGAGGTCGAGTAATGACGATCAAGGTGCACCACCTGCGCCCGGCGCCCGGTTCCAAGACCGCGAAGACCCGTGTGGGTCGCGGTGAGGGTTCCAAGGGCAAGACCGCTGGTCGCGGTACCAAGGGCTCCAAGGCCCGCAAGAACATCTCGGCGGCGTTCGAGGGTGGGCAGATGCCCATCCACATGCGCCTGCCGAAGATGAAGGGCTTCAAGAACAAGTTCAAGGTGGTCTTCCAGGTGGTCAACCTGGACCGGCTCGCCGAGCTGTTCCCGAACGGCGGCCAGGTCGGCCCGCTGGAGCTGGTCGAGTCCGGCGCGGTCCGCAAGGGTCACCCGGTCAAGGTCCTCGGCACCGGCGACCTCGGCGGAGTGGCGCTCCAGGTGTCGGCGCACGCGTTCAGTGCGTCGGCCAAGGAGAAGATCGCCGCCGCCGGTGGCTCCGTCACCGAGCTGTAAGGCGTACGACCCATGGCGCCCGTCCAGTTGTGACCAACTGGCGGGCGCCATGGTCTGCCTGGGGCGTATGCGCCCGGTAATATCGGAATCGGTTTATGTAGCCGGGCACATCTGCCCGGACCGGGATGGGGCTGTTAGAGTCCCATCCCAGCCATGGATTCCGGGCGCTCGCCCGGGATCCACCCCGACCCGCCAGGGATCACCGGCGGCCCGCCTCGCGCAGGAGGAAGAAGTTGCTGTCCGCCTTTCTCAGTGCGTTCCGTACGCCTGACCTGCGCAAGAAGCTGCTGTTCACAGTAGGCATCATCGCGGTCTACCGGCTGGGTGCAACGCTGCCCAGCCCGGGCGTCTCGTACGGCAACGTGCAGAAGTGCCTCGACACCATCCAGGGTGACACCACCGGGGTGGTGAACCTTCTCAACCTCTTCTCCGGCGGAGCGCTGCTACAGCTCTCGGTCTTCGCGCTGGGCATCATGCCCTACATCACCGCGTCGATCATCCTGCAGCTGCTGACCGTCGTGATTCCGCGTCTGGAGCAGCTCCGCAAGGAGGGCCAGGCCGGCCAGGCGAAGATCACCCAGTACACGCGGTACCTGACCCTGGGTCTCGGTGTGCTGCAGGCCTCGGCGTTCGTGGCGCTGGCCCGCTCGGGCCAGCTCTTCCAGAACCGCTGCGACCAGTTCCCGATCATCCCCACCGGCACCGGCATCCCGGACTGGCTGACCCTGGCCATCCTGGTGATGACCATGACCGCCGGCACCGGCATGGTCATGTGGCTCGGTGAGCTGATCACCGACCGGGGCGTCGGCAACGGCATGTCCGTCCTGATCTTCACCTCGATCGCCGCGCGGCTGCCCAGCGAGGGCTGGCAGATCAAGACCAGCAAGGGCTGGGACATGTTCGCCCTGGTCATCGCGCTGGTCCTGGTGGTCATCACCGCGGTCACCTTCATCGAGCAGGCGCAGCGCCGCATCCCGGTGCAGTACGCCAAGCGGATGATCGGCCGGCGGATGTACGGCGGCACCTCGACCTACATCCCGCTCAAGGTCAACCAGGCCGGTGTCATCCCGGTCATCTTCGGCTCGTCGCTGCTCTACCTGCCGCAGCTGGCCCTGCAGTTCTTCGACCAGACCGACCCGGGCAAGACCCAGGCCTGGATCCAGAACAACCTGGTCAACCCGAGCAGCCCGATCTACATCGCGGTCTACTTCCTGCTGATCATCTTCTTCACGTACTTCTACGTCTCGATCACGTTCAACCCGACCGAGGTCGCGGACAACATGAAGAAGTACGGCGGGTTCGTGCCGGGCATCCGCCCGGGCAAGCCGACGGCCGACTACCTGGACTTCATCCTCAGCCGGATCACCCTGCCGGGCGCGCTCTACCTCGGCGTGATCTCGATCCTGCCGAACTTCTTCTTCATCTGGCTGGACAACCAGCAGTACCAGAACTTCCCGTTCGGCGGCACCGCTGTGCTCATCATGGTCGGCGTCGGTCTGGAGACCGTGAAGCAGATCGAGAGCCAACTCATGCAGCGGAACTACGAAGGGTTCCTGCGGTAGATGAGACTCGTTCTGGTTGGCCCGCCGGGCGCGGGCAAGGGCACGCAGGCCGAGTTCGTGGCCGCGCACCTGTCGGTGCCCAAGATCTCGACCGGGGACATCTTCCGGTCGAACGTCACCCAGGGCACGCCGCTCGGTGTCGAGGCGAAGCGTTACATGGACGCTGGCGAGCTGGTTCCGGACGAGGTCACCATCAACATGGTCCGGGACCGGCTGGCGGAGCCCGACGCCAGCGAGGGGTTCCTGCTCGACGGCTTCCCGCGGACCACTCCGCAGGCCGCCGCGCTGGACAAGCTCCTCGCCGACCTGGGCACCGCACTGGACCTGGTCCTGGAGCTGGTGGTCGACGACGACGAGGTGATCCGGCGGCTCTCCGGCCGGCGGACCTGCCGGGGCTGCGGCAAGATCTGGCACGTCGAGTTCGACGCCACCACCCGGCCCGGCATCTGTGACCGGTGCGGCGCCGAGCTGTTCCAGCGCGACGACGACAAGCCGGAGACCATCGCCACGCGGCTGCGGGAATACAGCGAGAAGACCGCTCCACTGGTCGACTACTACGGCGCCCAGGGCAAGCTCGTCGGGATCGACGCCACCGGCCCGGTGGAGGACGTCACCACCCGGGCCATAGACGCGCTGCGGTCGTACGGCGGCTGAGGTCCGGCCGGGCCACGGCGGATAGAGTGCGATCAGCGGGGTACGTGCGACGTGCCCCGCTGATCGGCAACGAAAGGTAATCGGTCCATGCGTCGTCCCCAGCTGGACATCCAGCTGAAGACCCCTGACCAGATCGAGAAGATGCGCGCCGCCGGGCTGGTGGTGGCCGAGGCGCTGCGCCGGATGCGCGAGGCCGTGGCGCCCGGCGTCAGCACCGCCGACCTGGATGCCATCGCCGAGTCGACGATCCGCGAGGCGGGTGGCGTCCCGTCGTTCAAGGGTTACCACGGCTTCCCCGCGTCGATCTGCTCCTCGGTCAACGAGCAGATCGTGCACGCCATCCCCTCGCCGAAGCAGGTGCTGCGGGACGGCGATCTGATCTCGATCGACTGCGGTGCGGTGCTGAACGGGTGGCATGGTGACTCCGCGATCACCGTCGGCGTCGGTGACGTCGACCCGGCGCTGCTCAAGATGGCCGACGTGGCCGAGGACGCGATGTGGGCCGGCATCGCGGCCGCCGCACGCGGGGCAGCCAGCGGCAAGGGGCGGCTCACCGACATCTCGCACGCGGTCGAGACCGCGGTCCGCAAGGGTGGCCGGTACGGCATCGTCGACGGCTACGGCGGGCACGGTATCGGCACGGAGATGCACCAGGACCCGCACGTGCTCAACCACGGCCGGCCGGGCAAGGGCCCGCGGCTGGTCCCGGGCATGGCGCTGGCCATCGAGCCGATGATCACCATGGCGTCGCCGCGTACGGTCGAGCTGGCCGACGGGTGGACGGTGGTCACCCGGGACAGCTCGGTGGCGGCGCACGTCGAGCACTCGATGGCGTTGCTGCCGGACGGAGTCTGGGTGCTCACCGCGTTCGATGGCGGCCGTGCCCGACTGGGCGACCTGGTCACCGCGCGGCAGTCGGCGGCCTCGACCGCGTCCTGACCCCCTGGGGCGCCGCAGCCCCTCCATGGGCCGACCCGGGTGGATCAAGGGGGTCGGCCGGGTGGGACGCCGTTGGCGTGACGGTGGCATGCTTGCCGGCATGGACGGGCGGGACGGGATGCGAGCGGCGGACGCGGATCGTGAGGCGGTGGCCGAACGGTTGCGGGTGGCCCTCGGTGAGGGCCGACTGGACCTGCACGAGTACGACGAGCGGTTGCAGCGGGCCTACGCCGCCCGCACGTACGCCGAACTGGACGCCCTGCTCACCGATCTGCCGCCGGTGGCGCCGCCGGAGCGCTCGACGCTGGCGCCGGTCACCGCACCGGCTGCCGGGCCGCTGGAGGGCGGTGCGGAGCCCTCGCCCGCCCCGGCCGGGGACCGGGGCGTCGCCGCTCGCTGGTTGGCCGAGGTGTGGTTTCCGTATCTGAAGGTGGTCGCCATCGTGGTGACCATCTGGGCGGTGACCTCGCTGCTCAGCCGCGACCTGCTCTACTTCTGGCCGGCCTGGGTGGCCGGGCCGTGGGGCGCGGTGCTGGTGATCCGCACGGTCACCGGGCTGGCCGGGGGAGAGCCCCGGCGCCAGGCGATCGTGCGGGAGCGCAGGCGCGCGAAGCGGAGGCGGCGGCGGGAGTTGCGCGCCGGTGCACGGGACGAACGGGACGACCCCCGACCGGCCGGCTGACCCGCGGGCAGGGGGCGGAGCCGATCCGGCGCGACGCCCCGGCGTTGCTCGGACGGAGATCATCGGGGTCCCGGACGGGGGAGCGCCGCTCGACCCGGCGGCGCGGTGGGTGGCCGGTTTGGCGACCGCCCGCAGGCCGGCGTACACTTTCTGATCGGCGCACAGCGTCCACTCCGGCATGCCCACCCTGCGCTTCGGTGGGTGCTGGAGCCGCGGCTGGCGCGGGCTTTCTGATCTTGGTCAGACACCCGTGTAAGACGTTGTGGGCCGCCCGGAGCAATCGACGTCAGGACAGCGGAGGACATGCCGAAAAAAGACGGAGCCATTGAGATCGAGGGTCGGGTCATCGAGCCCCTGCCGAACGCCATGTTCCGGGTGGAGCTCGCGAACGGCCACAAGGTGCTGGCTCACATCAGCGGCAAGATGCGGCAGCACTACATCCGCATCCTGCCGGAGGACCGGGTCGTCGTCGAACTCTCGCCGTACGACCTGACCCGCGGGCGCATCGTCTACCGCTACAAGTAGTCCTGACGGCGGCCGGGAAGTCCCGTGTCCGTCTTCGACGTCCGGTCTCGCGCTGCGCGCGTCCCCGGGCCAGATGGGAAGTAAGGCAACCGTGAAGGTCAAGCCGAGCGTCAAGAGGATCTGCAACAAGTGCCGGGTGATCCGCCGGCACGGCCGGGTCATGGTCATCTGCACCGACCCGCGCCACAAGCAGCGCCAGGGCTGATTCAGCCCATCCGGCCGGAAGCGGCCGGGTGGCGTTGGCCCAGGTAGATCCCCAGCGACACACAACACACATGCTCGTCCCAGCCACGAGCGGTACGCGAGACGTACTCCTGCGTGGCTGACCCCCGGTCGGAGGCCGGGGCCCGCTTGGGCAGCGACCGATCCCGGTCGCCGACGCTGACAGCGTCGGAAAGTCGGGACGGCCGGTAGCGGGGTGGGACGGGTCCACACCTCCGCCACACATCATGAGGAGTACGCCCGCACATGGCACGTCTAGTCGGCGTGGATCTCCCCCGCGAGAAGCGGATGGAGATCGCGCTCACCTACATCTTCGGGGTCGGTCGCACTCGCGCCCTGGAGACACTCGCCGCCACCGGCATCTCGCCGGACAAGCGCGCTCGGGACCTCACGGACGAGGAGCTCGTGCAGCTCCGCGACCACATCGAGGGCAACTACAAGGTTGAAGGCGACCTGCGCCGCGAGGTCGCCGCTGACATCCGCCGCAAGGTTGAGATCGGCTGCTACGCCGGCATCCGGCACCGCCGGGGCCTGCCCGTGCGTGGCCAGCGGACCAAGACCAACGCGCGGACCCGCAAGGGCCCGAAGCGGACCGTCGCCGGCAAGAAGAAGCCCGGCAAGAAGTAGTTCTTAACCGGATGACGGGGTCGGCCGCCGCCGAGGTGGGCCAGGCCGCAACCCAGTCCGGAAAGTCAACTAGGAGCGCACAGACTTATGCCACCGAAGGCTCGTGCCGGAGCCGCTGTAAAGAAGGTCCGGCGCAAGGAACGCAAGAACGTCGCCCACGGGCAGGCGCACATCAAGAGCACCTTCAACAACACCATCGTGTCCATCACGGACCCGACCGGTGCGGTCATCTCCTGGGCCTCCGCGGGCCAGGTTGGCTTCAAGGGCTCCCGCAAGTCGACTCCGTTCGCCGCGCAGCTGGCCGCCGAGGCCGCCGCGCGTCGGGCCATGGAGCACGGCATGCGCAAGGTCGACGTGTTCGTCAAGGGCCCCGGCTCCGGCCGGGAGACCGCCATCCGTTCGCTGCAGGCCGTGGGCCTCGAGGTCGGGCAGATCTCCGACGTCACCCCGCAGCCGCACAACGGATGCCGTCCGCCGAAGCGTCGCCGGGTCTGAGAGGTAGAGAGAGATGGCTCGTTACACCGGTGCTGACTGCCGCCGTTGCCGGCGGGAGAAGATGAAGCTGTTCCTCAAGGGCAGCAAGTGCGATGGTCCGAAGTGCCCGTTCGAGTCCCGGCCGTTCCCGCCCGGGCAGCACGGCCGCGGCCGCACCAAGGAGACGGAGTACCTGCTCCAGCTCCGTGAGAAGCAGAAGGCCCGCCGTGTCTACGGCGTGCTGGAGAAGCAGTTCCGCGGTTACTACGAGGAAGCCGTTGGCAAGCAGGCCAAGACCGGTGAGGTCCTCCTGCAGATCCTCGAGTCGCGGCTTGACAACGTCGTTTACCGGGCCGGCTACGCCCACTCGCGGGACATGGCCCGCCAGCTGGTCAAGCACGGTCACTTCACGGTGAACGGCAAGAAGGTCGACATCCCGTCGTACCGCGTCAAGGAGCACGACATCATCGAGGTTCGGGGCAAGAGCAAGGAGCTCACCCCGTTCATCGTGGCGCAGGCTCAGGCCGGTTCGCGGGCCGTGCCGGCGTGGCTCGAGGCCATTCCCAGCCAGATGAAGATCCTGGTGCACTCCCTCCCGGCCCGGCAGGTCATCGACACGCAGGTCCAGGAGCAGCTGATCGTCGAGCTCTACTCCAAGTAGTCGGAGCTCGTTGCGGTGGCCCGCCCTCCAGGGCGGGCCACCGGAACAGTTTGTGTCGTGGGCGTCAAATAGCGGGCGTCCCGGAAGAGAAGAGAAAACATGCTCATCAGCCAGCGACCCTCCCTCTCCGAGGAGTCGATCAACGAGACCCGGTCGCGGTTCGCCATCGAGCCGCTGGAGCCGGGCTTCGGCTACACCCTGGGCAACTCGCTGCGGCGCACGCTGCTGTCGTCGATCCCGGGTGCGGCGGTCACCTCGATCAAGATCGACGGCGTGCTGCACGAGTTCACCACCATCCCCGGTGTCAAGGAGGACGTGGTCGAGCTCGTCATGAACATCAAGGAGCTGTGCGTCAGCTCCGAGCACGACGAGCCGGTCAGCATGTACCTGCGCAAGCAGGGCCCGGGCGACGTGACCGCGGGTGACATCCAGCCCCCGGCCGGCGTCTCGGTGCACAACCCGGATCTGAAGCTCGCCACCCTCAACGGCAAGGGCCGGCTCGACATGGAGCTGACCGTCGAGCGGGGCCGGGGCTACGTGACGGCGGCGCAGAACAAGCAGTCCGGCGCCGAGATCGGCCGTATCCCGGTCGACTCGATCTACTCGCCGGTGCTGAAGGTGACCTACCGCGTCGAGGCGACCCGCGTCGAGCAGCGCACCGACTTCGACCGGCTGATCATCGACGTCGAGACCAAGCCGTCGATGGGCCCGCGTACCGCGCTGGCCTCCGCCGGTTCGACGCTGGTGGAGCTGTTCGGTCTGGCCCGGGAGCTGGACGAGACCGCCGAGGGTATCGACATCGGGCCGTCCCCGCAGGACGCCCAGCTGGCGGCGGACCTCGCCCTGCCGATCGAGGAGCTGGACCTCACCGTCCGCTCCTACAACTGCCTCAAGCGCGAGGGCATCAACACCGTTGGTGAGCTCATCGGGCGTACCGAGGCCGACCTCCTCGACATCCGCAACTTCGGTCAGAAGTCGATCGACGAGGTCAAGATGAAGCTCGCCGGGATGGGTCTGGGGCTGAAGGATTCGGCCCCGAACTTCGACCCGGCGCACGTCGTGGACACCTTCGGCGAGGCCGACTACGACACCGAGGACTACCGCGAGACCGAGCAGCTCTAGTCCGCGCTGCCGCCACAACTGAGGAGCACCAAGCATGCCCACGCCCACCAAGGGCCCCCGCCTCGGCGGCAGCCCCGCGCACGAGCGGCTGATGCTGGCCAACCTGGCCACCGCGCTGTTCCAGCACGGCAAGATCAAGACCACCGAGACGAAGGCCCGGCGGCTGCGTCCGCTGGCCGAGCAGCTCATCACCAAGGCCAAGCGCGGTGACCTGGCCGCGCGGCGGCGGGTGCTGGGCGTCGTCAAGGACAAGGACGTCGTCTACGCCCTGTTCGACCAGATCGCGCCCCGGTACGCCAACCGCCCCGGCGGCTACACCCGGATCGTGAAGACCGGTCCGCGCAAGGGTGACAACGCGCCGATGGTGGTCATCGAGCTGGTGGAGGAGCTTCAGGTCGCCGAGCCGAAGGCGAACAAGAAGACCGCCGCCCGCAAGGCCGCGCAGCAGGACAAGGTCGAGGCGCTCGCCCCGGCGGAGGAGGCCCCGCGGTCGGAGAACTCCGACCAGGACGCGGAGCCGCCGGTCTCGGCGTCCGGCGACACCGCCGAGGCGCGCGAGGACAGCGACCTCGCCACCGAGGAGAACAAGGCCTGATCTCGGGCATCGTTCGGGCCCGGCACCCCATCGGGGTGCCGGGCCCGACCCGTAACAGGAGGTACGAGGTGGACGAGCGGATCCGGCTGCGGCTGGATGTCTCGTACGACGGCACCGGCTTCTCCGGCTGGGCCGCCCAACCGACCCGGCGCACCGTCGCCGGGGTGCTCGTCGAGACCCTGGACCTGGTCCTCGGCGCCGGCACGGCCACCGGGTTGACCGTGGCCGGGCGGACCGACGCGGGGGTCCACGCCACCGGGCAGGTCTGCCACCTCGATCTGCCCGCCGAGGTGTGGCGGCAGCACGAGGGTCGGCTGCTGCGACGGCTGGCCCGGCTGCTCCCCACCGACGTGCGGGTGCGGGAGATGACCGAGGTGCCGGCCGACTTCGACGCCCGGTTCTCGGCCACCTTCCGACGCTACGAGTACCGGGTCACCGACGCCCGGTACGGCGCGGAGCCGCTGCGCCGGCACGAGGTGCTGGCCTGGCCGCGGCCCCTGGATCTGGCGGCGCTGAACGCCGCGGCGGCCGGCCTGGTCGGGGAGCACGACTTCGCCGCGTACTGCCGGCGTAAGGAGAACGCGACGACGCTGCGCGAGGTGACCCGGCTGGACTGGCGTCGCGACCCGGACGGCATCCTGGTCGCCACCGTGCAGGCGGACGCGTTCTGCCAGGCGATGGTGCGCAGCCTGGTGGGGGCGATGCTGGTGGCCGGGGACGGCCGCCGCCCGGTGGAGTGGCCGGGCACGCTGCTGACCCGCCGGGAGCGGTCCAGCGAGGTGACCGTGGCCCCGGCGCACGGGCTGACCCTGGTCGAGGTGGGGTACCCGGCCGATCCGACCGAGTACGCCCGCCGCGCCGACCTCACCCGCCGGCTGCGGGTGCCCGTCGAGGGCTGAGCGGACTGGCCGGTCACGGTGACCGCCGACGGCGGGGTGCGGTCAGTCGCCCGGTAGTTCGTCGTCGCCGGTGGTGCCGCTCTGGGTGCCGCCGCTCTCGGTCGGCCCCGCCGTCGGTTGCCCCGCCGTGCCGCCATCGGCCCGCCGTTCCAGCACGCCCCGGCTGAGGTGCAGCTCGAGCATGTCGAACAGGATCTCCCGGATCGTGGTGTCACCGGACTTGACGGCCACCCCGTCCGTGCGGACCACCAGCGCGTACGCCAGGTAGTGGCCGCGGACCTGCCAGCCGACCCGGGCGGGGGCTGTCGCCACCACCTCGGTGCCGTCGCCTTCCTTGCCGACCATGCCCTGGAACCGGCCCTGCCGCTCGTCGAGCAGTTGCCGGATCCGGTCCCGGGCCCGTTCCGCGCTCACCTTGTCGGTCAGGTTGAACAGCCCGGTGGTGACCAGGTGGTTGCCGCCGGGAGCCCGCAGGGTGGCCCGTACCACCTGGTTGCAGCCGAGCCGGACCAGCAGGTCGGCGACCTCGTCGGTGGCGGCGACGGCGCAACTGCCGCTCGAGTGTGTCTTGACCACCTGGTAGCCCGGCTGGCCGTCGGTGACCTTCAGTTCCTTGCCGGGGAAGAGTTCCTTGGCGGTGAGGGGGGCCTGGTCGGTGTCCCGGGAGTCGAGGTCCTGCCGTTCTTCGGCGGGGTCGGACGCGGCGGCGTTCGGCTGGTACGTCGGGGTGGTCTCCGGCTGTGGGCCGCGGTCCACCAGCAGCGCGGCGGCGCCCAGGCCGCAGAGCGCGAGGAGGACCAGGACGGCCGCGCCACCGACCAGCACCTGCCAGAGCCGGCCGCCCCCGCGCCGGGAGGTCGGCTCGATCGGCTCCGCTGAGGTGTAGACCTGCTCGCGTGGCGGGGCGGGCGGGATGTCGGCACGGGTCGGCGGCGGAGCGGACGACGGCAGCGCGATCTGGTTCGTCCGGCGCAGCGACGGGGTGGGGAAACGCGACGGAGAGGGCCCGGCAGGCGGAGGCGGACCAGCGCCGGCCACGGACAGGTCGGACCCGTCATCCGGGTACTCCACGAAAGCGTCCTCATCGGACTCGTACCGATACACCATGTCGCCCAGACTAGGAGGCATTGTCCCTTTAGGGGGTAATAATGGGAAATGTAGGTGTGGGCCGTGTCGGGGCGTGCTGCGACCAATGCGAGAATTGCCGGCGTGACCGGCGACCACTACTTCACCGCTCAGCCCGCCAGCGACGCCCCGCCGCGCGAGGTCGAGTTCTCCGTCGCCGACCGCGACTACCGGCTCGCCTCGGCCGGCGGGGTCTTCTCCGCGAGCCGTCTCGACCCGGGCACCGCGGTGCTCCTGCGCAAGGCCGAGCTGCCCACCACCGCCACCACCGGCGACCTGCTCGACCTCGGCTGCGGGTTCGGGCCGATCACCTGCGTGCTGGCCGACCTTGCGCCGGCGAGCACCGTCTGGGCGGTCGACGTCAACGCCCGCGCCCGCGAGCTGACCGCCGCCAACGCGGCCCGGGTCGGCGCCGGCGACCGGGTCCGGGTCAGCGCGCCGGACGACGTGCCGGCAGAGCTTCGCTTCGCCCAGCTCTGGTCCAACCCGCCGATCCGGATCGGCAAGGACGGGTTGCACGACCTCCTGCTGCGCTGGCTGCCCCGGCTCGCCCCGGACGGCGTCGGCTGGCTGGTGGTCGCCCGGCACCTCGGTGGCGACTCGCTGCACCGCTGGCTCACCGACCAGAGCTGGCAGGTCGAGCGGCACGCCAGCCAGAAGGGCTTCCGGGTGCTGCGGGTCACCCGGTAATTGGATGTACCGCCCGGCCCCTGCTGGGGCAGGATCCCGGCGTGGGATACGTGGACGTGGCAGCGGTCGGGCATATCCTGCCCGATGGTCGGGAACTCTTCGCCGACGTGTCGTTCCGGGTCGGGGAGGGCGGCAAGATCGCCCTGGTCGGGCCGAACGGCGCGGGTAAGACGACACTGCTGCGGATGGTCGCCGGTGACCTGCCGGTGCGTACCGGCGCCGTCGCGCGGGCCGGCGGGCTGGGCGTGATGCGCCAGTTCATCGGCATGATCGGCGACGAGTCGACACTCGCCGACCTGGCGCTGTCGCTCGCCCCACCGCCGCTGCGCGAGGCCGGCCGCCGGCTCAGCGAGACCGAGACGGCCATGCGGGCGGCCGAGGTCCGCGGCAAGTACAGCACCGCGGCCGGCAAGGCGCAGCTGGCGTACGCAGACGCGCTGGGCGCCTGGGGCGAGTCCGGCGGGTACGACGCCGAGGTGCTCTTCGACACCGTCGCCACCATCGTGCTCGACCAGCCCTGGGACGCCGTCCGGGACCGACCGGTCCGCACCCTCTCCGGTGGGCAGCAGAAGCGGTTCGCGCTGGAGCTGCTGCTGCGCGGCCCGGACGAGGTGCTGCTGCTCGACGAGCCGGACAACTTCCTCGACGTGCCCGGCAAGCGCTGGCTGGAGGCGCGGCTGCGCGAGTCGACCAAGTCCGTGCTCTACGTCTCGCACGACCGCGAGCTGCTGGCCCAGACCGCCGACCGGGTGGTCGCCGTGGAGGGCGGCAGCGCCTGGGTGCACCCGGGCGGCTTCGCCAGCTGGCACTCCGCGCGGGTGGCCCGGCACGCCCGCCTCGACGAGCTGCGCCGGCGCTGGGACGAGGAGCACCAGAAGCTGCGCGAGCTGATGCTGATGTACAAGCAGAAGGCGGCGTACAACGACGGGCTCGCCTCGCGGTACCAGGCCGCGCAGACCCGGCTGCGCAAGTTCGAGGAGGCCGGGCCGCCGCCCGTACCGCCGAAGGACCAGGACATCCGGATGCGGCTGACCGGCGGGCGGACCGGCAAGCGTGCGGTCATCTGCGAGCAGCTGGAGTTGGACGGCCTGACCTACCCCTTCGACCTGGAGATCTGGTACGGCGACCGCTTGGCGGTGCTCGGTGCCAACGGCACCGGCAAGTCGCACTTCCTGCGGCTGCTGGCTCGGGGTGGCAGCGACCCCGACCCGGCCAACGGGCCGGTCGACGGGGCGGCCGCGCTCGCCCCGGTGGCGCACGACGGCACGGCCCGGCTCGGCGCCCGCGTGCGCCCGGGGCACTTCTCCCAGACCCACGACCGGCCGGAGTTGATGTCGAAGACGCTTGTCGAGATCCTCTGGCGGGGCGACGAGCACCGGACCGGCATGGATCGGCACACGGCGATGGGGGTGCTCAGCCGCTACGAGCTGGCCGGGCAGGGTGACCAGCGCTTCGGCACCCTCTCCGGCGGGCAGCAGGCCCGGTTCCTGGTGCTGCTGCTGGAGCTCTCCGGGGCGACCCTGCTGCTGCTGGACGAGCCCACCGACAACCTCGACCTGGCCAGCGCGGAGGCGTTGGAGGCGGGCCTGAACGCGTTCGAGGGAACGGTGATCGCGGTCACCCACGACCGCTGGTTCACGCGATCCTTCGACCGTTTCGTGCTGTTCGGTGGCGATAGCGAAGTGGTGGAGACCCCGGAGCCGGTCTGGGACGTGGGCTGAGGCGAAGGAAGGGCCCCTTGTTAACGCCAGGTGTTAACAAGGGGCCCTTCCTTCGCTGGGCATAGGGTGGATCTCGTGACTGAGATGACCTATCGCCGGCTGGGCGACTCCGGGCTCGTGGTGTCCGTGGTCGGCATCGGCTGCAACAACTTCGGCCGTAAGCTCGACCTCGACGGCACCCGAGCGGTGGTGGACGCCGCCCTGGACGCCGGGATCACCCTGTTCGACACCGCTGACATCTACGGCGAGCCGCAGGGCAGCTCCGAGGAACTGCTCGGGCAGGCGCTCAAGGGACGCCGGGACGACGTGGTGGTGGCCACCAAGTTCGGCATGGACATGAACGGCCTCAACGGGCCGGACTTCGGTGCCCGGGGGTCGCGGCGCTACATCGCCCGCGCGGTGGAGGCGTCGCTGCGCCGGCTCGACACCGACCACATCGACCTGTACCAGATGCACGAGCCCGACCCGGGCACGCCGATCGACGAGACCCTCGCAGCCCTGGACGACCTGGTCCGGGACGGCAAGGTGCGCTACCTGGGCAACTCCAACTTCGCCGGCTGGCAGATCGCCGACGCGGACTGGATCGCCTCGTCCAACGGCCGGGCCCGCTTCATCAGCGCGCAGAACCACTACAGCCTGGTGGAGCGGTCCGTGGAGGCCGAGGTGATCCCGGCCTGCGAGCGGTTCGGTCTCGGCATGCTGCCGTTCTTCCCGCTTGCCAACGGCCTGCTCACCGGCAAGTACAAGCGTGCGGGGCGGCCGCCGGCCGGCAGCCGGCTCTCCGGCGGTGGCCGGTACGCGGAGCGACTCGCCGCCGCCGACTGGGACACCATCGAGGCGATCGAGGCGTACGCGGCCGAGCGGGGGCTGACCATGCTCCAGGTGGCGATCGGCGGGCTGGCCGCCCAGCCGGCGGTGACCTCGGTGATCGCCGGTGCCACCACGCCCGAGCAGGTGCACGCCAACGCCGCTGCCGGCACCTGGGAGCCCACCGACGAGGATCTGGCGGCCCTGCGCGCCGTCCTCTGATGCCCGGCGTGGGTGGCGCGGGATCCTGATCCACCCCGCGTTCCCTGAAGTCGGGGTGTCCTGTGGTCCGGGACACCCCGACTTCTGGGATACCGAGTCGATCAGTCGGTCAGATCAGAGCTGGCGACCGGGGGCGAGCCGGGTGGCGTCGCCACCGAGCCGTCCGGCGCCCTTGACCGGCTCGCCGTCGTTCGCCTTGACTCCGGCCTTGCTGGCCGTGCCGCCGAGCCGGACGATCATGGCGTCGGCGTCCCGGATCAGGACGTCCCGGATCTCCGCCTCGCCCACCAGCGTGGCGTTGGCGGCGAGCGTCCGGAAGTCGGTCAGCTGCTTGATCGCCTTGTTGTCGTTGCCGGCAGCCTCGGCCTTGCGGGCCGCGTCGAGCTTCGCCGTCAACTGCTTGTGCGCCTTGGCCGAGAGCCGCCCCGTCGCCTTGAACCGGTCCAGCAGGTTCTGCATGTCCCGGAACGAGGTGGTGACGAAGAACCGGACCGTCGAGGTCGTCGTGTTGCCCGCCTTGTCGGTCGCGGTCACGGTCAGCTCGTGCAGGCCGAGCGGCAGCTCGTACATGGCCTGCAGGGTGCCGCTGGCGTACGCCTGGCCGTTCAACCGGCCCACCACGGACGCGATGCCCGAGGTGGGGTCGACGGCCTGCCAGGACACCCGGACGTCCTGGCTGTCCCCGTAGAGCTGGCCGTCGGCGATCCCGGAGACCAGCAGCGTCGGTCTGGTGCCGTCGATCCGCAGCACCGCCGACTTGAGCGTCTCGGCGTTGCCCGCCTTGTCGGTGGCGCGGAACAGCAGCTCGTGCTGCCCGTCGCCGGTCACCTCGACCGGCGTCGTGTACGGCGTCCACGCGCCGCCGTCCAGCGACCACTCCACCGTCTTCACCCCGGAACCGGCGTCGGTAGAGGTCAGCACGACCGGGATGGTCCCGTCGTGCCAGCCGGCGTCGTTCGCCGGAGCGAACGTCGCCGAGGTGACCGGCGCGGTGGCGTCGATCCGGACCGTGACGGTCTTCGTCGACTCCACGTTGCCCGCCTCGTCGGTCGAGCGGAACCGCAGCTCGTGCTCGCCGTCACCGCTGACCGCCACCGGAGCGGTGTAGTCCGTCCAGGTGGTGGCCCCGCCCAGCTGGTACGCCGTCCCGGCCAACCCGCTGCCGCCGGCCTCGTCGGCCGCGGTGAGGGTGACCGTCACCGGCCCGGTGTACCACCCGTCGGTCGGGGTGCCGGAAACCGCCGCAGTGGTGACCGGCGCCGTCTCGTCGGCCACCCCGGTGCTCAACCGGAAGTAGTCGAACGCGGCGGTCTTCGAGGCGGTCTGGTTGGCGCCGAGCGTGAACAACCCGACCTTCGGGGTGGCCCCGACCGCGCTGTTGGTGAGCGTGGTCAACGCGGTCCAGGTCGTCCCGTCGGCCGAGTACGACGCGGTGAAGGTGTCGCCGCTGCGGGCGAGCCGCAGATGCCACACCGCGCCGGTCAGGTTGGCCGCCTCCGGTTGCGGGTTCTGGACCGCCCCGCCGATCTCGCTGCGGAACTCGATCCGCCGCGTCACCGGTTGGCCGACCTGGTTGTCCGCGATGTAGTCGAACTTGAGGTAGTTGTCGTCGTCCGCGTGCACGATCAGACCGGCCTGCTGGTACTGCTCGTTCAGCAGGCTGCCGTCGACCTTCGTCTCCAGGGTCCAGTCGCCCGACGGCGCGGTCTGGAGGATGAAGTTCTTCGGCCCGGTGTTGTCGGTGCCGTAGATGTCACCGTTGGGCACGTCGACCCGCAGCGCGCCACCGGTGACCCGGTAACCGTTCGGGTCCTCGCGCAGGATCGCGTTCCACCGGCACTTGTCCAGCGTGTCGCCGGTGAACTCGTCCGACGGCACGACCGGTCCGGCCGGGGCGTCCGGCGTGACCTGGAACCAGTCGAAGCTGGCGTCCACCACCGGCGCCTCGGTGCCGCCGTTGACCGCGAAGAGGCCGATCCGCGGGTTGGTGATGCCGTCCAGCGCGGCCGATCGTCCGACCGGGGTGAAGGTCTGCCCGTCGGCCGAGACGGCCGCGGTCAGGTTCGTCCCGTCGCTGATGATCCGCAGGTGCACGGTGTCACCCGCCGGTGCGGCGGTGCTGTCGGCGGCCTCGTTGCGCGGCGTGCCGGCCGTCTCCCGGATGAACTCCACCCGCCGGCTGCCGTTGTAGAGCAGGTCCAGCTTGGCGTAGTTGTCGTCGTCGCCGTACACCAGCAGGCCGGCCTGCTGGTAGTTGGCCGTCACCGGCAGGGTGACCCGGGTGGTCGCCTGCCAGGCCCCGGTCGGAGCCGCCTGGAGCACCAGGTTGGTGGCGTCGTTGCGGGCACCGTAGAGGTCGCCCACCGCCGTGGGCAGCCGCAGCGCGCCGCCGGCAACCGAGTAGAGCTGGTTCTCCCGGACCACGCTGGTCCACCGGTTCTTGTCGAGGCTGGTGCCGTCGAAGTCGTCCGAGCGCGCCCCGAAGCAGGACGTGTTCGGCGCGTCGACCCGCACCGGCACGGTGGCGTACGACTTCGCGCCCTTGCTGTCCGTCACCGTCAGGGTGGCGGTGAAGGTGCCCGGGCTGGTGTAGGTGTGGCTGGCGTCCAACGTGGACGCGGTGCCGCCGTCACCGAAGTCCCAGGCGTACGTCAGCGGGGTGTCGCCCTCGGCGTCGGTGGCCGTGCCGTCGAAGGCGACGGTGACCGGCGCGGTGCCGGTGGCCGGGGTGGCGGTGGCGCTGACCACCGGTGGCGCGTTCTCGGTGACGCCGCGGCCGAGGAAGTCCATCCAGTTGACGTTGAACAGCGACCCCGCGCCGCCGTTCGGGTCCCGGGCGACGAAGTACAGCGTGCCGCTCGCGGCGCCGGTCACCGGCGCGGTCACGTCCGTGTACGTCTGCCACCCGCCGGTGCCCGGCACGGTGGCCGAGGCGACCACCGGTCCGTCGACGGCGCCGGCGCGGACCTCGACCCGGCCTCCGGAGACTGCCGAGGCGGCCCGGAACCGGATGTCGGTGACGTTGGTCAGGTTCGCCGGGGCGAGCGACCACCAGTCGCCGTCCTCGATGAACCCGATGTTCTGGCCGCCGCCGGCGCTGTCGCCGCCGGTCTCCCGCTGCACGCCGGCGTCGCCGCCGCCGGTGCTCCCCGGCGCCCGCCCGGTGGCGGTGAAGTACTCGGCCTGCTTGCGCTTGGGCTGCAACTGCTCGATCGCGCGGCCGGTGAGCGGGCCGGCCCCGCCAGCGCCGCCCTGGTCGGTGTAGGTGGCCTCGAAGACCGCGAAGACGTTCGCCTCGGCGCCGTGCCCGGAGGCGAGCGACGTCTGGACGGTGCCGCTGCAGCCGGTGTGCTGCTCCAGCGGGTGGGCGTGCTCGTCGTGGCCGAGCAGCACCTGGAGTCGCACCCGGTCGCAGTCGATCTGCCCGTCCTCCGGGTCGGTCACCTTGATCGTGTAGTGGACCTGGTCACCCCAGTCGAAGAAGCCGCCGTCCGGCGGGAACTCGATGGTCACCGTCGGCGCGGTGTTGCCCACGGTGACCGGCACGTTGGCCACCGCGGTACGGCCCTTCGGGTTGGTGACGGTGAGCTGGGCGGTGAAGCTGCCCGCCGTGGCGTAGGTGTGCGTCGGGTTGGCCTCGGTGGAGGTCTGCCCGTCGCCGAAGGCCCAGGCGTAGGTGAGCGCGCCGCCGTCCGGGTCGCGCGACCCAGCGCTGGAGAATTCCACCGTCAACGGCGCGGGCCCCGACGTCGGGGCGGCCGCCGCCACCGCGATCGGCGCGCGTTCACCGGCGATGTAGTCGATCCGGTAGACGCCGGAGTTGTCGTTGTTGCCGCCGAAGCCGCTGCCCCACTCGATCAGGTAGAGCGCGCCGTCCGGGCCGAACTCGAAGTCCATCGGCCGGAGCATGCCCATCCCGGTGAGCAACTGGTTGATGTCCACCAACGACCTGCCGTCGGCGGTCACCTGCATGGTGTACATCTTCGACTGGTTCCACTCGCCGAGCAGCGCCTTGCCGTCGTAGTACGCCGGCCACTTCCGGTCGGAGTCGAGGTCGGCGTCGTACCGGTAGACCGGGCCGCCCATCGGGGCGCCGCCGCCGCCGATCTCCGGGTATCGCGCGTCACCGGCGTACCCGTAGTCGACGGTCGCTGGGACGACCGGCGGGAGGTTGGTCAGGCCGGTGTTGTTGGGCGAGTTGTTCACCGGGGCTGCGCAGTCGAACTTCGCCCCGCTCGGGCCGGACGGGAACGTGTAGTCGTTGTACGCCTCGTTCGTCCCGGTGCAGTACGGCCAGCCGTAATTGCCGGGGGTGACGATGTTCCACTCGACCAGGCCGCGCGGGCCCCGGGTGGGGCTGTCCGCGTTGGCGTCCGGCCCGTAGTCCGCGACGTAGAGCGTGTTGGTCTTCGGGTCGGTGCCGATCCGGAACGGGTTGCGGAAGCCCATCGCGTAGATCTCGGGACGGGTCTTCTCGGTGCCCGGCGCGAAGAGGTTACCCGCCGGGACGGTGTACGTCCCGTCGTCCTCCGGGTGGATCCGGATCACCTTGCCGCGCAGGTCGTTGGTGTTGCCGGAGGTGCGCTGCGCGTCGTAGTCCTGGCGGCCCGGCCGCTCGTCGAGCGGCGAGTACGCGCTCGACTCGAACGGGTTGGTGTTGTCGCCGGTGGCCAGGTACAGGTTGCCGACGCTGTCGAACGCCATGCTGCCGCCGGCGTGGCAGCAGGTGTTGCGCTGGGTGTCGACCCGCAGCACCTGCTTCTCGCTGGCCGGGTCGATGGTGTCGCCGGTCACGGTGAACCGGGACAGCAGGTTGCGCGCGATGCCGTCGTTCGGGGCGTGGTAGAGGTACACCCACCTGTTGGTGGCGAAGTCCGGGTCGAGCCGGATGCCGATCAGTCCGTCCTCGTTGCCGGTGAAGACGTCCAGGTCGAGGGCGGTGAACGTGCTGCCGGTGTCCGGCTTGACGACCTGCACCCGGCCGTCCCGCTCGACGTAGAAGACCCGCCCGTCCGGGGCGATGTCCAACTCCATCGGGTTGCTGGTGTTGCTGTCCAGGGTGACCTTCTCGAAGCTCGCGGTCTTCGAGGCGCCGCAGTCGGCGTCCGCCACCCCGGCGGCGGTCCGGATCCCGCCGAGCAGGTGGGAGAGGAACTCCGGCTCGGCGTACGACTCCCGGGTGTGCCCGCCCCCGGTGTACCAGGAACGGCCGCCGTCGAAGTCCTGGCACCAGGCGATCGGGTGGTCGGCGCCCATCGCACCGGCGCCCGGGGTGTAGCTCTTCTCGTCCAGGCTGGCCAGCACGTGCACGTCCGGCCGGGGGTTGGTCTGGTAGTTGTACCACTCGTCGAAGCGGGACCAGCGGTCCGGAAGCTCGGCGGTGGACGGGTGGGCGTGGTCCTCCACCTTGACCGTGGCCTGCTGGTTCGCGGGGTGGTTGGCGAAGTACGCGCCGACGAGGTCGCCGTACCAGGCCCAGCTGTACTCGGTGTCCGAGGCGGCGTGGATGCCGACGTAACCGCCGCCGGCACGCACGTACCGCTCGAACGCGGCCTGCTGCTCGGCGTCCAGCACGTCGCCGGTGGTGGAGAGCCAGATCACCGCCCGGTATTTCGCCAGATTGGCGTCGGTGAACGCGCCACCGTCCTCGGAACTGTCCACGGTGAATCCGTTGGCCTCGCCCAGTTGTTGGATCGCGGCGAGCCCGGTGGGAATGGAGTCGTGGCGGAAGCCGGCCGTCTTGGAGAACACCAGGACGGAGAAGGGATCGGCCGCAGCCTTTGGCGCCTTCGGCGGCACCTGGCTGACCGGGGCCGCGGCCGGCGTGTTTCGCGGGGGGACCTGGGCGGCGGCCGGAGCCGCCTGGGCGGGCAGCCCGAACAGAGTTGTCGAGGCCAGGGCCAGGGAGATCAGGGTCGCGGTGATGGGTACTCGGGCACGACGAGAATGGGACACGCCGCCTCCTATGTCGCGGTGGACAGGGATCGCGGGGGCCGGCTCGCCGAAGACCGTCCCAGATGGAGCCGGTGCGAATGCCGTGCCAGGGCAACCACGCCAGCATTTTGTCGAATCGCTGAACAAATTAATTCGGTTGGATCAATGTCCGGCAAGATGCCGGCGGGTAACGGTTCTGCAACGGTGGGCGACATTCCGAACAGGACCGCATGAAGCGCCCAACGGATCTCGCCGAGCGGTGTGGTTTTCGCCCGCCGGCCGCCGGCCGACCCCGCCTTGGCAGACGGCCGGAACTGTCGTACGGTGACACGCAAGTAACCCACGGGAGTCCGGTGTACCGGGCTGAGAGGGGGGCTGACAGCCCCCGACCGTCGAACCTGATCCGGGTAATGCCGGCGCAGGGAGGAGCGTTGCCGTGCCGTCCCTCGGGCGACTGCATCTGATCACCGACACCCGACCCGGGCGGGATCCACTCACCGTGGTCCGGGCCGCCCTCACCACGGCCCGAGCCGACCTGGTGGTGCAGGTCCGGGTCGAGGACTCCGCCACCGACCGCGAGGCGTACGACCTGGCCCGGCGGGTGCTCGCGCTCTGCGCGCCGTACAGGGCGACCTGCCTGGTCAACGACCGGTTGCACGTGGCGTTGGCGGTGGGCGCCGCCGGTGGACACGTCGGTGCCGACGACCTACCGGTCGCCGCCGCCCGCCGGGTGCTCGGCCCCACCGGCGTGCTCGGGGCCACCGCCCGGGCACCGGAGACGGCGATCGAGGCCGTCGCCGCGGGAGCCAGCTACCTGGGCGTCGGGCCGTGCCACGCCACCAGCACCAAGGCCGGGCTGCCGGACCCGATCGGCCCGGCGGGGGTACGGGCGGTCAACGACGCGGTCGACGTTCCGGTGATCGCGATCGGTGGGGTGACCGCCGCCCGGGTGCCGGCGCTGCGAGCCGCCGGGGCGTACGGGGTGGCGGTGGTGGGCGCGGTATCCGCTGCCGCCGACCCGGCCCGGGCCACCGCCGAGCTGCTCGGGGCGCTGACGTGTTAACAGGGGGCCCTTCCTCTACAGAATCCGTTAACAAGGGGCCCTTCCTTGCGGACGTGGCGGTGGTGGGGGCGGGGCCGATCGGGTTGGCGATCGCCTGGCGGTGCGCCGCCCGCGGACTTCGGGTGGTGGTGCACGATCCGTCCCCCGGGTCGGGGGCCTCGGCGGTGGCCGCCGGGATGCTCTCTCCGGTGGCCGAGGCGTACTTCGGTGAGCGGCAGCTGACCGGGCTGCTGCTGGCGTCCGCCGCCCGGTGGCCGGCGTTCGCGGACGAGCTGACCGAGGCGAGCGGCGTCGAGCTGGGCTACCGGACCGAGGGCACCCTGCTGGTCGGGCTGACCGCGGACGACCTGGCCGAGGCGCGCCGGCTCTGGGCGTACCAGCAGGGGTTGGGCCTGCCGGTCACCCCGCTGCGCCCCACCGAGCTGCGCGACCGCGAGCCGGCGCTCGCGCCGCGGGTGCGCGGCGGGGCACTCGCGCCCACCGACCACCAGGTCGACCCACGGTTGCTGGTGCCGGCGCTGCGCACGGCCGCGCAGCGGGCCGGCGCGGTGCTCGCCCCGCGGGCGGTCCGTTCCCTCGCCGAGGTGGACGCCCGGGTCACCGTGGTCGCCGCCGGCTGCGGCGCCGCCGCCCTCACCGGCCTGCCCGTGCGGCCGGTGAAGGGCCAGATCCTCCGGCTACGCGCGCCCGGCGGCGCCGCGCCGGGCTTCCGGCACGTGATCCGGGGGTACGCCGACGGCGAGCAGGTCTATCTGGTGCCCCGCGCAGACGGCGAGGTGGTGCTCGGCGCGACGGTCGAGGAGCGGTCGGACACCACGGTCACCGCCGGCGCGGTGCTGCGCCTACTCCGTGCCGGCGTCGACCTGCTCCCCGAGCTGGCCGAGTACGACCTGGTCGAGACGGTCGCCGGGCTGCGTCCGGGCACCCCGGACAACGCGCCGATCCTCGGGCCGCTGTCCGACCGGCCGGACGTGCTGGCCGCCACCGGGCACCACCGGCACGGCATCGTGCTCACCCCGGTCACCGCCGACCTGATCGCCGACCTGGTCACCACCGGCGTGCCCGATCCGCTGCTCACGCCCTTTCACCCGGGCCGGTTCGCCGCCGCCGGCCCGGATCCCACCAGCGCGGCCGGTCGGCTGGCCGGGCCTGGTGCGGCCGATGTCGGCGCACCTGATCGGACGACAGAGGAGGACCGGTGGAGTTGACGGTGAACGGGACCGGGCGCAGCGTCCCCGGTGGAGCGTCGGTGGCCGATCTGGTCAGCGACATCGCGCCGCAGCAGCGCGGGGTGGCGGTCGCGGTCAACGGCGAGGTGGTGCCCCGAACCGGCTGGCCGACCACGGCGCTGCGCGACGGTGATCGCGTCGAGGTGCTCGCCGCCGCGCAGGGCGGGTGACCGGCGTGCCGTTCGAGCTGGGTGGGGCGACGTTCACCTCGCGGCTGATCCTCGGCACCGGCGGCGCCGCGAACCTGCACGTGCTGGAGCAGGCGATCCGGGCGTCCGGCACCGAGCTGGTCACTCTGGCGCTGCGCCGGGTGGACACCGCGCCGGGCAGCGCCGGTGGGCTGCTGGAGCTGCTGGACCGGTGCGGGGTACGGCTGCTGCCGAACACCGCCGGCTGCCACACCGCGACCGAGGCCGTGAAGGTGGCCCGGCTGGCCAGGGACGCGTTCGACACCGACTGGATCAAGCTGGAGGTGATCGCTGACGAGCGGACCCTGCTGCCCGACGGGGTCGAGCTGCTCCGCGCCGCCGAGGAGCTGGTCGCCGACGGATTCACCGTGCTGCCGTACACCAGCGACGACCCGGTGCTCGCCCGCCGGCTGGCCGACGTGGGCTGCGCCGCGGTGATGCCGGCCGGCGCGCCGATCGGCTCGGGGCTCGGCATCGGAAACCCGCACCACATCCGGCTGATCCGGCAGGGCGTGGACGTGCCGGTGATCCTGGACGCCGGCATCGGCACGGCGTCCGACGCGGCGCTGGCGATGGAGCTGGGCTGCGACGCGGTGCTGCTGGCCAGCGCGGTCACCCGGGCCGCGGACCCGGTCGCGATGGCGACCGCGATGCGGTACGCGGTCGAGGCGGGTCGGCTGGCCGCTGGCGCCGGCCGGATCGCCCGCCGCTTCCACGCCCTCCCGTCCACCCCCGACGAGGGAAGACCCGACCTGTGACCCCCGAGCGCGTCCCGCCCGGGTGCCCGGCAACCCTGCCGTCGGGCGTTGTCGTGCTGACGGATCGGCGGGTGGCGCGGGGGGCGCTCGATCAGGTGGTGGCGGGGGCCGTTGCCGGGGGAGTGCGCTGGGTGGTGCTGCGGGAGAAGGACCTCCCCCGCGCCGAGCGCGCCGCCCTCGCCGCCGACCTGCGCGCGATCCTCGCCGATGCCGGCGGAACCCTGATCGTGGCTGGCCCCGACCCGCTCGGCGGCGACGCCGTCCACCTGCCCGCCGCCGGCCCGTACCCGCCCCCGACCCACCGGCTGGTCGGCCGCTCCTGCCACAACCAGTCCGAGCTGCACCGGATCACCACCGAGAACTACGCCACCGTCTCCCCGGTCTACCCCACACAAACCAAACCCGGCTACGGCCCACCCCTGCACCCCGAGGGCCTGCGAAAGCTGATCCAGGCCAGCCCAACACCGGTGCTGGCGCTGGGCGGCGTGGAAACCCCAGATCAGGTGATCGCCTGTATCGAGGGGGGAGCAGCAGGAGTCGCGGTACTAGGCGCAGTCATGCGAGCCGAAGACCCAACCGAAGCAGCCACCACCCTGACCAGGGCCTTCACGAAGGCGGTCACCCCGATGACGCAAACCCGGCGCGGAGGCGCCCAGGTCCCCACGACGGGGCTGCGGCCGACCGTGCCCACGCAGGGATCAAGCCTGACCGCCCCGGAGTGGGCCCGGGGGGGGCGGCCCCAAACACCAAACCAAAATGGTGCGATGGAACTAAAGGGAAAGAGGGGGGGGTGGGGAGAAG
>NZ_JBSFYP010000036.1:0-74401 GCF_053599835.1 Micromonospora sp. NPDC005163
GTCGGCGCCGGAAGCCCGGCGCCGACCCGCGGCGACCCGGTCAGGGATGCATGGTGGCACCCTTGAGCACCTTGTCCACCACGTTGCGCGGGGCGTGCAGCGCCAACCCCACGAGGTCGATCTTCTCCCGACCCGCCGCCCGCACGGCGGCCCGGTTGTCCCGGTCGTTACCGGTGGCGAACAGCTCCTGCGTGAAGATCGAGAGGCGTAACCCACGGCTGAGCGCACGCGAGTGCGCGCCGGCCAGCACGGCCCGGTCGCCAGCGAAGACCAGCACCGGCTGGCGGAACATCGGCAGGTACGTGGTGCCGTCCGCGTCGCGGTACTCCTCGCCGAGCAACTCCGGCTCGGCGTTCGCGACGCCGCTGATCAGGAAGGCGGTGACGTTCAGCTGTTGCCAGCCCGCCAGGTCGTTGCGGAGCAGCACGGCAATCTTGGTGGGAAAGCGGATCGGTTCGGTCATGGCGTCGAACCTGCCCGAACCGGTACCGGCAGGTCTTGTACGTTCTTAGCGTGGTCACCCGGCCAGCGGGCTCGCACGTCAGCGCGTGGCGACCCTCGGTAGCCGGGGTCGCCGAGGTCTTCCACGCCCACTTCGTGGATCACGCGTACCCGCCGCACACCCACGACGCGTGGACGCTGCTGATCGTCGACGATGGCGCGGTCCGGTTCGACCTCAACCGGCACCGGCACGGCGCGCTGCGGACGTCCGTCACCCTGCTGCCGCCGTACGTACCGCACGACGGCCGCGCCGCCACGCCGCACGGCTTCCGCAAGCGGGTCCTGTATCTCGACACCTCGACGCTCGGTGCGGAGCTGGTCGGCCGCGCGGTCGACCAGCCGAACCTGGCCGATCCGCGACTGCGGCACCGGATCCACCACCTGCATCAGGTGCTCGCCGTACCCGGCGACGAGTTCGAGGCCGACAGCCAGCTCGCGCTCATCCTGGACCGGCTCCGCCAGCAGCTCAGGCAGCCGGCCCGAGCCAGCGTCCAGCCGGCCGCGCGCGGCCTCGCCGTCCAACTGCGTGAGCTGCTGGACGCCCGCACCGTCGAGGGCGTCCCGCTGCGGGAGGCCGCCGCCCTGCTGCACGCCCACCCGACCCATCTGGTCCGGGCGTTCACCCACGTGCACGGGCTGCCGCCGCACTCGTACCTGACCGGTCGCCGGGTCGAGCTCGCGCGTCGCCTGCTCCTCGAGGGGCGGCGTCCCGCCGAGGTCGCCGCCGCGGCGGGGTTCTTCGACCAGGCTCATCTGACCCGCCACTTCCGGCGTCACCTGGGCGTCAGCCCGGCCCGCTACCCGGCCGCGCAGCGCTGGCACGGACCGCGTTCGGGCGAAGCGGCCGTCCCGCCCGCCGGCCGCACCTAGCATCGGGGGAGGACCGTCCCGGACCCGTTCAATGGTGTCCGCAGGTACGGCGCCGGCACGGGGTGCCCGCCGTGGCCCGTCCGTCCGATTCCCGACCCGCGACCAGGAGGCATCGGCATGAGCTACGTCAAGGCCAAGGACGGCACCAAGCTCTACTACAAGGACTGGGGCGAGGGGCCTGTCGTCACCTTCTCCCACGGCTGGCCGTTGAGCGCCGACGCCTGGGACGGGCAGATGCTCTTCCTCGTCCAGAACGGGTTCCGGGTGGTCGCGCACGACCGTCGCGGGCACGGCCGGTCGAGCCAGGCCCGCAGCGGCAACGACATGAACGGGTACGCCGACGACCTGGCCGCCGTCATCGAGGCACTGGACCTGCGGGACGCCACCCTGGTCGGTCATTCCACCGGCGGGGGAGAGGTGGCCCGCTACATCGGCCGGCACGGGACGGAGCGGGTCGCCAAGGCCGTGCTCATGTCCGCCGTACCGCCGATCATGGTGCAGAGCGCGGACAACCCGGAGGGGCTGCCGATCAGCGTCTTCGACGACCTGCGGGCCCAGCTCTTCGCCGACCGGTCGCAGTTCTACCAGGACCTGGCGCAGATGTTCTACGGCGCCAACCGGCCGGGTGCGAAGGTGTCGAAGGGGATCCTCGACCAGTTCTGGCTGTGGAGCATGCAGTCCGGCATGTGGAACGCCTACGAGAGCATCAAGGCGTTCTCCGAGACGGACTTCCGGGACGACCTGGCGAAGTTCGACATCCCGACGCTGGTGATGCACGGCGAGGACGACCAGATCGTGCCCGTGAAGGACTCGGCGCACAAGACCGCGAAGCTCGTCGCGAATGCCAAGGAGATCTACTACCCGGGCGCACCGCACGGCATGACGGCGACGATCCAGGACCAGGTCAACAAGGATCTGCTCGCGTTCCTGCGGAGCTGACCGGGGTCAGACGAGCTGGGCGCCGATGACGGTGAGCAGCCGCAGCTTCTCGTCGCTCTCCGACCCGGGCACGGCGGTGAAGACCAGCAGCGTCTGGGACTGGTCGGGATCCACCAGCGTCTGGCAGTGCAGCTCCAGCGGCCCCACCTCCGGGTGGACGAAGCGCTTCGGAGGGCAGTAGCCGGCCTGCACCGGGTGCTCCCGCCACAGCTGGGCGAACTCCGGGCTCGTGGCCAGCAGGGAGTCGACGATCGTCGCCGCCCGCGAGCCCCGGCCGTCGCGGGTGTACGCCGCGTGCAGGTGCGCCACGAGGAGCCGGCTCTGCGTCTGGTGGTCCTCCGCCGGGTGTAGCTGCCGGGTCTGCGGGTCGGTGAACCAGCGGTGGTGCAGGCTGCGCGCCAGCCCGGTGTGCCGGGTCTCGTCGCCGAGCAGCGCGATCGCCGGCACGGTCTGCGCCAGGGTCTCGCCGAGGTGGTTCACCACCTGGGCGGGGGTGTCGTGCAGCCGGTCGAGGATCCGCATCATGCCCGGGTTGACGTGGTCGGCCCGGACCGTACGGTGCGGGACGGCGTGACCGGCGAGCTGGAACAGGTGGTCCCGCTCGGCCAGGGAGAGTCGCAGGCCACGGGCAAGGGCGGCGAGCATCTGCTCCGAGGGGTGTGGCCCCCGCTGCTGCTCCAGCCGGCTGTAGTAGTCGGTGGACATTCCGCTCAGTGCGGCGACTTCCTCGCGTCGTAGCCCTCCGGTCCGCCGGCGCCGGCCCCGGGGCAGCCCCACGTCCTCGGGCTGGAGCGCCTCGCGTCGGGTACGCAGGAAGCTGGCGAGTTGGGCGCGGTCCACGGTGGCTCCTCGATCGGTGGGTGCCGGTGGGGGACCGGCACAGTGACTGCAACAGGCGAACCGGGGCGGGGTGTTCCGCTCCGGCGCCCCGAGGATGCCGGGGGCGGCGGCCTTGCATCAGTCCTTTGCTGTGCTTCACCCCACGCAACACCAGACGTCCGCTATCCGGACAACCGGTGTTGCGCCGGTTGAAGCAGAGCAAAAAGCGCGCGGAGGGCGGGACCGGGCGGCCCGGCCCCGACGGCGCGGGACAGCCCCGGCCCGACGGCGCGGGCCGGGACGCCGGGCGCGATCAGCGCTGGATGGACTTGGTCTCCAGGAACTCCTCCAGGCCGAAGCGGCCGAACTCGCGGCCGTTGCCGGACCGCTTGTAGCCGCCGAAGGGGGCGAGCGGGTTCCAGTGACCGCCGTTCACGTCGACCTGGCCCACGTGCAGCCGCTTCGCGACCGCGAGGGCGTGCTCCGGCTCGCCGAAGACGCCGCTGGTCAGGCCGTACAGCGTGCCGTTGGCGATGGTTACGGCCTCATCCTCGTCGGCGTACGGGATGATCGTCAGCACCGGGCCGAAGATCTCCTCCTGGGCGATCGCGGAGTTCGGGTCGACGTCCGCGAAGATCGTCGGCTGCACGTAGGCGCCCTTCGCCAGGCCCTCCGGCCGACCTGGGCCACCGAACACGAGCCGGGCGCCGTCGGCGACCCCCCGCTCGATGTACCCGACGACCTTCTGCCGGTGGGCCTCCGAGGCCATCGGGCCGATCCGGGTCGCCTCGTCGGCGGGGTCGCCGACGGTGAACTGCTTCGCCGCCTCGACGGCGAGCGACACGACCTCGTCCTGCCGGGAGGCGGGCACCAGCATCCGCGGCCATGCGCCGCAGACCTGGCCGCCGTTGGCGAAGGACATCATCACCCCGGCGGTGACCGCCTTCGGCAGGTCGGCGTCGTCGAGGATGATGTTCGCGCCCTTGCCGCCCAACTCCAGCGCGACCCGCTTCACGGTCGCCGCGGCCACCGCCCCGATTCGCTGCCCGGCCCGGGTGGAGCCGGTGAAGGAGATCATGTCGATGTCCGGGTGGGCGGAGATGGCCTCGCCGACGACCGCGCCGGTGCCGTACACCACGTTGAACACGCCCGCCGGTACGCCGGCCTCGGCGGCGACCTCGGCGAGGATCCGCGCGGTCAGCGGGGCGTTCTCGGACGGCTTGAACACCATCGTGTTTCCCGCGAGCAGCGCCGGCGCCAGCTTGGAGACGATCTGCTGCAGCGGGAAGTTCCACGGCGTGATCGCGCCGACCACGCCGATCGGCTCGCGGACGATCAGCGAGTTGCCGACCTCCTCGGTCCAGGCGAAGTCGTCGGCGAGGCCGGCGACCGATTCGATCACGGCGGCGGGGAAGGCGACCTGGGCGGTCCGGGACATGCCGATCGGGGAGCCCATCTCGGCGGTGATCGCCCCGGCGATCTCCTCCTGCCGGGCGGCGAGGCCCGCGCCGAGGCGGCGCAGCACATCCGCCCGGTGCTGCGGGGTGGTCGCCGCCCAGGCGGGGAAGGCCGCCCGGGCGGTGGCGACGGCCCGGTCGACGTCGGCGGCGGTGCCGGCCGGCGTCTCGGCGACGATGTCACCGGTCGCCGGGTTCACGACGGGAAGGGTGCCGGCCGAGCCGGCGACGATCTCGCCACCGATCCAGTGGCCGGTGACGGTGTGGGTGGAAGGTGTCATGCACCGACCGTGGCACCGGCGCCGAGCCCCAACCAGGTGCGGTCTATCCAGGGTTTCGCGATCCCTGGCTGGGGCCGGGCCTGGTCAGAGCGCGAGGACGACGCGGCCGGCCGCGGTGCCGTTGTCCTGCCGGGACCAGGCGTCCGCGACCGAGGCGAACGGCACGATCTCATGGTCGACGGTGAGCCGACCGGCGGCCGCGTGCCCGGCCACCACGGCCAGCGACGCCGCCCGCTGCTCGGTCGACAACCCGTTGTTGGTGTAGCCGATCATGCGCAAGGAGCCACTGCGCAACACGGCGGACTCGATCGGCGCGGTGGCGCCCGCGGCGCTGCCCAGGTTGACCAGGCGGCCACCCGGGCGCAGCACCCGCAGCGCCGCCGCGGCCGGAACGCCGAAGACCGGATCGAGGACGAGATCGATCGGACCGTTGGCGGCGTCGCGCAGTCGGTCGGCCATCGACGCGACGTCGTCATCCGGCAGCAGCGGGAGGGCGGCCGCCGCCCCGAGCTCCTCGGCGCGGGCCCGCGCCGAAGCGGAGCGGGCCACCGCGATCACACGCCGCGCCCCGCCGAGCAGGGCCAGCTGCACGGCCGCCTGGCCGACCACGCCGCCGGCGCCGAGCACGATGACCTGCTCGCCGGCCACCAGGCCGCCGGCGCGGGTCAGGGCCGCGTGCGCGGCGACCGCGGAGAGGCCCAGGGCGGCGAGCAGGGTCAGCGGTACGTCGGGCGGCAGCGCCACCACGTCGGCGGTGGGCACCGCGACCGTGGTCGCCATGCTGCCGTCGACTCCGGGCCGCATGCCGGCCGAGGTCCCGAACCAGACGGGGGTGCCGTCGGCGAGCCGGCCGACACCCTGCACGCCCGGCACGTACGGCGTCGCCGGCGTGCCGAAGTAGCTGGTGCCGGTGGCGCAGAGCACGTCGAGCGGGGTGATCGGCACCGCCTCGACGGTGACCACCACCTCGCCGTCGGCCGGCACGGGGGCCGGCCGCTCGGAGACCGTCGGCGGAGTGCCGCAGGCGGTGAGCTGGGCCGCGCGGATCACGTCGCGATGTCCGGGTAGGGCATCGCGAAGTGAGCCAGCCGCGCGCCGTAGGACTTCTGGTACTCCAGCGGCTCGGTGTTGTCCCGCTCGAAGACGGCGATGAAGAGGGTCAGCGTCAGGAACGGGTGGGCGCCCAGCTCGAACAGCTTCACGTGGTCGTGGGCGGCCAGCGCCTCGCGCTCGACGTCGTCGAAGCGCAGCCAGGTGCTCGCCTCCCCGCCGTGGCAGTTGAGCACCGCGTTGGCGCGTTCAGCCTCCCACCAGGCGACCAGCTCGCGCGGCTCGCTCCGGTAGCGCTCGACCAGCTCCGGATCGCGGTCGACGGTGTAGAGGAACTTGTTCAGCAGGTACTTGCTCATGCCGCCGGCGCTCCGTTCGGGTACCAGGTGAAGTACGCCTCCATGGTGTGGAACAGGTCGAGGGTGTCGACGTAGTCGGCCTTCACGCCGGCACCGGCCACGCCCATCATGAGCATGAAGTCCATGAAGCCGTGGGTGGCGTTGCCCGGTGAGTGCAGGCTG
This sequence comes from Micromonospora sp. NPDC005163, assembly GCF_053599835.1. Classification (NCBI taxonomy): domain Bacteria; kingdom Bacillati; phylum Actinomycetota; class Actinomycetes; order Micromonosporales; family Micromonosporaceae; genus Micromonospora; species Micromonospora sp. NPDC005163. The sequence goes on from NZ_JBSFYP010000036.1 coordinate 6,439, forward strand.
TCCAGCGTGACCTCGCGCAGGCACCCGTCCAGGTCGCCGTTGGCGATCCACTCGACGGCCCGCTGGTCGAACTCCGGGTCCGGGCCGTGCGGGCCGAACTGCCGGGGCCCACCGAGCTCGAGCGAGAGGTGGCCGGTGCCGATGACGGCGACCCGCAGGTGCGACGGCCACGACTCGACGATCTCCCGGATCGCCTCGCCGAGCTGGACGAAGCGCTTCGGCTGCGGCAGCGGCGGCGCGAAGATGTTCGTGTAGATCGGCACGATCGGCAGGTCGGCCTCGGGCCGCAGCGTGATGATCGGGCAGGTGATGCTGTGGTCGATGCGCAGCTCGTTGCTGAACGCGAGGTCGAAGCCGGCGTCGAGCCCCGCCCGCAGCACATGCGCGGACAGGTCCTCCTGACCCTTCAGCAGCATGCGGGGCAGGCCGAACTCACGCTCCTCGTTGTACCAGTTGGCGTCGTAGAAGGGCGCCTTGCCGACCAGGAACTGCGGCATGTTGTCCAGCCAGAGCTGGTGGAAGTGGTCGGAGCCGACCATCACCAGCACGTCGGGCCGGGCCCGGGTCAGCGTCTCCCGGAAGGCCAGGATCTTGCTGGTCCACTCGTCGGCGAACGGTGGCCGATCCTCGCCCGTGGCCGTGCTGGCGCGGTAGTAGAAGGGGTGATGGGTGGAGGCGATGACCGCGACGATGGAGGCCATTCCCACTCCTCTCGGGGGCTGAAAAGGGGGATCAGGGTTCGTACACGGCGTTGCGGTCGACGGTGCGGTAGATGTCCATGCCGAGCGGTCGGCGCCGCTCCTCAGCGAGGTGCCCGAGCAGCCCGGCCGCGCGGGCCAGCAGGGCGAACCCGCGCAACATCTCGACGGGGAGCCCGAGGTCGGCGAGCGCCGCGCCGCAGACCCCGGCGCCGTTGAGCGGCAGGGTCCGGCCGAGCACCTGCGGGTGGACCCGTCCGATTGCCTCGAACAGTCGCAGGTGCGGGCCGTGCAGACCCTCCTCGGTGGCGATCCGGATCAGGACGGGGGTGCGCGGGTCCTGCTCCTTGTGCACGGGGTGCCCGAGCCCCGGGACCAGCCGGCGCTCCTGCCGGGCACGGGTGACGGCGTCGAGCGCCACGGCGTCGTAATCGGTCACCTCTCCTGCCTGCGCGAGCGTGTCGGCGAGGAAGCGTCCACAGTCCTCGGTGACGCCGAGGAAGCGCGAGCCGCCACCGAGCAGGCCGGCGGCGAGCGCGCCCTGAAGCGACTCCGGGGCGGACAGGTAGGTGAGTCGGGCGGCGATCGCCGTCGGGGTGAAGCCGTGGTCGGCGAGCGCCACCAGTACCGCCTCGAAGACCCGCACCTCGCCCCGGGTGGGCCGGCGGCCGGCGACCAGCCAGTACGCCAGCTCGCCGAAGCCGACCTGGCCCATCAGGTCGGCGGCCAGGTCCTGCCCGAGCAGCGAGATGGTGGTCGGGTCGGACGTGCCGATCCCGGTCGGGAAGCTCAGCTCTTCAGCCACGCGCGGATCTCCTCGCCGTGTTCGTCGAGCCCGGGCGGCGGCAGCTCGTACCGGGCGGGGGTGTCGGAGAAGGTGATGGGGTTGCGGACCCCCGGCACGTCGCCGACGGCCACCACCGGGTCGAGCCCCAGCTCCTGGGCGAGCGCCACGCCGCCGTCGATGGTGTTGATCGGTGCGCACGGTACGCCCGCGGCGAGCAGGTCGCGGAACCACTCGTCCTTGGTCCGCTTGGCGAGTCGTTCGACGAGCAGGGGTCGCAGCTGTTCGCGGTTGGCGGTGCGATCCTGGTTGCGCCCGAAGCGCGGGTCGTCGGGCAGGTCGGGCAGGTCGAGTACCTGGCAGAGCTTGCGGAACTGCCCGTCGTTGCCGGCGATGACGATCAGCTCGCCGTCCGCCGTGGGCAACGGCTCGTACGGGAAGAGGCTCGGGTGCGCGTTGCCCATCCGGAACGGGACGGTGCCATCGGCGACGTAGCCGCTGGAGTGGTTGACCAGGCCGGACAGCGCGGAGCTGAGCAGGTTGACCTCGACGTGCTGCCCCTTGCCGGTCGCGCCACGGTGGTGCAGCGCGGCGAGGATGCCGATGCTCGCGTGCAGCCCGGCCATCACGTCGAACACGGAGATGCCGGCCCGGTACGGCGGGCCGTCCGGGTCGCCGGTGAGACTCATCAGGCCCGAGATCGCCTGCACCATCAGGTCGTAGCCGGGGAAGTCCGCTCCGGCGCCGGTGCCGAAACCGCTGATGCTCGCGTACACGACCTTCTCGTTGCCGGCGGTGACGGTGTCGTAGTCCAGGCCGAAGCGGGCCAGGCCGCCGGGCCGGAAATTCTCGATCATCACGTCGGCGCGGCGGGCGAGTTCCTGCGCGGCCGCCAGGTCGTCCGGCTTCTTCAGGTCGAGGGCGATCGACCGCTTGTTGCGGTTGATGCCGAGGTAGTACGTCGAGACGCCGTCGCGGGTGGGTGGCATCCAGGTGCGGGTGTCGTCGCCACCGGGGCTCTCCACCTTGATCACCTGGGCGCCCAGGTCGGCCAGGAGCATCGTGGCGTACGGCCCGGCGAGGATCCGGGAGAAGTCCGCGACGAGCAGGCCGGCTAGTGGCCCCGTCGAATGCTGCACCATGTTTCCGCCCGTTCTGCGGACACCTGTCCGCAGAAATAGCTTGCGTCACCGGCTGGGAGCTGTCAACGGTCAGCTCATCGTACCGAAACGGGTCCTTGACACGACTTCGTGACCGGGACCACACTGGCGCCACTCGGGGCTGGCCGCACAGCGGACAACCGTCCGGAACCCCTCGTACCCGGAAAGGAATGGGTGGCGATGAGCGCAACCTCCCGGCCGGTGGTCTTCCGCAACGGCCTGGTTCTCACCATGGACGACGCACACACGGTGCTGCCGGGCGCCGACGTGCTGGTCATCGGCGACCGGATCGCGGAGGTGGGCGTCGGCCTCACCGCTCCCGACGACGCCCTGGAGATCGACGCCGCCGGCGGCATCCTCATGCCGGGAATGGTCGACACCCACCGGCACATGTGGCAGACCGCCATGCGCGGGTACGGCGCCGACTGGACCCTGACGCAGTACTTCGTCTGGTACTACCTGGAATCCGGCAAGCTGTTCCGGCCCGAGGACGTGTACGCGGGCAACCTGCTCGCCGCGATCGAAGCGGTCGACGCGGGCGTCACCACCACCGTCGACTGGTCGCACGGCCTCCAGACACCCGATCACGCCGACGCGGCCGTCGACGCCCTCGAGGCGGTCGACGGACGGTTCGTGCTCGCCTACGGCAACATCCAGCAGGGCCCGTGGGAGTGGGCCACCTCGCCGGAGTTCCGCGACTTCCACCGGCGCCGGATCGACGGCGGCAAGCTGGCCGGTTTCCAGATGGCGTTCGACGTCACCGGCGATCCCGCCTTCCCCGAACGCGCCGCCTTCGAGGTGGCCCGGGAACTGGGCGCCGCGGTGACCACCCACGCCGGCGTCTGGGGCGCCACCAACGACGACGGCATCCGGCTGATGCACGAGCACGGCTTCATGAACCCCTCGACCGTCTACGTGCACGCGGCGACGCTCACCCACGACTCGTACAACCGGATCGCCGCCACCGGCGGCTCCGTCTCCGTCTCCACCGAGAGTGAGCAGAGCGCCGGGCAGGGTTACCCGCCCACCTGGCAACTGCGCCACCACGACATCCCGGTGTCGCTCTCCATGGACACCAGCGTCTGGTGGAGCGGCGATCTCTTCTCGGCGATGCGGACCACGCTCGGCGCCGACCGCTCCCGCGAGCACCTGGAGGCGCACGCCAAGCAGGACACCATCACCCACTGCCACCTGCGGGCCGAGCAGGTCGTCGAGTGGGCCACCCGGGGCGGCGCCCGCGCCCTCGGCATGGACTCCACGATCGGCGCCCTCACCCCCGGCCGGCAGGCCGACATCGTCCTGATCAAGAACGACGCCTCACCGGTGATGTTCCCGATCCTCAACCCGCACGGTCACGTCGTCTTCCAGGCCCAGCGCGGCGACGTGCACACCGTGCTGGTGGGCGGCCGGGTCGTCAAGCGGGACGGCCGGCTGGTCGACGTCGACCTCGCCGCCGCGCGGGCCAGGGTGGCGGCCACGATCGACCACCTCCGCGAGACCATGGGGGAGGAGGCGTGGCTGCGGGGCATGAACCCGGACGTCCCGGAGACCGCGATCCTGGAGAACCCGTACCAGTACACCGAGTGGGACGCCGGCTCGGCGCAGTGGAAGCATTAGGACATGAGTGACACCGGAAGGGGCGCCGGGCCCGACTTCATCGAGGCTCTCGCCCGGGGTCTCGACGTCCTGCGCTCCTTCCGTCCGGCCTGCCCGTCGATGACGCTCAGTGAGATCGCCGCCGCCACCGGCCTGGCCCGGCCCACGGTCCGGCGCATCCTCATCACACTCGAGTCGCTGGGCTACGTCCGCGCGGTCGGCCGTGGCCACGCCCTCACCCCGCGCGTCCTGGAACTGGGGATGGCGTACGTCAACGCGCTGAATATGTGGGACGTCGCCCGCCCGCACATGGAGAAGCTCGTCGCGCAGACGAACGAGTCCACCTCGATGGCCCAGCTCGACGGCAGCGACATCGTCTACGTCGCCCGCGTCGCCGTACCGAAGATCGTCACGCTCGCCGTGACCATCGGCACCCGCTTCCCGGCCCCCGCGACGTCGATGGGCAAGGTGCTGCTCGCGGGGCTGCCGCCGGAGACGCTGGCCGCCGTGCTCGCCGAGCCGACCCGCTCCGGGATCACGCCCCGCTGGCAGCCCTCGCCCGGTGAGTTGGACGCCGTGCTGCGCGAGGTGCGTGCGAAGGGTTGGGCGCTCGCCGACCAGGATCTCGCTCCGGGGATCCGGTCCGTCGCCACCGGGGTCCGCGACGGCGACGGTCGGGTCATCGCCGCGATCAACGTCACCGTGCACGCCGCGGAGACGTCGTTGGAGACGCTGGTCGACGACCACCTGCCGCGGTTGTTGCGCGCGGCCGCCGACATCGGGCACGACTGGGCGCTGACCGCCGCGGTGCCGGTGTCCACCGCCTGAAGGTCCACCTCCCCGGCTGCCCCTTGTGGGACCCGCTCGGCGCCGGCCGGGGCGGACCGCGTCGACGGCGGGCTCGGCCGTTTCGGCTGGCTGATCGACACCCCGACAACCGGCTGCAATCGGACGGCCGAACGGATGCGCCGCCGCGCGGTCACGAAATCCGGCGGCGGACCGTCACAGGGGACAGATAGTCTGCCTGCGCGCGTCGTCGCCTCGGTACGTCGCGTCCTGCGCCTGGTAGGCGCGGCACCGCCGCCACCGCCCACCATTCGCCGGTTCAACCGACTTCAGGAGAGTTTGTGACCCAGCAATCTGTCGCGACATCGGACAAACTCGACGCCGCGGTGCTCAAGGTGGCGGGCGTCGTCGTCCTCGGCGCGATCATGTCGATCCTCGACGTGACGGTGGTCAGCGTCGCGCTGCCGACGTTCCAGAGCGAGTTCGACGCGTCCTACGCCCGTGTCGCGTGGACGATGACCGCCTACACCCTCGCCCTGGCCACGGTGATCCCGCTGAGCGGGTGGGCAGCCGACCGGTTCGGCACCAAACGCCTCTACATGGTGGCGCTGGCCCTGTTCACGATCGGGTCCGGGCTCTGCGCCACGGCCGACACGATCGGCGAGCTCATCGGTTACCGCGTCCTGCAGGGCCTCGGCGGCGGCATGCTCATGCCGCTGGGCATGACCATCATGACCCGGGCCGCCGGTCCGCACCGGATCGGCCGGTTGATGGCGGTCCTCGGCGTCCCGATGCTGCTCGGGCCGATCGGCGGCCCGATCCTGGGTGGCTGGCTGATCGACACCGCGAGCTGGCACTGGATCTTCCTGATCAACCTGCCGATCGGCGTGGTCGCGCTGGTCTACGCGCAGATGGCGCTTCCGAAGGACGCGCCCGAGCCGTCGGAGTCGTTCGACTTCATCGGCATGCTGATGCTCTCACCGGGGCTCGCGCTGTTCCTCTACGGCGTCTCGTCACTGCCGGAGACGGGCACCTTCGCCGAGACCAAGGTGTGGGCGCCAATGCTGGTCGGCGCCGCGCTGGTGGTGGCGTTCGTGCTCTACTCCTTCAAGCCTCGGCACCCGCTGCTCGACCTGCGGCTGTTCACCAACCGCAACCTGACCATCGCCTCGGTGACGCTGTTCGTGTTCATCATCGCGTTCATGGGCGCCGGCCTGCTGTTCCCGAGCTACTTCCTTCAGGTGCGCGGCGAGTCGACGCTGGCCGCCGGTCTGCTGATGGCGCCGCAGGGCATCGGCGCGATGATCACCATGCCGATCGCCGGCACGCTGGCCGACCGGGTGCCCATCGGTCGCACGGTCCCGTTCGCGCTGGCGCTCATCGTCGTCGGGTTCTTCAGCTTCACCCAGGTCGACCCGCAGACCTCGTACTGGCTGCTCGGCGGGTCCTTGTTCGTGATGGGCCTGGGCATGGGCGGCACGATGATGCCGATCATGACGTCGGCGCTGCGGACGTTGCAGGCCCACGACGTGGCGCGCGGCTCCACGCTGGTCAACATCCTCCAGCAGATCGGCGGGTCGATCGGCGCCGCGGTGATGTCGGTGATCCTCACCAACGAGCTGAACGGCTCCCGGCCGATCCCCGGCCTGGTCGACCCGAGCGGCAAGCCGGTCACCGAGGCCGGGCTGGCCATCGCCGCCCAGCAGCGGCCGGAGCTGCTCCAGCAGACGCCGGTGGACCCGTCGCTCATCGAGCGCGGGCTCGACTTCGCCGCCAAGTCGTTCGCCACCACGTTCTGGGTGGCGTTCGCGCTGGTGCTGCTCACCTTCATCCCGGCTGCCCTGCTGCCACGCCGGCGGAAGCCGGCGCAGCCGCTCGACGACCAGGGTGAGCTGGCCAAGGCCCCCGTCGTCATCCACTGAGCGACCCGCTCGCCGCGCTCGGCACCCCTCGTGGTGCCGAGCGCGGCGGCGCGGCGTTCAGCGAAGCGGGCCGTCCCCGGGCCCGTTCGGGTCCTCGACCAGGTGGATCGCAGCCTCCTCGGCGCTGGCGGCGCCTCCATCGATCCCGACGTCCCACGCCACCGACTCGGCCTCGTCGTCCTCGCTGAGCCCCTCGTCGTCGGCGACGAGCCGCCCCGCCCGCGCCTCGCGCTCGTATCCCCGCCGGGTCAGCTCATCCTCGTCGTCGACGCTCTCCGCGTACGGGTCGGTGTCCGGTTCCTCCTCGGCGAGGAGCTGCGCCAGAGACTCGCCCGCCCGCTCCTCGGCCGGCGTGGTGCCGAACCGGTTCGCCGCCGTCCAGTGGTCCTCGGCGATGATGCCGGTGTCGAGGGGGTCGCCGACCCGGTCGTCGTCGAGGGTGTCGGAGGCGTCCAGGACCCCGTCGTCCTCGGCCACGTTCCACTCGTCGACGGAATCCATCCGTTCGGTCTGGCTCACGGCGGTCTCCTCTTTGTCACGGTGCAGCAAAGTGCTCAGCCTATGACCGTGCAACGCGCCTGTACGCCGAGGCCTGCCCGCTGTGACGAACGACCTCGGGACGCGCTGTGCCGGGGTGGGTCACCGCTTCAGCAGCTCCGCCACGGCGTCGGTGAACTCCACCGGCTGCTCGATGTGCGCGAAGTGCCCGCTTCGCTCCAGCGTCACCAGCCGCGAGTCCGGAAGCCCCGCGTGCAGCTGCTCGGCCCAGCGGGGGCCGCAGATGAAGTCGTACGTCCCGACGATCACCACGACGGGCACGGTGATCTCACCGAGGTTGTCCCGCACGTCGAAGGGCGTGGGGTCCTGCGCGTCGGCCGGCGTCGACCAGATCCGGACGGCCGCCTGAAACGGGGCGAACTCGTCCCGTCGACCCCAGAAGTCCGCGAAGTACACCGGCAGGGCGGCGCGCAGCGCGGCCCCCAACGACTCGTCGTCCGTCGCGCCGCCGATCTGCGCGAAGGCGGCCGGGACCGCCGTCGCCTCCGGCCGGTCCGGGTGCCGCTGCGGGTAGGCGGCGAGGCTGGCCATGGCCTCGGCCCAGAACTCGGCGCCGGTGACGGGTGAGGTGTCGTACAGTGCGAGGCCGGCGATCCGGTCCTGGTGGGTGAGCGCGTACCGCTGGGCGACGAAACCGCCGTGCGAGTGCCCGAGGAGGTAGACCCTGGGTTCGCCGAGGTGCTCGACGACGGCGTGCAGGAACCGGACATACGTGTCGAGACGGTAATCGTCGGGGTTGTCGAGCTGTCCCGACGCGCCCGTGCCCACCGGCTCGACGTAGACCATGGTGAAGTGCGCCTCAAGGCTGGGCGTCCGCAGGTACGTCCACTCGATGCCCGGGCCGCCGGAGTGCGCCACGCACACCGGGCCGGCGCCGGCGACGTGGTAGACCTGCCGAACGCCGTCGACGGTGAACGTGTGGGCACCGGGTGTGAGGGCGCTGACGTCGTGGCGGGTGGAACCCATGAACTATCTCCCGATCCGAGACCCGCGCGGCGTCCGCCGACACGGCAACTGGTGCATGACGCGGACCAGATGCGCGGGCCGAGGGGAAAGTTCGCTCGGTCGGGAAAGTTTTTTCAGACCAGCGCGGGGACGGGGTGGAAGAGGGTGAGTTGGCGTACCCGGCCCTCGCGCAGCACCTGCATCCACAGCGCCCCGGGCGGGCAGTGCTCCGGGTCGTCGGGCGGGCTGATCAGGTCGGTTTCCCAGATCAGCACGTCACCGCTGGCCACGACGTTGCGCAGCCGCTGTCGTACCCCGTTCGTCAGGTCCTTCGTCATGCCCTGGACCGCCAGGTCGGTGCCGCCGCGCAGGCCACCCGGCGCGAGCATCTCCGCGTCCGGCCACCAGCTCTCGCGCACCACCCGGTCGAAGTCACCGCGCATCGCCGTCGTGATCATGTCGCGGCCCTCGCGCCACCGGGCGTCGCTGGACGCGGTGACGTCGACGTGCGCCGCGGCCGCCGACGCCCGCAGGCCGCCGGCGAGGGCGCGGCGGGCGTGGCTGAGCCGGCTGCGGACGGTGCCGACCGGCACGCCGCAGACGGCGGCGATCTGCTCGTACGAGGAGGCGTCGCTGAAGTACCGCAGCAGGGTCACCAGCCGGTCGGGCTCGGACAGCGCCCCGATGGCGTGCCACACCCAGTCACGCAGCGCGCCCCGGTCCAGCGCCTCCTCGGGGGTGGGGGTGGTGGCCGGCTGCGCGAACCACTCGGGTTCGGCGACCGGGACGGGCCGGGGCCGGCGCAGGGTCGTCCGACTGTTGTTACGGACGATGGCCCGCAGCCACGGGCCGATCGAGGCCGGGTCGCGAACCTCGCCGATGCGGCGCAACGCCACCACCATCGCGTCCTGGACCGCGTCCTCGGCGTCCGGACCGTAGCCGAGCAGGCTCAGCGCGACCGCCCGCATCTCTGCCTCGTGCCGGGCCAGCAGCACACCGAGCGCCGCCGCGTCGCCCGCCTGCGCGAGCAGGACCAGCTCCGCGTCACCACGCGTCACGCCCGCTTCCCCCCACTATGTGGCCTTTCAGTCGTTTCGGCCACGCCATCGGCCGTTCGAGCCTAGGCCGGGCGGTCGTGCCACCGCCCGCGCTGCCTACCCGGTTGTCGGGCCGGCAGCCCGGGTGGCCCGCGCGCCGATCTCGCGGAGGTACGCGATCAGCTCCGGCGGCTCGTGCACCTCGAAATCGCAGCCGAGGGTCAGCAGGCGCCACGCCAGCCACTCCAGGGTGTCGGCGTGACTGCGCAACCGGCAGGAGGTGGCGTCGATCGGCTCCAGGTCGACCGAGGCGCCACCGAGCGGGCCGGTCATCCGCTCCACCGGTGCGTGCAGGGTCACCACCGCCCGGTAGACCGGGGTCAGTTCGAGCAGCTTCTCCGTCACGAACGCCGCTGCGTCGGGGGCCGGCAGCGAACGAGGTGCGACACGGGTCCGGGTGGATCGCAGCTCGCCCATCCGGTCCACCCGGAAGATCCGCCAGTCGCCCCGGTCGTTGTCGTATCCCACCAGATACCACCGGCGGCCCGCCGACACCAGCTTGTAGGGCTCGACCAGCCGCTCGCCGGCCGCGCCGTCGCGCCGCCGGTAGGTGAACCGGAGCTGCTCGCGGTTGGTGACGGCGGCGGCCAGCGCGGTCAGCTGCTCGGGGTCGACCGTCGGCCCGCCCCAGGTGAGCAGCGGTTCGGTGGCGGCACCCAGCGCGCCGAGCCGGTGGCGCAGCCGGGCGGGCAGCACCTGTTCCAGCTTCGCCAGCGCTCGCACCGAGGCCTCCTCGATCCCGGCCACCGCATGACCGGCGGCGGTACGAAGACCGACCGCGATCGCCACCGCCTCCTCGTCGTCCAACAGCAGCGGCGGCATCGCCTTGCCGGCGACGAGGCGGTATCCGCCGATCGCGCCCATCGTCGCCCGCACCGGATAGCCCAGGTCGCGCAGCCGTTCCACGTCCCGGCGGACGGTGCGCAGGCTGACGCCGAGCCGGGTGGCCAGCTCGTTGCCGGGCCACTCGCGCGGGGTCTGCAGCAGAGAGAGCAGATTCAGCAGCCGGGCGGGGGTGTCGGACATGGCTCCAGAATGCCAGCGATGTGTGACAGGACCTGACCTATATAGGTCGTAGCGTGGCCGACATGACGCCATTTCGCATCGACATCCCGCAATCGGAGCTCGACGACCTGCGTGACCGGCTCTCGCGGACCCGGTGGCCCCGCTCGTTGCCCGGCGCCGACTGGACGCGCGGAGTGCCGGTGGACTACCTGCGCGAGATGGCCGACCACTGGGCGACCGGCTACGACTGGCGGCTGCACGAGGCGCGGTTGAACGAGTTCCCGCAGTTCGTCACCGAGATCGACGGGCTGGAGGTGCACCTGCTGCACGTACGCTCGCCGGAGCCGGACGCGCTGCCGTTGCTGCTGACGCACGGCTGGCCGAACTCGGTGGTCGAGTTCACCGAGTTGATCGGCCCGCTGACCAATCCGCGCGCCCACGGTGGGGACCCCGGGCAGGCCCTTCACGTGGTGGTGCCGTCGGTGCCCGGCTACGGCTTCTCGCAGGCGCCACCGGCCGGGTTCACGGTCAACCGGGTCGCCCGGATGTGGGCCGAGCTGATGCGTCGCCTCGGCTACGACCGGTACGGCACCCAGGGCGGCGACCTCGGCGCGTACGTCGCGCCGGAGGTGGCGACCGTGGCGCCCGAGCAGGTGGTGGGCGTACACATCGACGGAGGGTTCGGCTTCCCGACCGCCGCCGACGTGCCGGGCATGACCGAGGCGGAACGCGCCGAGTGGGAGCAGATGCAGCAGTGGATGAGCGGCGGCGTGGACCATCACGCGCTGCTGCGGGCCGCGCCGATGACCCTCTCGTACGCCTGGAACGACTCGCCGGTCGGGCTGCTGGCCTGGATGATGCACAAGTTCAAGGAGTTCACCATGACGGTGCCGACGCCGGAGCAGGCCATCGACCGGGACCACCTGCTCACCAACGTGAGCCTGTACTGGTTCACCGGCACGTCGGGATCGTCCTCGTGGCCGATGTACGAGCGCGTCACGATCGCGGACGACGGCGGTTTCGCCTGGCCGAAGGGGCAGCGGCGGGTGCCGTCCGGCGTGTACGGCGGAGGGTCCGCGCTGATGCGGCGCCTCGCCGAGCGGGACAACGCGATCGTCCACTGGCCGGAGGGCAACCCGGGTAGCCACTTCGTGGCGATGGATGAGCCGCTGGCGCACGCGGCGGACATCCGCGCGTTCTTCGGGAGCCTGCGGTGATCAACCTGAGCTGGGGTCAGGTGTGCGCCCGGCGCATGGACCGGCACGGGCTCTCCGCGCCGACCGCGACGGGTTCCGCCCCGGAGGCCGACACCGTCGCCGCCGTGGTGTCCGCGATGTGCGGCGCGCACGCCCAGGTCGCCTCCGCCGCCGAACTGTCCGTCGGGCTGCGGGTCCCGGGCGCCACCCGTGCGCTGGTGCGCCAGGCGCTGTGGACGGACCGGATCCTGGTCAAGAGCCGCGGGCCGCGCGGCACCGTGCACCTGCTCGCCACCGCCGACCTGCCGATGTGGACGGGCGCGCTCTCCGCGCTGCCGGTCCCGTCGTGGGAGCAGGGCCGCGACCTGCTGACCCCGGCGCAGACCGAGCAGGTCCTCGCGGCCCTCGCGGACGCGCTGGCCGAGGCCGAGCTGACCACCGACGAGCTGACGGAGCAGGTGGTCGCCCGCACCGGCCCCTGGGCCGGCGAGCGGGTCATGGACGCGTTCCAGGACAAATGGCCGCGCTGGATCTCCGCGATGACGGCCGCCACCCGGGGCGGCGTGATCTGCTTCGGCCCGAACCGGGGCCGCTCCACCACCCACACCAGCCCAACCCGCTGGCTGCCCGGGTTCGCGCCGATGGACGGCACGGCCGCGCTGGCCGCCCTCGTCCGGAGCTACCTGTACGCGTACGGGCCGGCCACCCCGGCGCAGTTCGCCCGGTGGCTGTCGGTACCCGCGACCTGGGCGGCGACGCTGTTCGAGTCGCTGGACCTGGCACCCGTCACGGTGGAGGGCACGCGGGCGTGGGTGGCGGCCGGCGACACCGACTTCCCGGACGACGGGCCGTCGGGGGTGCGCCTGCTGCCCTACTTCGACGCGTATACGGTCGGCTGCCACCCGCGTGACCTGCTCTTCCCCGGGGCTGCCGCCGACCGGGCGCTGGCCCGTGGGCAGGCCGGCAACTACCCGGTGCTGCTGGTCGACGGAACGGTCGCCGGGGTGTGGCACCAGCGTCGCTGCGGTCGCACGATCCACGTGACGGTCGAGCCGTTGATGGCACTCGGCGCCGGTCGGCGGCGGGCGTTGGAGGAGCAGGTCGAGCGGGTCGGTCAGGTCCTGGAAGGAACAGCATCGCTGACCATCGGCCCGGTGCAGGTCGGTCCGCACGCGTGAGCCGGGGCAGGATGGGGGTGTGGACATCGAGCCCGTCGACGCCGCGCCCCGGCGCGCGTTCCCCTGGGCGATGCTGCGGCAGCGTTGGCAGGATCTGACCTTCCTGCACTGGCCTGTCGCACCGGACCTCGTCGCGCCGCTGCTGCCGGCCGGGACCCGCCCGGACACCCTGGACGGGGTCAGTCACGTCGGGCTGATCGGCTTCCGGATGGTCGGGCTGGGCCTCGGCCGCGGGCCGGGGGTGCCCTACTTCGGCACCTTCTGGGAGACCAACGTCCGGCTCTACTCGGTCGACGGCACCGGCCGGCGCGCCGTGGTGTTCCGGTCGCTCGACGCGTCCCGGCTGGTGCCGGTGCTCGTCGCCCGTGCGACGCTGCGGCTGCCGTACCTCTGGTCGTCGATGCGGTTGGACCGCGACGGCGACCGGCTCACCTACCGGTGCCGGCGTCGCTGGCCGGGCCCGGCCGGCGCGACGAGCCGCATGGTGGTCCGGGTGGGGGAGCGGATCGCCGACCCGACCCCGCTGGAGCACTTCGTCACCGCCCGCTGGGGGCTGCACACCCGGGCGTACGGGCGCACGCGGCACCTGCCGAACTGGCACCCGCGCTGGCCGCTGCACCGTGCCGAGCTGCTGCACCTGGACGACGAGCTGATCGCCGCCGCGGGGCTGCCGGCGCCGACCGGGCCGCCGGTCAGCGTGCTGTATTCCCCCGGGGTCGGGGTGCGCTTCGGTCCGCCGGTCACCGTGCGCCGGCCCGGCTGACCCGCTGGTACGGGTCGCCGGGCCGGTCGCGGTGGTGCGTCGAGCGTCAGTAGCGACCGCCCTCGGGCGCGGGCAGGGCGTCGAGGTCGGCCAGATTCTCGGCGCTGAGCCGCACGTCGCCCGCCGCGCAGTTGTCCACCAGGTACTTCGGGGTCTTGGTGCCGGGGATCGGAATGACCTGGTCACCCTGGGCGACCACCCACGCGAGCGCGACCTGTGCGGGGCTGACGGCGGCCCGGTCGGCGATCTCGCGGACCCGGCCGACGATGGCGAGGTTGGCGCGCAGCGCGTCCTGCTGGAAGCGCGGCAGGCCACGCCGGAAGTCGTCGGTGGGCAGATCGTCGAACGAGGTGAACCGGCCGGCGAGGAAGCCCCGGCCCAGCGGGGAGAACGGCAGGAAGGCGATGCCCTGCTCGGCGCAGTACGGCAGCACCTCGGTCAACGGGTCGCGGGTCCACAGTGACAGCTCGGACTGCACCGACGCCACCGGGTGCACCGCCTGGGCCCGCACGATCTGGGCCACCGTCACCTCGGACAGACCGATCTGCCGCGCCTTGCCCGCCGCGATGACCTCCGCCATCGCGCCCCAGGACTCCTCGATGGGCACCTCGGGGTCGACCCGGTGCAGCTGGTAGAGGTCGACGTGGTCGGTGCCGAGCCGGCGCAGGCTGTCGTCGATCGCCGCGCGGATGTGCTCGGGGCGCCCGTTGTTGCCGAGGACCGGCGAGTTGCCGGGGCCGCCGGTCGGGGACGTGACCACCAGCCCCACCTTGGTCGCCAGGACCGCCTGCTCCCGGTGGCCGCCGGCCAGGGCCCGGCCGACCAGCTCCTCATTGGTGTACGGCCCGTACACGTCCGACGTGTCGATCAGGGTGGCTCCCAGGTCGAGCGCCTGATGGATGACCGAGATCGACGTCTCGTCGTCGCGGGGGCCGGTGATGTCGTATCCGTGGCTCATGCCCATGCACCCGAGCCCGATGACGCCGACCTCGGGACCCGTACTGCCCAGCGTGGTGGTTCTCATGCGCCCCACGCTACGGCGGGCTCCGGCGTTCGGCGAACGCGTTGCGGCACCCCCGGCGACCGTCGACCTGTGGTCGACTGTCCGCATGGAGCTCTCCCGATTCCTCGACTGCCTCGGGGACGACTTCGCCCGGTTGCGGGCTGTCGCACCGACCAACCTCAGGGCAGCGGTGCCCAGCTGCCCCGGCTGGAGTGTCGCCGACCTGACCCGCCACGTTGGCGAGGTCTATCTCCACAAGACCCTGGCCATCCGCGACGGCGCCGAGCCCGAGCCCTGGCCGCCGGCGGAGCTGGCGAGCGAGGAGCCGCTGGCGTTGCTCGACCGGACGTACGCCGGGTTGCTGGCCGAGTTCGCGGCCCACGACCCGAAGGACCCGGCCGGCTCCTGGTACGCGCCGGGCCAGACCGTGGGCTTCTGGATACGGCGGATGGCGCAGGAGACCGTCATCCACCGCATCGACGCCGAGTTGGGCGTCGGTGTCCCGGTCGCGCCCGTCCCGGACGACCTCGCCGTCGACGGCGTCGACGAGCTGCTCAAGGTGTTCGTGGAGTATTCGGCGGCCGAGTGGGCCGACGACTTCAACAAGATCCTGGCCGATTCGCCGAGCTGGACGTGCGCGATCCGTACCGATGACGCGGCGTGGACGGTGCGTACCGAGCCGGGGCTGTTCCGCGTGACCGACGGCGTGGCCGACGCCGCCGACGTGACGGTGACCGGCCCGCCGGCGGCGATGCTGCGCTGGGCGTGGGGCCGGAACCTGACCGGTGAGCCGGGCGGCGTCACCGTCGAGGGTCCGGTCGAGGCGTTGACGCCGATGCGCCGCTGCATCGTCACCGCGACCCAGTGAGCTGTGCCGGCGGCTCCGCGCCGCGACCACCATAGAATCGATGGTGTTCACTGCCTTTGTCGGCGGTGTCGCTAGTGGCCAGCGCGGAGGGCGGTGCGGGAGATGGGACCGGACGAGCGGGAACGGCTGTTCGAAGGGGCGCGGGAGGCGTCGACGCGGCAGGACACCTGGGCGGAGGCGGACCGACTCTGGGTGCGGGTGATCGACGCCTACCGGCAGGCCGCGCAGGGCTCGGGCCGGGTCGACCGTCGCGACCAGCAGCAGCTGGCCCGGGCGCTGTGGCGGCGTGGGATGCTGCTGTCCGCTCATGGCAGGGCCGCGGACGGGATGGCGCCCGGCGGTGCGGCGGTCGCCCTCTTCGAGCGGGTGCATGACGCGGTGACGGCCGAGGGTGGCGACGTGACCGCTCCGGCGCGGGACGAGGCGCTCGCGGAGCTGATCACCGCACTGGTCGACCTGGCGGAGGTCGCGTTCGCCGCCGGTCAGCCCGTCACCCGGCTGGAGCTGGTGGAGCGGGCCGTGTCCGTGGGTCTGCGCACCGTCGCATCGCCGCCGGCCGCCGGCCCCCGGACCAGGGAGGCGATGGGCACCGCCTACCACAACCAGGCCGTCGCCCTGCTGCACCGGTCGGTCACGCGACCCGCCTCGGACGACTCCGTCCGGGAGGCGGCGCTGGCCGCGTCCCGGGCCTGCGAGCTGCGTCAGGGGCTGCTCGATCCGCTCCGCCCGCTGAGCCTGTGGGAGATGGCCAACACGTACGGGGTGTACGCGCAGTGCCTGGCGCTGATCCGGGATTTCGACCGCGCCGCGATGGTGCTGGGCCTCGGCAATCGGCTGGTGGAGCTGCTGGGGCCGGCCGGCGCGCAGCCCGCCCAGGCCCTGCGTGTGGCGGCCGAGATGGTGGCCCGGGAGAGGTCGGCGTCGGGCGCGACCGCCTCGCGCCGCTGGGGATGGCGGCGGCGCTGACCTCCCGGCCAGCGGGAATCCGCTCGCCCCGCCTTGCCATGCATCGTCATTGATCGATACTGTGCGCCCAGGCGCCGCCCCGCCTCAGGCCATCACAGTCGATCGACCGAAGCGGGTTCAGCATGCGCACACTGAGACTTGTCACGGCCCTGGCCGTCGCCGGCCTGCTCGCCGGTGCGGTGGCGATCACCGCCACACCGGCCAGCGCGGCGACCGCCGTGTTCTCCGTGACGAACAACTGGGGCAGCGGCTATCAGGGCCAGGTCACCGTCACCAACAACACCTCCGCACAGATCACCAGTTGGCGGGTCGAGTTCGACCTGCCGTCCGGGTCGAGCATCAGCCAGTCGTGGAACGCGCAGCAGGCCACCGCCGGTGGCCACTACACGTTCATCAACCTCTCCTGGAACGGGACCCTCGCCGCCGGCGCCTCGACCTCGTTCGGCTTCCTCGTCGCCGGCTCCGGCACCCCGGTCAACTGCACGGTGAACGGCGCGTCCTGCGCGGGCGGGCCGGCCCCGACGCCCACCCCGACGACCCCGACGCCCACACCGACGCCCACCCCGACCGTTCCGCCGCCGACCCCCGGCACCCCCGTCGAGCGGTACGGGCAGCTGCGGGTCTGCGGCACCGGAATGTGCGACAGGAACGGCGCGCGGGTGCAGCTGCGCGGCATCAGCAGCATGTGGCTCAACTGGGAGACGGCCCCCTACGCCGAGAACCTGTCCGCGCTGACCTGGATGCGGGACAACTGGAACCTCCAGGTGATCCGCGCGGCGATGGGCGTGGAGCCGGCGGGCGCGTACCTGAGTGACCCGGTCAAGGCCCGTACGCAGGTCGAGACGATCATCAACAACGCCGTCAGCGCCGGCGTGTACGTGATTGTCGACTGGCACGCGCACGAGGCGCAGCACAATCAGTCCGAGGCGGTCGCGTTCTTCGCCGACCTGGCGCGCCGCTACGGCAACCTGCCCAACGTCATCTGGGAGCCGTGGAACGAGCCGCTCCAGGTGAGCTGGACGGGCGTCATCAAGCCGTACCACCAGCCTGTGGTGGCCGCGATCCGCGCCGCCGACCCGGACAACATCGTCGTGCTGGGCACCCCGACGTGGTCGCAGGATGTGGATGCGGCAGCGGCCAGCCCGGTCGCCGGCACCAACCTGATGTACACGCTGCACTTCTACTCGTGCACCCACGGCGCGTCGCTGCGCGCGAAGGGCGACGCGGCGATCCGGGCCGGTCTGGCGCTGTTCGTCACCGAGTGGGGTGCCAGTCACGCCGACGGAGGCCTCGACGGCCGGGCCTGCCTTCCCGAGGCGCAGACCTGGGTGGACTGGATGAAGGCGAACGGCATCTCCTGGACCGCGTGGAAGCTCGACGTCGGCACCGACACCACCAACCTGCTCAGCGCCGGCGCGCCGGTGACCGGCGGGTGGAACAACTACCTGCACGGCCACGCGCCGTTCGTGGTCGCCAACATGAGATGACGACGTTCGGGCCCAGCTCCGACCGGGAGCTGGGCCCGCGCCGCGACTGCGACCAGCGGCGGCGAAGGCGTTATCCTGCGCCGGTGGAGGTCACGGCGGAGGGTGAGCGGCTGGCCGCCGACCTGGGCCGCTGGCTGGACGACCTGACCTTCGTCGACCTGGACGCCGACGAGGTCACCGCACGGGTGATCGACTCGGTGGTGGGGTGGGCCGAGGCTCAGGGCTGGCGGGTCTACCGGCGGGCACCCAGTGTCCTGCCGTTGCCACCGCCGCTGGAGCAGCGACACTCGGTCCTCGACGTGGCGTGCGCCCGCCCCGGCGGCCCGCCGGTGGTCGTGGAGGTCGACCACACCGACCGGGCGCGGACGGTGCAGAAGCTGCGGGCGGAGGCGGCCGCCGGCCGCATCCCGATCTGGGTGCGCTGGGGCGTCGGCCGTTTCACCGCGCCGCCACCGCCGGTGCGGATGGTGACCTGCGAGGTGACCCGGCGCGCCGGGCCGGCGGGGCGGGGTCGGCTGCACAGCCGGACCGGCGACCGCCCCCCGCCGGCGCACTCCATCGGTGGCGGCACGGCGGACGCGCAGGCGCTGCCCATCCCGCTGACCGACCCGGAGCAGCCGATCTGACCGACGCGCTTCCTGGACCGACACGGTTACGGACGCGGGTAAGGGCAAACTGAAGCGAATCGTAAGCGGGACCCGACAGAGTTCTGGGTGTCACCGAGAGCACCGCCGACAACCAGGAGACCCCCGATGCGCAAGCTCATCAACTCGACCTACATCACCCTCGACGGCGTCATCGAGAACCCCATGTGGACCTCGCCGTACTTCGAAGAGGAGGCCGCCAGCCTCGCCGGCGAACAGACCAACGCCGCGGACGCGATGCTGATGGGCCGGGCCACCTACGACGGCATGTCCGTCGCCTGGCCGAGCATGGACGAGAACGACCCGAGCACCGGCGCGGCGTACTTCAACAACGTCAAGAAGTACGTCGCCTCGACCACCCTGACCAACCCCACCTGGAACAACACGGAGGTGCTCCAGGGCGACCTGGTCGAGGCGGTCACCAAGCTCAAGGCCCAGGAGGGCAAGGACATCATCCAGTACGGGTACGGCTCGGTCACCGCGCAGCTGGTCCGGGCGGGCCTGGTGGACGAGGTCCGGTTCTGGATCCACCCCGTGCTGGAGGGCGGCCCGAGCCTGACGACGCCGCTGACGGACGTCAAGGCGTCGTTCGAGCTGATCGACACCCGGGTGCACAAGAACGGCGTGATCATCGCCTCGTACCGGCCGAAGACGGCCAGCTGACCACTGATCAGAGCTGAGCCCGGGCCTGGCCCGGGCTCAGCTTCGCGCCCTCGGCGACCAGCGCGTCGAAGCGTTCCCGCCCCAGGGCGGCCAGAACGCGGACGCTCACCCGGTCGGTGTCGTCGCGTTCCGCCGGGGCGGCCGGGGCCTGCGCGGCGACCCGGGCGGCCGCCGCCGCGCCCAGGAGTCGGGCGGCGACCTCGGGGGAGCGCACCGCCGACGCCATCCCCTCCAGCGGGGTGACCGCGTCCCGTGAGGTCCCTATCGCCTCGGCGGCCTCGAACGCCTCGATGTGCAGGGCCAGCGCCGCATCCGGGTCACCGGCCTGCTCGACCGCGTAGCCCAGCTCGACCAGGATCATCGGCAGGTAGAGCGCGGGCTGGATCTCCGCGCGACCCTGCTCGGCGAGGTGCGTGAGGTGGGCGACGGCCACGTCGAGCTTGCCGTCGCGGCGGGCGGCCAGCCCGAGGCTCATCTCCGCGAAGACCAGCGCACTGGGCATGGCCTGCTCCACCGCCAGCTGGTACGCGCGCTCGGCCAGCTCCCGGCCCTGCGCGTAGTCGCGGGTCTGCACCGCGAGCCAGGCCAGCCACGACAGCTCGGCGCACACCTGCGGCCACAGCGCCAGCTCCTCGGCCCAGCGCAGCCCCTCCTGGTGCAGGGTGGCGGCGCGCTCGTGCTCACCGCGCATGTCAGCCAGCCCACCCACCCACTCGGTCGCCTGGAGCCGGCCCCACCGGTCACCGAGGTCCGCGAACAGCGCGGCGCTACGGGTTGCGGTGTACTCCAGCGTGACCTGGTCCCCGTTGGCGTGCGCGATCATCGCCCGGGAGCTGAGCACCGCGGCCTCGGTCCACGGATCGGCGGAGGCAGCGGGTAGCAGCTCCGACGCCAGGGCCAGGTCGCTGTGGCCGAGCACCGCGTGGGCCGCGAACCAGGCACCGCGGCCGTCCGGGTCACCGGCCAGCGCGGCGCGGACACCGGCCGGGTCGATCGGGTCGCCCTGCACCAGCGCGAAACCGACGCGCCAGGGCGCGGCGCGGGACTCCTGCGTCGGGTCACCCGGCACCGCCAGCGCCCGCCGCGCCTCGGTGAGCCGGCCGCGCAGATACCAGTACCAGCTCAACGCGATCGCCAGTCGCAGCCCGCCGCCGTGGGCCAGCGCCGATCGCAGGTTCGCCGCCTCCGCGTCGAGCAGCGCCAGCCACCGTTGCTGGTCGGCGCCGCGCAGCTGCGGGTCGGCGCGTTCGGCCAGCTCGGTGTAGTACGCGGCGTGCCGCGCGCGTACCTCGTCGGCGTCGGTCAGGCGGTCCAGGCAGAACGCGGCGACCGATTCGAGCAGCCGGTAGCGCGGCACGACGCCGGCGTCGTCGAGCACCACCAGCGACCGGTCCACCAGCCGGGCCAGCGTGTCCAGATCGGTGTGGCAGACCCGCTCGGCGGCCTCCGGGGTGCAGCCGTCATTGAACACCGCGAGCCCGGCGAGCACCGCCCGTTCGCCCTCGTCGAGCAGGTCCCAGCTCCAGCCGATCACCGCGGTGAGCGTCCGCTGTCGCGGCGGCACGTCCCGTTGCTGGGTGGTGAGCAGCCGGAACCGGTCGTCCAGCCGGTCCACCACGCCGTGCACACCGAGCGCGCGGACCCGGGTCGCCGCCAATTCCAGCGCCAGTGGCAGGCCGTCAAGGCGGCGGCAGAGCTGGGCCACCGCGGGAGCGGTCCGGTCGTCGAGGCGGAAGCCGCGCTGCTGCGCGGTGGCGCGGGCGGCGAACAACCGGGCCGCCGCCGAGCGCCGGACCGCATCCAGGTCGCCGTCCTCCGGCACGGACAGCGGGGGTACCTCCCAGAGCAGTTCCCCGGTGAGGCCGAGCGGCTCCCGGCTGGTGGCGAGCACGCTCACCTCGGGCGCGTCGCGCAGGACCCGGGCCACCAGGTCGGCGACCGGCTCGATCACGTGTTCGCAGTTGTCCAGCACCAGCAGCAGGTGTCGGTGTCGCAGCGCGGCGGTGAGCCGGTCGGCGGGGGACAGGCTCGTACCGGCGGTCTCGCGGGTGTCCAGCGCGCCCAGTATCTGCTCGGCGATGCGTGGGTCACCGGCGGGCAGCGGCGCCAGCTCGACCAGGTGCACACCGTCCGGAAGGGCCTGTGTACGGGCCGCCTCGGTGGCCAGCCGGGTCTTGCCGACGCCGCCCGGGCCGACCAGCGTGACCAGCCGCTGCCGCGGCAGCAGGGCCCGCAGCTCGGCCAGCGCCTCGGCCCGCCCGACCAGCTCGTCCAGCTGCGCCGGCAGGCTGTTGCGGATGATCGCGGCCTTCGGTGGCGGGCTGAGACCGGCGTCCTGTTCGAGGATCCTGCGGTGCAGGGCGACCAGCTCCGGCCCGGGGTCGAGACCCAGCTCGTCGGCGAGCCGGTCGCGCAGCTCGGCGTAGCTGTCCAGCGCTTCGGACTGGCGGCCGGCCGCGTACAGGGCGCGGAGCTGCACCGCTCGCAGGCCCTCGCGCAGCGGGTGCCGGGCGACCAGCTCCGCCAGATCGGCCGCGACGAGGTCGTGCTCGCCCCGGAGCACCCGAGCCTCGGCCAGCCGCTCGTGCACGGTGAGGCGCTGCTCCGCGAGCCGGGTCGCCTCCGCGTGGACGAACCCGGCGTCGGCCATGTCGGCGTACGCCTCGCCGCGCCAGAGCGCGAGGGCCTCGGTCAGCCGCTCGACGTCGGTGCACCGGGCCAGTTCGGCGAACCGGTCGGCGTCGACCGCGCCGGCCCGCAGCAGGTACCCGGGCGGCCGGGACTCGATCATCTCGCGGGCACCCGGCTCGGCGTCGTTGAGCGCCTTGCGCAACTGCGACACCCGCACCTGGAGGGCGCCAGCGGGATTGGCGGGCGCGTCGTCGCCCCACAGGTCGTCGATGAGGCGGTCCGCCGAAACCACCTGGTTGCGGTTGGTCAGCAGGTCGGCCAGCAGCGCCCGGACCTTGGTGCCGGGCACCACCACCGGCTCGCCGGCGTCCGTGGTGACGGCGAGTGGTCCGAGCACCCCGAACTGCACGGCGGTCATCCTAGGCCCTAGCCGCGGTAAGGCCACCTGAAGCCGACCGTAAGCGCTCCGGCGCATCGTGTGGGCATGGACATCCACCACGAAGAGCACGGCAGCGGCGATGGCCGCCCGCTGGTGCTGATCCACGGTGCGCTCTCCGGCATCGGCACCTCGTTCGGCGCGATCCTGCCGCTCCTGGCGAAGACCCGGCGGGTGATCGCGGTCGAGTTGCAGGCACACGGTCACACGCCGGATGTCGACCGTCCGCTGACCGTGGAGCACTTCGCCGCCGACGTGGTCGAGTTGCTGGACCGGCTCGGCATCGCGCGGGCGGACGTGTTCGGCTGGAGCATGGGCGCGGCGGTGGCCCTGCGCCTGGGCACCGACCACGCGGCCCGGGTCGGCCGGTTGGTGCTCGCCTCGGTGAGTTTCGACGACGCGGGCCTGCATCCCGGGCTGCTCGACGGGATCCAGGACCTGCGACCGGAGCACCTGCACGGCTCGGAGTTCCACGAGGAGTACCTGCGGACTGCGCCGGACCCGGCGGGCTGGGCCAATCTGGTCACGAAGATGACGGTGCTGGACGCGAACCTGCCGCAGTGGGCCCCGGAGCGGATCGCCGAGCTGGCCGCGCCGACCATGATCGTGCTGGCCGACGCGGACATCGTCCAGCCCGAGCACGCGGTGCGGATGTTCCGACTGCTCGGCGGCGCGGTGCCCGGCGACCTGACCGGTCTGCCGGCCTGCCGGTTGGCCATCCTGCCCGGCACCACCCACACGTCGATCCCGCAGCGCGCCTGCTGGCTGGCCCCGATGATCGACGAGTTCCTGGACGACGTCTAGCCGATGCCCTCTATTCGGCTCTGCGGCGGACCGCCGCGAGCATGCGCCGCATGCCGATCACATGGCCGCCCGATCTCAGGAGGAGTTGTCGGTACAGGCCGCCGGCCAGGCCGGGGAAGGCGGCTCGCGTCTCGGCCCGCAGCTGTGACCGGCCCCGACCGATGGGCTCGAGGCGGAAGATCAGCGCGTAGGTTGAGAACCGATGGCTGCCGCGCAGAGCCAGTTCCCGACCGGGGATCGCGGTGACCACCCGGAAGCCGGGGAACGTCGAGCCTTCGGCGAGCGGCCGTGGCCCGGATGTGTCCGGGTCGGCGGCACCCACCAGGCGCGCGTAGCCGGCCATGCCGGGCCGGGAGAAGGACCCTTCGACGATGTCCGCCAGGTGGGGCCAGACCTCGACGGTCTCCGCCGCGATGACCGTGGCGTGCTCGTCCACGTAGGGCAATGAGTCGATCCGCATCAGCACCTCCCCCGCTGCACCGTCCATTCTCGCCCGCCCAGACCGAAGTTCGCCGTCTCTGGTCATAGCGTGCGGCCGATTTACCAGGTAGAAACATGCCTATCCCTTCGACTCGGCTCAACCTTCGGTCGGAGGGCCCAGAGAGCGCTCTCACCGCCCCCAGCTGTGCCGGAGGTACGGTCCGGCCACGGAGAGGACGAACCGCATGACAACCCAGCCCCGACGGGTGCGCCGGCGAATTGGTCGCACCCTCTTTCTCGCGGTCGTGCTGATCACCGCGGTCACGGCGACCAGCACCGCCGCTGCCGCCGGCCGGCCGACGCACGGCGCCCCGGACTTCGGGCCCAACGTCACGATCTTCGACCCCAGTATGCCGGTCAGCGAGATCCAGCAGACGCTGGACGCGGCGCACGCCCGGCAGGTCGACAATGAGATGGGCGCCGCGCGGCACGCCTACCTGTTCAAACCGGGCACGTACGGGACGGCCGAGCAGCCGTTGCAGGCCAAGGTCGGCTACTACACCGAGGTGTCCGGCCTGGGCGCCTCGCCCACCGACGTCACCGTCAACGGCAAGATCGAGGTGTACAACCGTTGCCTGGCCGACGGCGGCGCCGGCAACTGCCTCGCGTTGGTCAACTTCTGGCGCACCCTGTCCAACCTCTCGCTCACCATCAACGCGGCCGGCCAGGACGGCTGCCGGTCCTCGGCGAACTTCTGGGCGGTGTCCCAGGCGGTGTCGATGCGCCGCCTGAACATCAGCGGCGGTGGCCTGTCCCTGATGGACTACTGCACCGCGGGCCCGCAGTACGCCAGCGGCGGGTTCATCGCCGACTCCCGGCTGCCGGCCACCACCAACGGCTCGCAGCAGCAGTGGCTGACCCGCAACAGCGAGGTCGGCAGCTGGTCCAACGCGGTGTGGAACCAGGTCTTCGCGGGCGTCGAGGGCGCGCCGGACGACGCCTCCTTCCCGGACCCGCCCTACACGACGCTGGAGACCACCCCGCTGAGCCGGGAGAAGCCCTACCTCTTTGTCGACGGCAAGGGCCGCTACAACGTCCGCGTGCCCGCCGCGCAGCACGACAGCCGGGGGGTCTCCTGGGCCGACGGCCTGACGCCGGGGCGGACCATCGGAATCGGTGACTTCTTCATCGCCAAGCCGTCCGACCCGGTGCACGTCATCAACAGCCAGCTCGCGCGCGGC
Organism: Micromonospora sp. NPDC005163; assembly: GCF_053599835.1. NCBI lineage: Bacteria > Bacillati > Actinomycetota > Actinomycetes > Micromonosporales > Micromonosporaceae > Micromonospora > Micromonospora sp. NPDC005163. The sequence goes on from NZ_JBSFYP010000036.1 coordinate 31,290, forward strand.
AAGCACCTGCTGCTCACCCCGGGCACGTATGACATCGCGCGCAGCATCGAGGTCCGGCGCGCCAACACGGTGGTGCTCGGCATCGGGCACGCCACGCTCACCGCGGTGAACGGCGCCATCCCGCTGGACGTCGCCGGTGTCCCCGGTGTCGTCGTCGCCGGCGTCACGATCGACGCCGGCCGGGTCGAGTCGCCGGTCCTGCTACGGGTGGGTCAGCAGCACGGCCGCAACGTCAGCACGCCGGGCAACCCGACCACGCTGTCCGACGTGTACTTCCGGGTCGGCGGCCCGCACATCGGCCGGACGAACACGGCGCTGGAGGTCAACAGCGACAACGTGCTCATCGACCACACCTGGGTGTGGCGCGGCGACCACGGCGTCGAGGGCTTCACCGAGGGCGTCAACGGCGACACGGACCGCTGGCGGACCAACACCGGTCGCTACGGCGCGGTCATCAACGGCGACCACGTGACCGCGACCGGCCTGTTCGTCGAGCACTTCCAGCGGTACAACACCGTCTGGAACGGCGAGCACGGCACGACGATCCTCTACCAGAACGAGCTGCCGTACGACCCGCCGACGCAGGCCGACTGGATGCACGGTGCCGTCGAGGGTTGGGCCGGCTACAAGGTCGGTGACCGGGTGCGGCACCACACCCTGTACGGCGGCGGGGTCTACGTCTTCAACCAGAACAATCCGTCGATCCACACCGAGAACGGCTTCGAGGTCCCGGTCACTCCGGGGGTACGGCTGCACCACATCATGACCGTCAACCTCAGCGCCGGCACGATCGACCACGTGGTCAACGGCGTCGGTGACGCGGCCGACATGACCAAGGTCGGCGCACCGGTCTACGTCACGCAGTACCCGACTCCGTAGGTATCCCGGGCGTACCGAACGGGGGCCGGAGCCAGCGCGGCTCCGGCCCCCGCCGTCTCCTGGTGTTCCGCAACTTCTCGGCACTCAGTTACTTGCGATTCGTTAGCGGACAATTTCATCGATCAGTCGAAGTCTTGCGGGCTGGCGACCGCTACTGCCACGATGACCGTCAATGCCTTCCGTCCCGAAGGAGTGGTCGTCATGGCGGTCTCCCGCCGCAGGTTCGTCACATCGGTGCTGGCAGGGTCCGCCCTCGCCGCCGCCTCCACCACCGAACTGCTCGCCACCGGCACCGGCCCGGCCCGCGCCGCGAGTCCCCCCGGGGACGTGGTCGGCAAGGTGACGGTCGGCTACCAGGGCTGGTTCAGCTGCCCCGGCGACTCGGCGCCGATCGGCGGCTGGTGGCACTGGAGCCGCGACCGGTTCCAGCCGCCCTCGCCCGGCAACACCACCATCGTGTCCTGGCCGGACACCCGCGAGTACACGCACACATACCCCACCGCCTACCCCAACCTCGGCAACGGGTCGCCGGCCACCCTCTTCTCCTCGTACGACCAGCAGACCGTGGACACCCACTTCCGCTGGATGCAGGAGTACGGCTGTGACACCGCCGCGTTGCAGCGGTTCAACCCGTTCGACGACGAGGGGCCGACCCGCGACGCGACGACGCAGAAGGTGCGTTCCGCCGCCGAGCGCCACGGCCGCAAGTTCTACATCATGTACGACGTCACCGACTGGCTGAACATGCAGTCGGAGCTGAAGACCGACTGGACGACGAAGATGTCCGCGCACACCGTGTCCAGCGCGTACGCCCGGCAGAACGGCAAGCCGGTCGTCTGCATCTGGGGCTTCGGCTTCAGCGAACCCAGCCGGCCCTTCGCGCCGGCGCCCTGCCTCGAGGTCGTCAACTGGTTCAAGGCGCAGGGCTGTTACGTCATCGGTGGGGTGCCGACCTGGTGGCGACAGGGGATCGAGGACTCCCGCCCCGGCTTTCTCGACGTCTACCACGCGTTCAACATGATCTCGCCGTGGATGGTCTACCGGACCACCACCCTGGAGGGCCTCGACTCGTACTACAACAACGTCAACATTCCGGACCTGGCCGACTGCGCGGCGCGCGGCATCGACTACCAGCCCTGCGTGATGCCCGGTGACCTCGCCGGGGGGCATCGCCGCCACGGCGACTTCTACTGGCGGCACATCTACAACATGGTCCGACTCGGCTCGCAGGGGCTCTACGTGTCCATGTTCGACGAATACAACGAGGGCAACCAGATCGCCAGGACGTCCGAGACCCAGGCCACCACCCCGGCCGGCGCGAACATCCGGGCCCTGGACGAGGACGGAGTGGCTTGCTCCTCCGACTACTACCTGCGGATCACCGCCGACGGCGGTCGGATGCTCAAGGGGCAGCTCGCCCTCACCCCGGTGCGTCCCACGCCACCGATGGTCGGTGGGCCCCCGCCGACCGGTGGAAACCTGGCCGCCGGCCGACCCACCTCGGCGAGCAGCCAGAACGGCCCGTACCCGGCGTCGAACGCGGTGGACTCCGACGCCGGCAGCTACTGGGAGAGCGGCAACGGCGCCTTCCCGCAGTGGTGGCAGGTCGACCTCGGCGCCAGTCACCAGGTCGGACGGCTCGTGGTGCGGCTGCCCGCCGGCTGGGGGGAGCGTACCCAGACCATCACCGTGCTGGGCAGCGTCGACGGCAACTCCTTCGGCACCATCGCCCCGGCCGCCGGCTTCACCTTCGACCCGGCGACCGGCAACAGCGTCACCCGTACGCTGCCGGCCACCGCCGCCCGGTACGTCCGGCTCAGCATCGGCGGCAACACCGGCTGGCCGGCCGGGCAGCTCGCCCAGGTCGAGGTGTACGCCGCGACCGGCACGCCGGACACCCCGCCCACCGCGCCGACCGGGCTCACCGTGACCGGCCGGACGGCGACCAGCGTGTCGCTGGCCTGGACGGCGTCCACCGACGACGCCGGGGTCAGCGGTTACCAGGTGCGCCAGGGCGGCACGGTCGTCGCCACCGTCACGGGCACCACGGCGACCGTGAACGGGCTCAGCCCGACCACCGGTTACAGCTTCACCGTCACGGCGCGGGACACCGCGGGCAACACCTCCGCGCCGTCGAACGCCGTCACGGTCACCACGGACGCGCCGGCCAACGCGGACCTCGCCCGTGGCCGACCCACCGCCGAGAGCAGCCACACCCAGAGCTACGGATCAGGCAACGTGGTCGACGGCGACCCGAACAGCTACTGGGAGAGCGTCAACAGCGCCTTTCCACAGTGGGTGCAGGTCGACCTGGGCGCATCGCGCACCGTCGGGCGGGTGGTGCTCAAACTGCCGCCGGCGGCGGCCTGGGCGACCCGGACGCAGACCCTCGCGGTGCAGGGCAGCGCCGACGGGACCAGCTTCGGCACGCTGGTCGCTGCCGCCGGGCGCACGTTCAACCCGGCCACCGGCAACCAGGTGGCCCTCACGTTCACCGCCGCGCAGACCCGCTACCTGCGGATCACCGTCACCGGCAACACCGGCTGGCCGGCGGGGCAACTGGCGGCGCTGGAGGTGTACGCGAGCTGACCGCGAGCTGACCGCGAGCGGGCGGCCATCGGAGAGGACGGGTGGCCGCCCCCGTGTCAGCCCGTCGGCTGCTGCATCCGGCGCAGGTCGTCCGCCGGATGGATGGTGCGTACCGGGTCCGGCACCGGCCCGCGCCGTCGCCACTCGCGCGGGTAGCCGAGGGAAACCTCCTCGAAGCGCACCCCGTCATGGAACGTCGTACGAGGAATGTGCAGGTGCCCGTAGACCACGGTGGCCGCACCGAAGCGCAGGTGCCAGTCCCGGGTCCGCACGGTGCCACACCACTGGGCGAACTGCGGATACCACAGGACGTCGGTGGGTGCGCGCACCAGTGGATAGTGGTTGACCAGCACGGTCGGCAGGTCCGGGTCGCGCTCGGCCAGCCGGCGCTCGGTCTCGGTGACCCGGGCCTCGCACCACGCCTCCCGGCTCGGGTAGGGGTCGGGGTGCAGCAGGGCCTCGTCGGTGCACACCACCCCGGCCTCGTACGCCAGGTCCAGCGACTGCTGCTTGGTGCTCGCCTCGGGCACCCGGAACGTGTAGTCGTACAGCACGAAGAGCGGGGCGACCGTGGCCGGACCACCCTCGCCTTCCCACACCGGGTACGGATCCTCCGGCGTGACGACCCCCAGCCGCCGACACAGCCGCACCAGCTCGCGGTAGCGCTCCTCGCCGCGCAGCCGCACCGGGTCGTCGGGCGGTGTCCACAGTTCGTGGTTGCCCGGCGCCCAGAGCACCCGCGCGAACCGGCTGCTGAGCAGCCCGAGCGCCCACTCGATGTCGGCGTACCGCTCGGCCACGTCGCCGGCGACGAGCAGCCAGTCACAGTCGTTGCCCGGGCGCAACTCCCGCACGAACGAGCGGTTCTCGGGATAGCCGATGTGCAGGTCGCTGACGGCCCGCAGCCGGGGCGGAAGGCTCACGCCCCGAGACTAGGTGTTCTGTCCAGAGAGGTTGGGGACGCGGCTGGCAGGTGGGCCGGCATATCCGGCGATCCGGCGGGAAAGCGCTGACGTCCGACAGCCCGAACCGGAGCAGGAGAAGAACATGCCTTTCATCACCGTGGGTACGGAGAACTCCGCGCCCATCGACCTGTACTACGAGGACCACGGATCCGGTCAGCCGGTGGTCCTGATCCACGGCTTCCCGTTCAACGGGGCGACCTGGGAGAAGGAGACCACGGCGCTGCTCAACGCCGGATACCGGACGATCACCTACGACCGTCGCGGCAACGGCAACTCCGCCCAGCCGGCGTTCGGGTACGACTACAACACGTTCGCCGCGGACCTCGACATCCTGATGAACGAACTGGACCTGCGCGACGCGATCCTGGTGGGTCACTCGATGGGCACCGGTGAGGTGGTCCGCTACCTGGGCAACTACGGCTCGCAGCGGGTGAGCAAGGCGGTGCTGCTCAGCCCGCTGCAACCGATGCTGGCCAAGGCCCAGGACAACCCGGAGGGCGTCGAGAGGAGCCTCTTCCAGGGTTTCCAGCAGGCCATCATCAAGGACCGCTTCGCCTACCTGACCCAGTTTTGCGACGCGTTCTTCAACTACAGCGAGAACAAGGGCAAGCTGGTCAGCGAGGAGGCGTACCACGCGCACTGGCAGATCGGCACGATGGCCTCCGGCAAGGCCACCCACGACTCCGTAACCGCCTGGCAGGAGGACTTCCGGCCCGACCTGCCGAAGATCGACGTGCCGGTCCTGATCATCCAGGGCGACAAGGACAACGTGCTGCCCTTCCCGGTGACCGGCCAGCGGCTCGGGCCGATGCTGCCGACCGGTCAGCTCATCACGCTCAAGGGCGCGCCGCACGGCATCCCGTGGACACACGCCGACGACATCAACAAGGCGGTGTTGAACTTCATCAAGCAGCCGGCCAAGGCTCGGGCCTGATCCGTACCGGCATCTGATCGGACGCCAGCGCGGCGGTCCCGCCGCCACACCCGGCCCACGCAGGCCCTCGGGCTCGCGTGGGCCGGGCGGCGTCGACGGTCAGGGCCGGCGGGCCACCACCGCGCCGTTGGCGCCCGGGGCGTCGAACGGCACCGTGTGGACGTCCACGAAGCCGGCGTCGGCGAGCCAGGCGACGTACTCGGCGCCCGAGTAGTTCCGGCCGCCCTCGGTCTCGACCAGCATGTTCATGCCCATCAGAGCGGCTTCCGGCGGCCCGGTGCGCTCATCGTTGAGCAGCAGCTCGCAGATGACGACCGTCCCACCGGGCGGGAGCGCCGCGTGGCACCGGGCCAGCAACGCGCGATTCGTCGGTTCGTCCCAGTCGTGCAGGATCATGCTGAGCAGGATGACGTCGTGCCCGCCCGGCAGCGCCGGGTCGGCGAGGAAGTCGCCGGGCAGCGTGTCGATCCGCCCGGTCAGGCCGGCCGCGGCGATCCGCTCCTCGGCCCGCGCGCAGACGTGCGGCAGGTCCAGGATGGTCGCCCGCAGTCCCGGCAGGCGGCGGCAGAACTCGATCGGGAACGCTCCGGCACCGCCGCCGACGTCGAGCAGCCGGCGGTGCGCGGAGAAGTCGTACGCGTCGGCCAGCGCACCGGCGGTGAAGCTGGACGTGGAGTACATGGCGTCCCAGAACTGCGCCAGCATCTCCGGGTCGGTGGTGTCGAACATCGACTGCTGGGCCTGCGGGTCCCAGGTCAGTGGCCGGTCGGTGCGCAGCGCCTCCCCGATGCGGTGCCAGGGCAGGTAGGTACGCAGGTCGGAGTAGCGGACCTGGGCTCCGAAGTAGTACGGGCCACCCTTGACCAGGAACTGCTCGGCCAGCGCCGAGTTGCGGTAGCCGTCGCCGGCCTTCTCCAGCAGGCCGAGCGAGGCGGTCGCGGCCAGCGCACGTCGGCGCCGGCTAGCTGGGTCGGCGGGCCAGCCGCCGACTGGCCCAGCGTGCGCCGAGGCTCACCGCCGTGCTGCCGATCGCCATCCCGACCAGCACCAGGACCGCCCCGACGGCCCACAACCCGCTGTCGTCGGACGACAACGCCCCCCACGACCAGGCCGCCGTGAAGGCCACCGTCATCACCGGCGCCACCAGCCACGGGCTCAGCCGCGTGCCGGCGAGCACGGCGAGCAGCGCGAGCGTCAGCACGCAGCCGATCACCTGCCACGCCTCGTACGGGCCGCTGCGCGAACCGGTCTGCGGGTCGACGTCGTACTCGGTGTCCCAGCCCAGCCAGAGCAACCACACCCCGACCGTGGCCGCCGCCAGGAACAGAGCCCCGCGCAGTGGTTGTGTACCCCTCGTCGCTGTCATCCGGAGATCATCCCCTGCGGTGGCGCGGTTCGAACAGACTCCGACCGAGCGTGCCCCGCCGCCTCACAGCGTCGGGGCGGGACCGGTCGAGTCGCGGACGACCAGCAGGTGCCCGGTGGAGCGCCGCCGGGGACGCGTCGAGCGGGGCTTGAGCGCCAGGCTGAGCGCGGTACGACCCATCTCGGTCATCGGCAGCCGGATGGTGGTGAGGCTGGGCGCGAGGTCGGCCGCCACGGAGACGTCGTCGAAGCCGACGACCGACATCCGCCCGGGGACCGGGACGCGGCGGGACCGCAGCGCCGACAGCACCCCCATCGCCATCGCGTCGTTGAGCGCGATGATCGCGGTCGTCTCCGGGTGTTCGTTCAGGATCTGCTCGGTGACCGCCCGCCCGCCGCCCCGGGTGAAGTCGCCGTGCACGACGGCGAGGTCGGCCGGGGTCAGCCCGCGCTGCCGCAGTGCCGACGAGACGCCGGCGAGCCGGTCGGCGACCGTGGTGAGACCGGCGCTGCCCGCGGCGACCGTGATCCGCCCGTGGCCGAGATCTATCAGGTGGTGGGCGAGCGCGTTGCCGCCGGCCTCGTTGTCGGGCAGGACGGCGTCGACGCCGAGCGCGTGCCGCCCGATCGCGGCCACCCGGCCGCCGTGGTCCTGGAACGCCGCCAGCTCGGCCCTGGCCTCGGCCTCCACCCGGGGGTCGTCGTACCCCGAACCGCTGATCAGGATGATGCCGACCCGCTGGGCGATGAGGTGGCGGAGTTGTTGCAGCTCGTAGTCGGGGTCCCGGCCGGACTGACAGATCTGCACCAGCAGCCCCTGCTCGGCGGCGAGCTGGATGACCCCGCCGGCGATCTCGGAGAAGTAGGGGTCGTCGACCTGGTGGACGATCAGGCCCACGGTGGAGCTGGCGCCGCCGGCGAGCGTGCGGGCGTACGGGTTGGCGACGTACCCCAGCTCGCGGGCGACCCGACGGACCCGGTCGGCCACCTCGGCGCTGACGCCGTCGCGGCCGGCGAGGGCCCGGGAGGCGGTCGCCAGCGAGACGTCGGCGCGATCGGCCACGTCGACGAGGCGCGGCCGCTGGCCAGCCCTGGGCATCCGCGACTCCCCGGAAACATCCATGTCACCCGATCTATTGCCAGTGACGCTGATCGAAGCCTAGGGTACGTAAGCGCTTACGTAAGCGCTTACGTACCCGGCACCGGCGTGCCGTGAAATGAGGTGAACCGATGTCCAGGGCCAGACGAGCGGCCGTCGCCACCGTCTCCCTCCTGGCGATCGGCGCGCTCACCGGAGCGGGGGCGCCCCCGGCGCAGGCGGACCGGCATCGCCCGTCCGACGTCCACCCCGCCCTGCGAGCGCACCTGGTCGCCGCCTACGACTTCGACCACCCGGTGCCGGGCGACGCCGCGCTGGAGCGCGACCAGGGCCGCTCCGGCACCGAGATCGAGCTGGTCAACGGCGGCGCCGCCATGCGGGTACGGGACCACGCCTACCGGGGCAGCGGCAACGCGGTGCGGACCCGGCAGGTCGACCCGGCGGTGGCCGGCAACGACGACTGGAAGGCCGGCACCTGGTCAGCCAGCGGGGTGCGCACCCTCCGCGCCTTCAGCGCGACCGCGGGCACCACCGTGATGGGCTGGTTCAAGCTGGAGATGGACAACCCCCTGCCCAACTCCACCACCGCCGACCCGAACGACCGGTACAACGCCATCGGCCTGGCCGGGGTGCTGACCGGCGACTCCGACGGCCACGGCGTCCGGGCCCTGCTCGAGCTGATCGACGTCGACGGTGAGCTGCGCCTCGTCGCGCTCGGCCGGCGCCTCGACGGCGGCAACTCGCAGACGTTCGCGGCGAGCCAGGACTGGCGTGACCTGCTGCCGGCGGGGGAGTGGGTGCACCTCGCCGCCACCTTCGACTTCGGCACCGGCGCCCTTGCCCTCTACCGCAACGGCGAACCGGTCAGCGGCTTCTACACCCGCACCGACGACCCGTGGCTCGTGTCCGGGCCGGGCCCGCACGTGACCACCGCGTCCGACCCCCGGGGCATCAAGATCGGCGGAAGCTTCCCCCAGGACACGGTGGAGCGGAACCCGTGTGACTGCCGCATGGACGGCCTGATGTTCCTCGACAGCGTGGTCTCCGCGAGCGATGTGCGGAGGCAGTACCGCCACCTGGCCCGCTGACCACCCTCGGCACCGTCCCACCGAGAAGGAGACACGCGTGCTCATCCTCCACGACAGCGCCCACGGTATCCGCAGGTCCGTGTTGACGGCCGGCCTCACCGCCGTGGTGCTGATCCTGTCCACCGTGCTCGCGACGCCCGCCCGGGCCGCGGCCGACGCGGTGTACGACCCGGTCCCCGAGATGCCGATCCAGTCCCGGCTCGGGCTGGTCCTCAGCGAGTACGCCAGCTTCCCGCAGTCGCAGCCGAACCCGGCACCGACCGATCAGCGGCTCATGCGTACCGCCCGGATCAACACCATCATGGAGGTGCCCGACGGCTCCGGCCGGCGCGCGGTGCCCGACCTGAACGGCAGCCTCTACCTGGTCGAAGATGGCGTGCCGCACGTCTACCTCGACGTGGCGGCGACCTTCGCGCCGCAGTTCTTCTCCGGCCGCGGCCTGGGCCAGGGCTTCGGGTACGTCGCCTTCCACCCCGAGTTCGGCGCCAACGGCCGGTTCTACACCATCCACACCGAGCAGGCGTCGGCGACGACCACCACGCCGGACTACGCCCAGGCCGGCACGATCTACCACGGTGTCATCACCGAGTGGACGGCGACCGACCCGAGCGCCGACACGTTCGCCGGCACCCGCCGGGAGGTCCTGCGCATCGGGTTCGGCGGCCAGGTGCACGGCATCCAGGAAATCAACTTCAATCCCACCGCGAAGCGCCACGATCCCGACTACGGCCTGCTGTACCTGGCGGTCGGCGACGGCGGTCTGGGCGTGCGCAACACCGACCCGCAGAACCTGGGCATGCCGCACGGCAAGCTGCTGCGGATCGACCCCCGGGGCACCAACGCCGCCAACGGGCGCTACGGCATCCCACCCAGGAACCCGTTCGTCGGCCGCGCCGGCGCGCTCGGCGAGATCTACGCCCTGGGCTTCCGCGACCCGCACCGCTTCAGCTGGGACCGCGCGACCGGCCGCATGTACCTCGGGCACATCGGTGAACACGCCATCGAGGCGATCTACGAGGTCCGCGCCGGCGACAACTTCGGCTGGAGCGAGCGCGAAGGATCCTTCGTCTTCGACAAGGCGGCCACCAATCCCTGCGACCGGCTCTTCCCGCTGCCCGCCGACGACGACCGGTACGGATACACGTACCCCGTCGCCGCGTACGACCACGACCCCGCCGCGGACTGGAACTGCACCGCGGACGTCGGCGTCGCGGTGGCCGGCGGGTTCGTCTACCGGGGACGCGCGGTGCCGGCGCTGCGCGGCAAGTACGTGTTCGGTGACCTGGTCGACGGTCGGGTGCTCTACACCGAGGCGAACGAGATGCGCCGCGGGCGGGGCCTGGCCCCGATCCACCAGCTCGCCCTCTTCGACGCCGAGGGAACCCCGGTCCGTATGCGGGACCTCTCTGGGCCCGGCGCGCCCGGCGATCCCAACCGCGTCGACCTGCGCTTCGGCACCGACGCCGCCGGTGAGCTCTACGTGCTCGCCAAGGCCAACGGGAAGATCTGGAAGGTCACCGGCACCCGGGTCTTCGCCAGCGGAGACGTCGGGAACACCACCCTGCGGCGCACCGCGGGAGCATCGAACTGGGCGCCGGTCACCCCGGCCAAGTGGCAGTTCACCCACGACCAGGTCATCCTCGCCGAGGCCGGGGTCAGCCGGCCGGGCCCGCGCCGGCCGTTCGAGTACGCCGTCCTGACCGCCGGACCGGCCTGGTCGTCGGTCGAGGTCGAGGCGCGGGTACGGCTCGACACGCCGGTGGAGGTCACCAACCGGGACGTGATCATCGTCTTCGGCTGGCGCTCGGACACGGAGTTCTACTACGCCCACCTCTCCACCGACAACACGATCTACCCGCACAACGGCATCTTCAAGGTCGACAACGCCGACCGGGAACGCATCGACCACCAGTGGAACGGCCGGTCGCGCGGCGCCAACCCGGCGATCACCGACGCCGACTGGCACCGCGTACGGGTCGTGCACCTGCCGGCGACCGGCGAGATCGCGGTCTACGTCGACGGGCGACGGGACCCGCTGATGACCGCGAAGGACAGCACGTTCGGCTCCGGGCGGGTGGGCTTCGGCTCGTTCGACAACGTGGGCCGACTGCGCAACCTGACCGTCACCGGCACGCCGGCCTGAGCACCGGTGGGGCCGGCGGCACGATCACCGCCGTCCCCACTGGCTGCCGGATGCGCGAATCGCCCGCCGGCCGGGAACGCAGAGCCGGCCCGGAGGGGGTCATCCGGTTCGTAGAATCCGTGCCATGCCGCAGATCGTCGAGTTGCTGGCCTCGCCCGTGCACCGCTTCCTGGGCCGGCCCGCCGACGGCCCGGTTCCGGCCCCGCCCGGTGAGCTGGTCGACGTGGTGCGTATCCGGGCCGGTCTCGGCATCGTCGGCGACCGGTACTTCGGCCAGCCCGCACACCGCGACGCCAGCGTGACGGTGATCGCCCAGGAGTCACTGCCAGCCGGCATCGGGTTGGCGGAGGTCCGCCGCAACGTCCTCACCACCGGCATCGCGGTGGACGAGCTGATCGGCAAGGTGCTGGTGCTGGACTCCGGCGACGGCCCGGTCAGCCTGCGGGTGAACCGGGCCGCCCGCCCCTGCGCCTGGATGGACGTCACGGTCGGCCCGGGTACGTGGAAGGCGCTGCGCACCACCGGAGGCATCCGCTGCACCCCGCTCAACGACGGCGTGCTGCGCGTCGGCCCGGTCGACGCCACCGTGAGTTGACGAAACGGGCTCGACGGCGCGCCGCGAAACAGGCATGGTGTGCACCGGATGTCGACCGGCCGGAGCCGCCGACCCGACGCTCGGGGGAGGCGGCGATGGAGCACGCGCTGACGGATCAACTGGTCGACGACCGGACGATCCTGCAGGTGGTCGTCGGCTCCCGCGCGTTCGGCCTGTCCGGCGCCGCCTCGGACACCGACCGACGCGGGGTGTACGCCCTGCCCGCCTCGGCGTTCTGGGGTCTACGCAAGCCAGCGTGGCACCACGACGGCCCGCTGCCGGAGCAGATGCGCTGGGAGGTGGAGCGGGTCTGCGTGCTCGGGCTGGCGGCGAACCCCACCGTCCTGGAGGTGCTGCACTCCCCGCTGGTCGAGACGTGCACCCCGGTGGGCGAGGAACTGCGGGCGCTCGCGCCGGCGTTCCTGTCCCGGCGGGTGGCGGACACCTACCTGCGCTACGCCACCGCACAGTTCGGCAAGGCCGAGCGCGGCATCGCCCGCTCCGGCACCCCGACCTGGCGGCACGTGATGCATCTGATCCGGCTGCTGGCCGCCGGCGGTCACCTGGTCCGCACCGGGCGGTTGGTGCTGGACGTCGGCGCCGACCGGGACCGACTGCTGGCGGTGAAGGCCGGTGAGGTGCCCTGGGAGGACATCGTCGCCTGGCGGGACCGGCTGGTCGCCCGGTTGACGGCGGACCTGGCCACCAGTCCGCTGCCCGACCGGCCCGACGAGGCGCGGGTCGAGCAGTGGCTGATCTCGGTCCGCGACCGCTCCGTGCGGTGCCCGTCGTGACCGCGTGGGAGGGCGCTGGCCTGCCGGCCGGCGTCGACCTGGCGGGCATCGTCGCCGAGCAGCCGCACCCGCTGGTCTTCGCCACCGTCTCCGGCGCCCACCTGTACGGGTTCCCGTCCACCGACTCCGACGTCGACCTGCGCGGCGCGCACCTGCTGCCCGTCGAGCAGGTGATCGGGCTGGCGGAGCCGGCGGAGACCCGCACGGTCATGACCGACCGCGACGGGGTGGAGCTGGACCTGGTCACGCACGACCTGCGCAAGTTCGTACGGCTGATGCTGCGTCGGAACGGCTACGTGCTCGAACAGTTGCTGTCACCCCTGGTGGTGCACACCACGGCGGTGCACGCGGCGCTGATCGAGCTGGCGCCGCTCACGGTGACCCGGCACCACGGTCATCACTACCGTGGCTTCGCCGCGGGCCAGCGGCGGCTGTTCGATGCCACCGGTGAACTCAAGCCGCTGCTGTACACCTTCCGGTCGCTGCTCACCGGCGTTCACCTGCTGCGTACCGGCCGGATGCAGGCGAACCTGCCGGCCCTGCTCGACACCGAACCCGCGCCGGCCTACCTGCCCGACCTGATCGCCGCGAAGCGGGCCGCCGAGCACGGCGTACTGGACGACCTCGTCCCGGGCGCGACCCTCGACCGCGACCTGGCCGAGTTGGCCGCCCGGCTCGACCAGGCACAGCACGACAGTAGGCTGCCCGAACAGCCCGCCGGGTCGGTTGAGCTCAACGACCTCGTGGTCGCGGCCCGACTGCCGTCCACGCGGGACGGTGTTCGAACGCCGGCTGGGCGTGGTGAAGTCGTGGTACCCGTCCGTTAGGCTCGGCCCGTTCGGCCTTGGGGAGGGCAGATGGCGGCGGATCCGGTCAGTGGCGATTTCACCCGCATGTTGGACGCGACGATGCAGGCGTTGGGGGCGGTCAGCGCACCGGCCGCCGGCGCCGACGGGGAGCCGGCCGAGCCGCCGGCCGGCGAGGCCGCGGACGGTCAGGTCCGCGCCGAGCTGGGCCCGGACGGGCGGTTGCGGTCGCTCTGGGTGGAGCCCCGGCTGATGCGGCTCGGTTCGGAGGAGCTGACCGAGCACATCACCACGGCCGTCAACGCGGCGATCGACGCCATGCGGGGCGCCACGACCCCGCCGCAGGCCGGTGACCTGTCGCAGCTGCGGGAGCAGTTGGCGGAGGTCCGGGACACCGCGGTGCCGCGGCTCGGGTCGTTCCTGGCGGCACTGACCGAGGCGCAGGACCGGCTGGCCCGAGGTGGCCCGCGATGAGCGGCAACGGGTTCGAGGTGGAGCCGCAGACGCTGCGCGACGCCGGCACGACGGTCTCCGACCTCGCGGGCCGCTTCCTCGACGAGTTGGACGGCTTCGAGGCGCAGATGGCCGGTCACGGCCAGCCCTGGGGCGCCGACGACATTGGCTCGCTGATCGGGGTGGCCTACACCGAGGTCGCCGCGTACGTCTTCGACTGCCTCGGGCTCGCGGTGGAGGAGATCGGTTCGGCCGGTGGCGACCTGAGCTCCATGGCCGACGCGTACGACCGGGTCGACGAGGACGGCGCGGGCACGATGCGCTCGCTGGCCGGCGGGCTGGGGTAGCGCGATGGGTCTGCAGCTGCCTGGTGAGCTGGTCACCGCGCTCGGCTGGATCGGCTACACCTGGCCGGAGGGCGACGAGGAGAAGCTCTTCGAGATGGGCCAGGCCTGGATCGAGTTCGCCGGTCGGATCGGCGCCACGGCCGGCGAGGCGGACGCCGGCGCGGCCCAGGTGTGGTCGCAGAACGTCGGCCCGGCGGTGCAGGCGTTCCAGGGCTGGTGGACCGGTGAGCAGCACGGTCCGCTGGTGCTCCGGGACGGCGCCCAGGCGGCCGTCATCCTCGGCGCCGGCCTGATCGTCTGTGCGGTGATCGTCCTGGCGTTGAAGATCCAGCTGATCGTGCAGCTGGCCATCCTCGCGTTTCAGGTGGCGCAGGCGATCGTGACCGCGGTGGCCACTTTCGGCGCCTCGCTGGCCGAGATCCCGATCTTCCAGATGATCACCCGGGAGATCGTGGGTCTGCTGATCGACCAGGTCATCGGGCAGCTGCTCGATGCCTAGCAAGCCGAGGAAGGCGCGCGGCGTCGCCGCGAAGCCGGCGGCCGGCAAGATCGTCCGCAAGGCGGTCGAGAAGCTGGAGAAGCCCATCGTCCGGGTCACCGGGCCGGATCACAGCCTGCCGACGAAGGTGATCCGGGTCCAGCGCAAGGACTTCCACGCGACCTCGCAGTTCCGGCGCAAGATGGCGGCGCTGAAGAAGCTCAGCGACGAGGGCAAGCTCTACAAGGCCACCAACCCCGTCGAGCGGGACAAGAGCCTCACCGACGGCTACAAGGAGCGGATCCGCCAGAAGATCTGGGACAAGTACTGGCCGCACGACAAGGATCTGGCCAACCGGCTCAGCCAACGCCTCAGCAGCTACCACCCGGACCACGTATGGGAACTCCAGCTCGGCGGCCCGGACACCGTCGACAACCTCAAGTTGCTGCATGGTAGAACCAACACGGACATCGGTTCGCAGATCTGGGGGCAGATCCAGACCTTGCCGGACGGGACCCCGATCCGAATAGAGGTGGTGGATTGACCCCCGAGCTGCACCAGCTCATCGAGGAGCTGCGGGCCGACCTGGCCGAGGACCAGCCGGCGAGCCTGGGGTATGCCCAGTTCGGCGACGGCGCGGCCACCGACGCCGTGCCGGCGGACCTCCCGGCCGACCTGCGGGATCTCCTGCTGGTGGCCGACGGGCTGCGCGCCGGCCGGATCGAGCTGGCGTCCACGTCCACCCTCACCGGCATCCAGTACCACCTGGACTACGCGCCGGACTTCTCCGCCATCCCGGAGGACCGGGCGGGCTGGCTGGTGATCGGCACCCGCAGCGACGAGCCGATCTTCATGGACCGGGGCACCGGCGCCATCTGGTACTTCCCGCCGACCGGCACCGAGTGGTTCATGGCGGACGCCTTCGAGGAGCTCGCCCCCGACCTGGATTCCTTCGTGCACTACTACCTGCTCGGCCCGGGCTACGCCGACCTGACCCCCGCCGACGACCAGTGGCACGCCTTCCTCGACCAGCAGGGCCTGCTCGACGACGAGGACGACGACGAGCCGGACGACGACGCCGACGCGAGGGACGGGCGGTGACCGTCACCCGCGAGGAGTTGGTCGCGCTGTGGGGCGAGCGGGGCGTCATCTACTTCCCGGACCAGCGCTTCGAGGCGATCCTCGGCCCGTTGGGGCCGGAGGTGTTCCCGCCGTACGGCGCCCTGCCGGTCGAGGTGCCCATCCTGTTCACGGTCGACGTGTCGGCGCCCGACGTGGAGCTCTTCTCCACCCTGCGCATCGAGGTGGGCGACGAGGCGCCGCGCGCGTACATCGTGCTGGGCAGTTCGCCCGAGGACCCGATGCTGCTGTTCTGCCTGGACGCGGCGACCGGCGAGGTGCTGCTGCTGGATCTCCAGACGCCGAACCTGGAGACGGTCAACAGCAGCTTCGCCGCGTTCGTGGAGTTCCTGTACCGGCTGGGCCAGCTCATCGCCACCGACCCGGGCGGGCGGGAGCGGGCGGCCCGCGCCGCACGGATTCGCGCCGGCCTGCGGGAGGTCGACCCGACGGCGTTCGCCGAGCCGGAGTCCTGGTGGACCCTGGCGTTCGACGAGCTGGAGTCCACCACCTGAGCTGGTCGCGCCAGCGGTCACCCGGCCTGCGGGTCAGACCGGGCTGATGTGCGCGGCGAGCACCCGCCAACCGTGCGCGTCGTCATGGATCCAGGTACGGGTGTACCGCAGGCGAGCCGCGAACGGCGTGCCGTCGAACACTCCAGCCACCCGGCCGAGGAAGAACGTCACGCCGGTCGTCCCGGCGACGAGCAGCTCCAGCTCCTCCTCGACGAGTTCCTCGATGACCGAGGTCCGGTCCCGGTGCGCGGTCAGGTCGTCCCGTTTGGTGTGCCTGCCGCCCTCCGGGCCGATGGCGATCAGCTCGTCGACGAGCAACTGGTCGAGGGCCGCCACGTCGCCGGCCCGCTGCGCCGCCTGCAGGGTGCGCTCGGCATCGAGCAGTTCCGCCTCGCGTTCGCTGTCCGGCATGGTGCCGTCCTCCTGATCGGGGTTCACCCGGCGCCACCGTCCACCGGGGCTGTCCGCATTGTGGCAGCCGGCGCGGTCCGAACGGGTGCGGATCGGCCGGCGGCGGGTCGCGTCCGGCGGCGGACGCGCGTCGCATGAACGCGGTGGCTGTGGGCCGCGGGGCGGCCGGTGGCTAGGCTGCTGGCATGGCGGACCAGGGCGGGCGTGCCACGCACGCCGCCGGGGCGGCGCGGCCGGTCGAGGAGGTCGTGCGGGAGATCCTGGCGGTCGTTCCGGCCGGCTGCACGTGGCTGCTGCCGGTGCCGGACGACGGTCGGGCGGTCGCGGACTTCCGGATCGCGGCCACCAGCGGCGACGGCCACGACATCTACGGCCGGGGGACCGACCGGGTGGGCGCGCGGCTCACCGAGCTGTACCCCAGCATGGTCGACGGTCCGCTCTGGCGGCTGTACCTCGACGTGCTGGCCACCGGGGCGCCCGGCCGGCTGGCCGACTTCCGGTACGTGGAGAAGCGCAGCGGCGTCGTCGCCGACTCGCTGTTCGACGTGCACGTGCACCGGGTGTTGGGCGGCCTGCTGGTGACCTGGCAACGGCTCGACGAGGACCTGCGTCGACTGGAGCGCACCGAGTTGCTGGGCAGCCTCGGCTGGGCGGAGTACGACCTGGCGAGCGGGGTCAGCCAGTGGTCACCCGGGATGTACCGGATCTTCGAGCGTGACCCGGCGCTGGGCCCGCTGTCGCGAGCCGAGCAGTCGGCCGCCCTGCTGCCGGACGACCACATGCTGCGCGAGGCGGCCTGGCAGACGCTGGACAGTGGAGCCTCCTCGGACGTGACGGTCCGGTTCCGGGCGGCGGGCTTGGTGAAGTACCTACGGATTCTGTCCGACGTTTCGCGGGACGCGGACGGCACACCGTTGAAGATCCACGCCGTGGTGCAGGACGTGACGGCCAGGGTGGACTCGCGGACCGCCATCGAGCAGCTCAGCGACCAGTTGCGCACCCGGGAGATGACGGCGCTGGCCGAGCACCGGCTGGCCGGTCAGTTGCAGAACCTGATCCAGCCGGTGCCCCGCGAGCCGTTTCCGCTGGCCGGCCTGGAGGCGATGGTCAACTACCTGCCGGCGGAGAGCGCGGTGCGGGTGGGCGGTGACTGGTACCACGCGTAGACCCTGCCGGACGGGTCGGTCGTGCTCGCGGTCGGTGACGTGGCGGGCCACGGCCTCAGCGCCGCCAGCGGGATGGCCCATCTGCGCTTCGCGCTGGTGGCCTGGCTGTCGATCGGCATCCGGGACTCGGCGGTGCTGCTCGGGCACCTCAACCGACTCTGCGGTCAGCTCGCGATCACCGGGACCGCGGTGGTCGCGGTCTACGACCCGGTGACTCGGTTGCTCTGCTGGGGACGCGCCGGGCACCTGGCGCCACTGCTGTCCCGCGACGGCGGGACCGGCCCGCTGGACCGGCCGCCGGGCCTGCTGCTCGGCGCCGCCGACGACTCGGTGTACCCGGTGCTCACCCCGCGACTGCGTCCGGGCGACCTGGTGCTGTTCTACACCGACGGGCTGGTGGAGCGGCGCGCGCCCGAGGAGGACCGGCTGGAACAGGTGCGGTCGGTGCTCTCGGCGCTCTCCGCCGAGCCGGGGGAGCAGACCCTCGGCCGTCTGCGCGACCTGCTGCACCAGCCCAGCCCGGACGACGACACCTGCGCGCTGGCCGTACGCGTGCTGCCCTGAGCCGCCCGGCTCACAGGCCCAGCCGGAGCCGCACCACCGTTCCCTCCGGCTCGGTCAGCACGGCGACCTCGTCGCAGACCTGCTCGACGATCGCCCGCCCCCGCCCCCGTACCGCGTCGGCCGGCGGCATGTCCCGGCCGAACGCGCGCACCGGCGGCCCCTGGTCGATGACGTCGCAGAACAACTGGTCCGCCTCGGCCCACACCCGGACCCGGCCGCCGCCGGTGGTGTGCTGCAACGTGTTGGTGGCGAGCTCACTGACGGCCAACATCAGCAGCTCCACCCGGTGCGGGGGCAGGCCCCGGGCCAGGGCCGCGGTGCAGACGAACGCGCGCAGCGCTCGCAGGTCGGTCGCCACCTGGTACGCCATCGTGTCCGGGGCGCGGGTGGACACCGACTGCTCGGCCACGATCCGGGTCTCCCTCCGGCCGGCCGCCATCAGCCCGCCAGCCGCGGGTCGTCGGCGGGCGGTTGCAGCAGGGTGCCGACGCCGGTGATGTCCAGCACGGCGGCGACCGGCCCGCTGGCGTTGACGGCGTACAACCGCCGACCGGCGGCGCGGGCGGTCTGGTGGGCGGTCACCAGACCGTGCAGGCCGCTGGGGTCGAGGAAGCGCAACCCGCCCACGTCGACCACGACCACGGGCGCGCCGCGGACCGCCGCGGACAGCACGGTGGTCAGCTCCTCCCGGGTGGCCAGGTCGCACTCGCCGGACAGCGTGACGACGATCTGGCCGGGCGCCGTGGACGTCCGGGCCTCGAAGTGCGCCATCGGGCAGCAGCACCTTCCTCGTCGTGACAGCCGTTGTCGGCACATCATGTCACCCACCAGCCTGCCGGCCGTGTCCTCCGTTCGGCGGCGATCGGGGGCGTGCCGTCAGCTTGTCGACGATCCGACCCATCCGCCGGCTCGACCGCACCGAATCACCGGTACGAGCACCACCGCGGTCACCTACCTGAGGAGTTCGAATGAACCGGCGTCTGTTCGTCACCATCGGCGCGATCGCCATCCTGACCCTCGCCGCCGGCTGCGGCGACAGCGACACCGACAGCACCGCCAGCGGCGGGACCGCTGCCAGCGCCTCGGCCGACGCACCGATGCCGTCGGCTACTTCGTCGATGATGACCGCGCAGTTCGGGCCGGGCTGCGCCGTGGTGCCGACCGATCCCGCCGACGCGGGCAGCTGCCAGGCCATGGCGAAGGTGCCGGTGGCCGCCGCCGCCTCCGGTAACCCGCTGCTGTCCACCCTGGTCTCCGCCGTGCAGAAGGCGAATCTGGTGGACTCGCTCAACGGTGCGCAGGGGGTGACGGTGTTCGCGCCGACCAACGACGCGTTCGCCAAGATCCCCAAGGCGGACCTCGGCAAGGTCCTCGCCGACGACGCCATGCTGAAGAAGGTCCTCACCCACCACGTGGTGCCGACCCACCTCTCCCCGGACACCCTGGCCGGCACGCACAAGACCCTCCAGGGCGACGAGATCACGGTGACCGGCAGCGGTAACTCGTTCACGGTCGACGGCGCCTCGATGGTGGTCTGCGGCAACGTCTCCACCGCCAACGCCACCGTCTACATCGTGGACACCGTGCTGATGCCGAAGAGCTGAACCGTGCCGACCACGACCACGCCTCGGCCGGTGGACCCCCGGCCGGGGCGGCCCCCCGTCCCGCGCCCCAACCGCACCGGCGCCCTCGTCGGCCTGCTCACCGCCGCCGTCACGCTGGGCGTCGCCCACCTCGCCGCCGCGCTCACCGACCCGGTGGGAGATCCGGTCCTCGCCGTCGGCGCCACCGCCATCGACCTGGCACCCCAGCCGGTCAAGGCGTTCGCCATCCGCACCTTCGGCACCGCCGACAAGATCGTCCTACTCGGTGGTGTGCTCGCCGTCCTGGTGCTGGTCGCGGTCGTGCTCGGCATCGCCGCGATCCGCCGGACCGGAGCCGGTCTGACCGGCCTCGTCGGGCTGGGCGCTGTCCTCGTCGCCGCCGTACTCGCCCGCCCCGCCGCGACCGTGGCGGACGCCGTCCCCGCCCTCGTCGGCGTCGCCGCCGGCGCGGGTGCCCTGCTCGCGCTGCTGCGCGACGCCCGACCCGGGCCAGCCGTCGCCTCCGGACGGCCCCACTTACTCAACCGCCGGCAGTTCCTCACCACCGCCGCCGCCGCCACCCTCACCGCCGTGGCGGCGACCACCGGCGGGCAGGCCGTCGGCGGGCGCCGGGCCGCCGGCACACGGTCCCGGTCGGCGGTACGCATCCCGCCCCCGGCCACCCCGGCCCCGCCACTGCCACCCGATGTCGCGGTTGAGGGCGGTCCGGCGTTCGTTACCGCCAACCGCGACTTCTACCGGGTGGACACCGCGCTCACCGTCCCGCAGATCGACGTCGACACCTGGCGGCTGCGGCTCGCCGGCGCGGTCGAGCGGCCCCGCACCTGGAGCTTCGCCGACCTGCTCGCCCGCGACCTGGTCGAGCGCGACATCACCCTCAACTGCGTGTCCAACGAGGTCGGCGGCCCGTACGTGGGCACCGCCCGGTGGACGGGAGTGCCGCTCGCCCCGCTGCTGCGCGAGGCCGGCCTGCGGCCTGGGCAGGACCAGCTGCTCAGCCGCTCGGTCGACGGCATGACGATCGGCACCCCGCTGACCGCGATCCTCGACGGCCGCGACGCCATGCTGGTCGTCGCCATGAACAGTGAGCCCCTGCCGGTGGAGCACGGCTTCCCGGTCCGGATGCTCGTGCCCGGCCTGTACGGCTACGTCGGCGCCTGCAAGTGGCTCACCGAGCTGCGGGTGACCACGTTCGACGAGGTCGACCCGTATTGGGTGCGGCGCGGGTGGGCCGCCGACGCGCCGGTGAAGACGGCCTCGCGCATCGACACCCCGAAGCCGTTCGCGCGTCGCCCGGCCGGCCCGCTGATGATCGCCGGTGTCGCCTGGGCGCAGCGGCGCGGCATCAGCGCGGTCGAGGTCCAGGTCGACGACGGCCGCTGGCAGCCGGCCCGGCTCGGCGCGGGCCCGTCGGCGGACCTGTGGCGGCAGTGGACCTACCGGTGGGACGCCCGACCGGGCAGCCACACCGTCCGGGTCCGCGCCGTCGACGGCATCGGGGCGATGCAGACCGAGGCCCGCGCCACGCCCTTTCCGGACGGGGCCACCGGCTGGCACAGCGTCACCGTCACGGTCACCTGAGCCGTCGCCCCGCCCCGGTGACCCGGCCAGAGCCAGGCATCGGCAGAGTCGGCGGCGATCGTGCCCACCGCGTCGCCGTCGCCGGGTCGGGCAGGGTCACGGAGCCGGGTCGAAGACGATCGACTCGCTCAGCTCGCGCCACCGCGCGTCGGACGCGGCGAGGGACTCGGCGGCCGCCGAGGCGACCGCCACGGCGTCGGCGCCGAGCAGCAACCGCGCGGGCGGGTCGTCGACCCGGGTGATGCGGATGATCGCCTGGGCGGCCCGGACGGGATCGCCCGGCTGGCTGCCGCTGGCCTGGCGCAGCCGCTCGACGACCGGCTCGATGACCGGCCGGTACGGTTCGCTGATCGGCAGCGTGCGCATCGAGGAGCCGGCCCATTCGGTCCGCAGCCCGCCCGGCTCGACGGTGGTGACGCGGATCCCGAACGGCGCGACCTCCTTGGCAAGCACCTCCGAGAAGCCGCCGACCGCCCACTTGGCGGGCTGGTACGCGCCCAGCCCGGGCCCGCCGACCCGCCCGCCGACGCTGGAGACCTGGACGATGTGCCCGCGCCCCTGCTCGCGCATCACCGGCAGGGCGGCGCGGGTCAGGTTGACCACCCCGTAGAAGTTGGCCTCGATCTGGGCCCGGAAGTCGTCCTCCGGCATGTCCTCGATCGCGGCGACGTCGGCGTACCCGGCGTTGTTGACGAGGATGTCCAGGCTCCCGAACGCGTCCACAGCGCTGTGCACGGCGGTGCGGGCGGCGGCGGGGTCGGTGATGTCGAGGGCCACCGTCCGGATCTGGTCGCCGTGCCGGTCGGCCAGGTCGCCGAGCTGCGCCGGATCGCGGGCGGTGGCGACCAGCCGGTCGCCGTCGGCCAGCACCGCCTCGGCGAGCGACCGGCCGAGACCCCGGGAACTGCCGGTGATGAGCCAGACACGCGGCACGTCGTCTCCTCCTGCCGGCTCAATCAGACGGTCGCTACGGGCGGATGTTCAGGGCACCGATCAGGTCGTCGCGCAGCGTGAACCGGTACCGTAGCTCGACCGGGCTGCCGGGAAAGCTGCCCGACACCCGGGCGAGGACCAGGTACGAGTCGCCCGCCTGCGGCGTGACGGTCACCGGCTCCGCGGTGTACGAGTAGGTCGCCATCGTCCGCTGCCGCCAGGCGCGGATCGCGGCCCGTCCCTCGTGCACCCGGTCCTCGTCGGCCACGCTCGCGGTGTCCGCGAAGCAGGCGACGAAGGCCTCCAGGTCACCGTCGCCGACGGCCCGGAAGTACCGGTCGATCACCTCGGGCAGGTCGACTCCCATCGGCTCCTCCTGCGGCGCGGGCCGCCCTCGGGCAGCCGGATTCCCCGTCCGACCTCACGGTACGAGACGGTGCCGGTGCTTCGCGGACCAACCGACAGAACCCGTCGTCGACCCATCGTCGCGGGTGTCCGGCGGCAGCCCGCCCGCCGGACACCGCTCAGGGTCGGCGCGGGTCAGGGCTTGCGGCCGACGGCGCAGTAGCCGTCCAGGTCCGCCGGCGGGCCATCCTGCTCGGGCCGCCAGTGGGTGAACCGCACCAGGCCGGGCTCGACCAGTTCCAGGCCGTCGAAGAACCGGGCGATCCGCTCCGGGCTGCGCAGGTGGTACGGCAGCGCGCCACTCTCGTTGTACTGCCGGTGCGACTCGACGACCGCCGCGCTGGTGTCGGTGCCGTCGGACAGCGCCAGATAGCTGCCGGACGGGACCGCGTCGAGCAGGGCGCGGATGATGGCGACCGCCTCGTCGTCGTCGCCGACGTGGCCCAGCACCCCGAACAGCAGGACCGCGACGGGCTGGCTGAGGTCGAGGTGCTCGTCGGCCTGCCGGAGCACCGCCTGCGGGTCACGCAGGTCGGCGTGGATGTACCGGGTCAGCCCGTCCGGGCTGCCGACCAGCAGCGCTCGCGCGTGTGCCAGCACCATCGGGTCGTTGTCGACGTAGACGACCCGGCTCTGCGGGTTGACCCGCTGGGCAACCTGGTGGGTGTTGTCGGCGGTGGGCAGCCCGGTGCCGACGTCGAGGAACTGCCGGATCCCGGCCTCGCCGGCGAGGAAGCGCACCGCGCGGGACAGGAACGCGCGGGATTCGCGTGCCGTCTCGATCATCGCGGGAAAGAGTTCGCGGACCTGCTCGCCGGCCAGCCGGTCGACCTCGAAGTTGTCCTTGCCACCGAGCCAGTAGTTCCAGATCCGGGCGGAGTGCGGGACGCTCGTGTCGATCTTGGTGCCGTCGGTGGCCGGGTCAGGGGCGGTTTCTGCCACGGGCGTCCTTCCGCTGAGGGGTGGGGGAAGACACAGAGGACACTCATGCTCGCACAGCGCTCCCGTCCGCAAAACGGACACCCCTGCCGTCGGATCGCACCGGGACCGGTCCCGGGTTTGCCGTCGGTCGGCCCGGGTAGCCATGCATCTCCGGAACGAAGGGCGGGGGCATGGCTGAGCTGGCGTTCGTCGACAAGGTTGCGGCACGGGCGGGTGTCCCGCCCGAGCAGGCGCGACCGCTGACCGAGGCGGTTCTGCGTACCCTCACCGAGCGGCTCAGCGGCGGCGAGGCGGCCACGCTGGCACCCCACCTGGCCACAGAGTTGAGCCCGCTGCTGGTGAAGGTCGCCGAGGCGCCCGAGGTGTTCGGCTACGACGAGTTCCTGCGGCGTGTCGCCGAGCGCGCGGGGACCGACCGACCCACCGCGGAGCGGGGCTCCCGGGCCGTGCTCCAGACCATGCACCGGGTGGTCGGCCACCGGGAGTTCGAGGACGCGCTGTCCCAGCTCCCGGCGGATCTGAAGGAGCTGGCCCAGCCGCTGCCGCAGGGCCCCTGACCGACGCCGCGGCCGTACGAGGGGCCTGGGGCGGCGCCTGACCGGGTTGCCGGTCAGACCCCGCCCCACGTCCAGCGTCAGCTGACCACCCACCTCTGGTGGGCGCCGCCCGC
Source organism: Micromonospora sp. NPDC005163 (assembly GCF_053599835.1). Lineage (NCBI taxonomy): Bacteria > Bacillati > Actinomycetota > Actinomycetes > Micromonosporales > Micromonosporaceae > Micromonospora > Micromonospora sp. NPDC005163. Next base: position 55,735 of record NZ_JBSFYP010000036.1, read on the forward strand.
GTACGTGCCGATCTGGATCTGGGTGCCGTCGGCGGTGCCGGCGCCGGCGGCCTCCAGCACCTTGCCCGACTGCGGGTTGCGGATCGACCCGTCCGGCTCCGGCTGCCACACCTGGGAACCGGTGCCGTTGCAGGTCCAGAGCTGCACCTTGGTGCCGTCGGCGGTGCCGGCGTTGTCCACGTCCAGGCACTTGCCCAGGGCCCGGTAGGTGTCCCCGACGCGGCTCCACGACTGGGCGCCGGTGCCGTTGCAGGTCCAGAGCTGCACCTTGGTGCCGTCGGCGGTGCCCGCGTTGTCCACGTCCAGGCACTTGCCGCCGACGCCGGTGATGCGGCCCGACCCGCCAGCGGTGCCCGCGTACACCTCCAGCTCGTAGATCCGCGCGGCCGGATCGCCGGTGCTGGTCGGCGCGGTGATGGCCAACCGCACGTAGCGTGTTCCGGGCGCGGTGACGTCGTGCGTGGTGGTGCTCGCCGTGTTGCCGGTGACCGTGGCCCGGGTCGTCCAGGCGGTGCCGTCGGCACTGGAGGCGACCGTGAAGTCCCGGGTGTTCCAGGCGGTGTTCTCGCCGCCGGCGCCGGCATGCTTGACCACCACCCGGTTCACCGCGTAGCTGGCACCGAGGTCCACCTGGAGGTACTTCGCCGTGCCCTTCGAGCACCACTTGTCGCCGTTGCCGCCGGCGACGCTGCCGTTGACGGCCTTGGCCGGGCCCTCGGTCGCCGAGCAGGAGCTGTCCGCGGTGGCCGGCTTGTTGAGCGCCAGGTTGATCCCGCCGGTCGGCGGCGGGGTGACGCCCGGGATGGCGTTGAGCGTGTACCACGCCTCGGTGCTCCACAGCGACTGCCCGCTGGTCGAGGTGAACGGGCGTGGCGAGCGCAGGTGGACGACGTGGCCGGCCTTGCGCCCGTTGACCGCGAGGGTGACCTTCTTCCCGTCCGTCGACAGGGTCGCCGAGGTGACGGTCAGCGTCTCCTCGTCGATCTTCGGGCCGCCGTAGCTGGCCGTCGGCTGGTACCGCCACTGCTTGATCTTGTAGTGCGCGGCCAGGTTGGCGGCGGTCTCCGCGGAGACCGGCTGGGTGTACTCCACCTCGAACCCGGCGGTGGTGGCCCGCATGGCCAGCATCTCGAAGGTGGTGGTGCTGGTCGGGGTCAGCTTCTGCAGGCCGTACGACAGCTTGCCGGTCTGGCCCCAGTTGCCGCCCGCGCCGAGCCCACCCACGTAGATCGCGCCGTCCGGGCCGACGTTGACCTCGGAGACGCCCGCCTCCAGGCCCTGGGTGAGCCGGAACAGGGCGCCCTGGTACTCGCCGTTGACCTTCTCCACACTGGCCCTCTGCAGGCCGCCGTAGGTCACGTCGCCGATGACGAACTGACCGGCGTACCGGCCGCTGGTGAGGTACAGCGGCGTGCTGGGCGAGTTGGAGATCTCGTTCTGCGGCATCCAGAGCACCGGCGGGGTGACCGGGTTGGCGTCGAACGGGCCGGCCGGGTTCAGGTAGTGGTTGAAGAACCGGCCCTGCTTGATGTGCACCAGCTTGGACGAGGGCAGCCAGCCGCCCTGGTTGTCGGTGACGAAGATGCCGCCCTCCGGGCCCCAGCCGATGCCGTGCGGGGTCCGCAGCCCGCCGGCGACGTGGCTGACCGCGCCGGTGTCCTTGTTGACCTTGAGGGTGGTGCCGCGGTTGGCGGCCGGCTGCGGGTTGGTGGTGGCGCCGCCGGAGTTGATCGACACCGACAGGTTCAGGTAGAAGAATCCGTCCTGGTAGAGCAGGCCGAACGCGAACTCGTGGAAGTTCCCGCCGTACGGCCAGGTGGCGACCGTCTGGAGCTGGTCGGCCACCTCGTCGCCGGTGGTGTCCACCAGCCGGGTCAGCCGTTGCTTCTCCGAGACGTAGACCACCCCGTCGACGATCTTGAGTCCCATCGGTTCCTTGAGGCCGCCGGCGATCTTCTTGGTGGTCACGGTGCCCGGCCCGGTCGCGCCGCCGGTGTTGCCCATGATCCAGACCTCGCCGTCCTGGGAGGTGCCGGACTGGTCGCTGCCGCCCCAGGTGGAGATGACGAATCGGCCGTCGGCCAGCCAGTCCATTCCGGTGACCTTCGGCTGGAAGCCGGTGGGCCGCAGGTTGGTCAGCGTGTAGCGGAATGCCCGGTGCGAAGGTGCCCGGCCTACCGCCGTCCGCGCCGGGCTGGACCACCGCCCCGGTTGCCGGGTTTGCGGGCCGCGGTACCGGATCTGCGGGCCGGACCGGTGGTCCGGCGGGTCGAGGTGGACGTGCCACGCGCGGCGGGCCGGCGGCGGGCCGCCACCAGCACGACGGCGGCGACCACCACGACGATCAAGGCCGGTACCAGCCAGGGTGGCCACCCGCCGCCTCGCGTCTCCTCCGTGGCGCCGCTCGGCGCGCTCGCCGGGGCGGCGGTCGCGCCCGCGTCGGCGCTCGCGCCGGCCACGCCGGGGCTCGCCGACGGGTTGCCCTCGACCAGGGCGAGCAGGGCCGGCGCCGGCCCGTCCGTGGGTGGCGTCCATCCGGCCGGCGCCGCCGTACTGGCCCCCTGGTAGTTGAAGGTGACGGTGCCACGCACCGCCTCGCCGTCGGAGGCGACGGAGAGATAACTCGCCGTGTACCGCCCCTTCGCCGGCCAGTGCGCGACGGACACCATGGCGGGGAAACCGGTGTGGTACAACCGCGGCTCGAAGACGCCGTTGACCATGAAGTACTCCTGAACCGGCTTGTCCAGCCGCTTCGGCTCGCCGTAGGACCAGCCGCTGTCCACCCGGGACCCGTTCGGCCCGGTGACGGTGAAGTGGGCGTTGGAGGCCGGCTTCTCGGTGAAGTACAACCCCAGCTGTGTCAGCGGCTCGCGGACCACGGTGCCGGTCAACGGGGTGGACGTCGCCAACTGGCCGTGCGCGGACGCCGGAGCGGCGGGCAGCAGCAGCGACACCGCCAGGGTCGCGGCCAGCGCCGCCGCCGCTCGGCTCCAGAGGTGACGGGCAGTGACCAGCCTCGATCGCATCCGTTCATCATGGTCATTTCCCCGCCGCCGAACAAGACGTAGAGTTCTCCTCCCCGACGATCAGTTCGACACCCGTCCCCCGCGTCGTTCGGAGTCCGCCCGTGTTCGTCCGTGCCCCCGGTTCCCGCGTTCCCGTCGTCCTCACCGTCGTCCTCGTCACCGCCCTGCTCGCCACCGGTTGCGGGCGGGACGACGACCCGTCCGTGGCCACCCCCTCGACGCCGGCGACGGCCGCCGTGCCGCCCAGCGCCACGACGGCGCCGACCTCGTCGGGCAGTCCGACACCCAGCGCCAGCGCCAGCACACCGGCGGTGGACCGGCAGATCACCGTGACGATCGCGAAGCGGCGGGTCGACCCGCCCACCGGGCGGGTCACCGTGGGTAAGGGCGAGCTGGTCCGGATCACGGTCACCTCGGACGTCTCCGACGAGCTGCACGTGCACGGCTACGACCTGGGCGCCCGGCTGCCGGCCGGCACGCCCGGTTCGGTGGAGTTCCGCGCCGAGAAGACCGGGCTGTTCGAGGTGGAGACGCACGAGACCGAGCTGGTGCTGTTCCAGCTCGTCGTCCGCTGAGCACCATGACCGGCGCCCCGGTGGTGCTGGCGCACGGCGTCGGTGGCCGCCAGGACCTGCCGATCACGCTGCCGCAGCTCGTCGTCGCCGCGGCCCTGGCCCTGGTCGTCACGTTCCTCGCGCTGGGCCTGCTGTGGCGCGAGCCGCGGCTCGACCGGGACGCGACCGGCGGACGGCCGGTGCCGGAGCCGCTGGCCCGGCTCGTCGACGCGCCCGCGTTCCGGTGGGCACTGCGCGGGCTGGGTCTGCTCGCCGCCGGCTGGTTCTGCGTGGGCCTGCTGGCCGGGCCGGACACCCCGGACAACCCGACGACGGGGGCGCTCTACGTGCTGCTCTGGGTCGGGCTGGTGCCCGTGTCGCTGCTGCTCGGCCCCGTCTGGCGGGCCGTCAACCCGCTGCGCACCGTTCATCTGCTCGCCGCGCTGGCGGCACGCCGGGACCCGGAGCGTGGCCTCCGCGAGCTGCCGGTCGGCCTGGGGCTCTGGCCAGCGGCCGTCGCCCTGTTCGGGTTCGTCTGGCTGGAGCTGGTCGCACCTGACCGGGCCACGCTGCCGGTCATCACCGCCTGGCTCGGCGGGTACGCCGTGGTCATGCTGGCCGGGGCGGCGCTGTTCGGCGCGGGCTGGTTCGACCGGGCCGACCCGTTCGAGGTGTACAGCGGGCTCGTCGGCCACCTCGCGCCGGTCGGCCGGGCGGCGGACGGCGTGCTGGTGTGGCGCAACCCGCTCGACGGGATCGCCGGGCTGCGGCCCCGCCCCGGGCTGGTCGCCGTCGTGATCGTGCTGCTCGGCTCGACCATGTTCGACAGCCTCTCCAACGCGCCGGCCTGGCTGCGCTTCACCCAGGAGAACGGCCTGCCCCCGGCGGTCACCGGCAGCGCCGGGCTGCTCCTGGTCATCGCCGCCGTCGCCGCGGCGTACCTCGCCGCCACCGGGGCGGCGACCCGGATCGGCCGCGCCGGGCCCGCCGACGCCCCCGGGCTGCCCGGCGAACTCGCCCACTCGATCGTGCCGATCGCGGTGGGCTACCTCGTGGCCCACTACTACTCGCTGCTGATCCTGGAAGGCCAGCGCACCGTCGCGCTGCTCTCCGACCCCCTGGACACCGGCGCGAACTGGCTGGGCACCGCCGACTGGGAACCGCACACCGGTCTGGTCACCCCGTCCGGGGTGGCCACCCTCCAGATCACCGTCATCATCCTCGGGCACCTGCTCGGCACGCTGCTCGCCCACGACCGCGCCCTGTACCTGTTCCCCCGGGCCCGGGCCGTGGCCGGCCAGCTCCCGCTACTGGCGCTGATGGTCGCCTACACCGTCGCCGGCCTGCTGCTGCTCTACGCCGGCTAGGGCCAACCCGGGACCCAGATCGGAGGTGCCACGGGCCACCGGGTGAGGATGGGGCGTGGATTCCGATCTTCGGCGCTATCTCGACGAGTTGGTCGACGCCGCCCGCGACGTATTCGGCGACGACCTGGTGGGCGCGTACGGGGCCGGCTCGGTGGGGCTCGGCGCGTACCAGGCCGGCCGCAGCGACGTGGACGTGGCGCTGCTCTGCGCCGGGCCGTTGACCGAGGCCGACAAGCGGGCGCTGGTGGCGCGTCTGCGGCACGAGGCGCTGCCCTGCCCGACGCGCGGGCTGGAGCTGGTCGCCTACCGGCGGGAGGTGGCCGCCTCCGGCAGCCCCGAGCCCGGCTTCGAGGTCGAGCTGAACACCGGCTCCGGGATGCCGTTCCGGTGCACCCTCGACCCCGCCGACCGCCCGGCGACCGACGGCCGGTTCTGGTACGGGTTGGACCGCAGCATCCTGCACCAGAGCGGGCTGCCGCTGCTCGGGCCGCCGGCGGGGGAGGTCTTCGCCGATCTGGCCCCTGCCGACCTGCGCCGCCTGCTGATCGAGGCGCTGTCGTGGTGGCTGGCGCTGCCCACGCCGCCGGACGACCGACCCGCGCCCGGCGCGGAGGACGCGGTGCTCGGCGCCTGCCGGTCCCTGGTGCGGCACCGCGACGGCGTCTGGCTGTCCAAGGTGGCGGCCGGGCAGCGGCTGATCGACGCCGGCGACCCGGCCGAGGTGATCGGCCGGGCCGTCGCCGCGCGGCACGGGGGGCCGCCGCCCACCGGCGCCCAGGCGCGCGCCTTCCAGCACCGGGTCCGCGCCGAGATCGCCGGCCAGCCCGACTAGCGGACCGGGCGGGGTTGGAGCGAGGCGAAGAGCAGGTTGAGCCCCTCGGTCATGGTCGGGTGGGTGATGACTGCGTCCCGCAGGGCGGTCCACGGCATCCCGGCGAGCATGGCCAGCTGCACCGAGGTGATCACCTCACCCGCCTCGGCGCCGAGCAGCGCCGCGCCGAGGATCTGGTCGGTCCCGGCGTCGACCACCGCCTTCCACGTTCCCTCGGTCTGGCGCAGGGTGCGGGCCCGGGGGATCGCGGCGACCGGCAGGCTGGCCACCTGGACGTCGTACCCGGCGCGGCGCGCCTCGGTTTCGGTGAGACCGACCCGGGCCAGCTCCGGGGTGGTGAACACGGTGTACGGGATGAGCCGGCCGGCGGTGCTGCGCAGCTCACCCGCCAGGTTCGCCCGGATGATCCGGTAGTCGTCGAGCGAGGCGTGGGTGAACTGCGGGGTGCCGGCGACGTCCCCGGCCGCCCACGTCCGCTCGGCGCTGGTCCGCAGGTACTCGTCGACCGCCACGAAGCCGCGGTCGTTCAGCTGCACGCCGGCGGCGTCCAGGCCGAGCCCGTCGGTGACCGGCTCCCGGCCGACCGCGACCAGCACGTCGTCCCCGGTCACCAGGCTGCCGTCGTCCAGCGTCACCCGGACCGTGCCGTCGGCGTTGCGGTCGATCCGGGCGACCGTCATGCCGGCGCGCACGTCGATGCCGTCGTCGAGCAGGACCCGCAGCACCGCGTCGCCGACGTCGGGATCCTCGCGGGTGAGCAGCCGCGGGCCGCCTTCGATCAGGGTCACCGCACTGCCGAACGACGCGAACATCTGCGCGAACTCCACCCCGACGGTGCCACCGCCGAGCACCACCAGTCGGGCCGGCAGCCGGTCCAGGTGCAGCAGGGTGTCACTGGTCAGCACCGAGGCCTCGGCCATCCCGGGGACCGGCGGCAGGTGCGGGCGGGTACCAGTGTTGATCACCACGTCGGCGCCACGCAGGAACCGTTCGCCGCCGTCGGCCAGCGACACCCGTACGGTCCGGGGACCGACGAACCGGGCCTCCCCGATCACCAGGTGCAGGCCGGAGTCGAGGAACTGCTGCCGGTTGGCGGCCACCATCCCCTCGACGACGTCCTGCTTGTGGGCGCGCAGCAGGTCCACGTCGACCCGGCCGCCCTCGACCACCAGGCCGAGCGCGGCCGCGCCGCGTAACTGGCGAGCCGCCCGCGCGCTCGTCACCAGCGCCTTGGTCGGGATGCACGCGACGTTGATGCAGCTGCCGCCGATCATGCCGCGTTCGACCATCGCCACCCGCCGGCCGGACCGGGCCACGTCCATGCTCAACGTCTTGCCGGCCTTGCCGCCGCCCACGACGAGCAGGTCGAACTCCTCCGCTCGGTCGGTCACCGGGTGCTCCTCTCGGTCGCCGGGCCGATGCGGCCGCCTCTGTCGTGGCGGCCAGACCAGCCTGTCAGCTCCGGTGCGCCATCGGCCCGGTTCCGAGCAGAACCGCCAACGCCGGCCGGGCCCGCCTCGAGCTCAGTGCCGGGCGGCACCGTTCTCGCTGACCGGCTGCCCGAAGGGCAGGAACGGCACAGGCGTCGGTTCGGCGGTGTCGCCGGGGCGCGTGAAGGTCGGGTCGGCGTCGCCGGTGGGCACCTCCGCAGCGGCCGTACGGTCGGCAGCCGCTGCCGCCTCGTCCGTAGTGGACGAGGTGCCGACCCGCTCCGCGCCGGACTGGCCGCCACCGGACTGGTCGCCACCGGTGTGGTCGCCACCGGGCCGGTCCACGCGCTCGCCGTGCCGCCCGCCGCTCGGCCGCTCACCACCCGCCGGCTCCACGTCAATCCGATCGGCAACCGGTCGCTCGGCGCTGGAGCGGGCGCCCACCATCGGGTACTCGGCGGTCTCCGTACCGCCCGCGGCGGCGGCCATGACGGCGGCGGCGGCCAGGTCGGCCACCCGCTTCGCCTCCCGCTGCACCCGGGCGCGGACGTCCTTGGCGTGCCGCTCGGCGGAGTCTCCGGCCCGCCGGGCCTCGTCCAGCCGGGCGCTCTCGGCGGTGAGGTCCCGACGGACCTCGCCCAGCCGCTGCTGCAACCGGGACAGCTCGTTCTCCAGGGTCTCGCCCTCCTCGCGCACCTCGGCGAGTTGCTGCTGGGCGGTCTCCAGCTCCGCGTGCAGCTGGGTCGACTCCTGCCGGCGCTCCTCGATCTCCTGCCGCAGGGCGGCGAGCTGCTCCTGGTGCGTGGCGGCCTGCTCGTCGGCGCGGTTGCGCAGGTCGGTCACGTGCTGCTGCGCCTCGGCCAGCAGCGCGGCGATCTGCTGCTCGATCGCGCTGCGCTGCTCCGCCAGCTCCCGCTCAGCGGCCGCCTGCTGCTCGGCGATCTCCTGCTCGGCCGCGCTCCGGCGGTCGTTGACGTCGCGTTCGATCCCGGCCTGCCACTGGGCCAGCTCCTGCTGGCTCTTGGCCCGGGCCGCCTGGAGCTCCTGCTGGATCTGGGTACGCGCCGACTTCATCAGTGCGTCGGCGGCGACCCGGGTCTGGTTGAGCTGCTGCGCGCTCTGCTCGGTGATCCGCTTCGCCTCGTTCTGCGCGCGCTCGTGCGCGGCCTCACTGTCGGCGCGCAGCTGCTCCGCGTGCTCCCGGATCGCGGTCAGCTCGGCCTCGGCCACGCCGCGCCGCTCCTCGTGCGCCTGTTCCTGCTCGGCGCGCCGGGCCGTCAGCTCCTCGGCCAGGTCCTGGCGTGCCTGGGCGGCCCGCTCGCGAGTGTCGGCGAGGATCCGCTCCGCCTCGGCGCGCAGCTCGTTGGCCAGGTCGGTGGCCGAGTCGCTGATCATGGCGGCCTGCTTCTCCGCGAGGGTCAGGATCTCGCCGACCATCGGGCCCAGATCCTGGAACGAGGCGCGGTCCACCTGCACCGGCTGGTCGTGCAGCTCGGCCAGCTCGGCGCGCAGCCGATGCACCTCGGCGGTCAACTCACGGACCCGGACGGCGGAACGCCCGTGCTCCCCGCTCAGCATCGCGATCTGACCGTCGAGCTGCTCCAGGTGCCGGTCGACCTGGCGTTTGTCGTAGCCGCGCAGCGTGAGCTCGAAGCTCGGCCGCGAGGCCGCGTCGTCGCGTGCTGCGAGCGGCTCAGCGCCGATGGACATGCGCCATCCTCCGTACGATCGGGGCGCCAGGGCCGGCGGTCTACCGCCCCGCGGGCCGTGAGTGTGGCGCAACGCTACCGCCGAGGCGGCCCGGTGCGAAGTCCCGCCCCGTCTCTGCCCGCCCGACCCTCCCTTCCTCGGTCGATCATGGAGTCATGGTGCCCGGAAGACCCTGATCCGCGGCTCTTGTCACCCAGCACAACTCCATGATCGACGCGGGTTGGGTGGTTCAGCGGCGGCGGGCGACGAGGACCGCGTCGTGCAGGGTGATGTTCCTGCCTTCCGGGTCGGTGGCTGGGCGGGGGCGGGCCTCGGCGGTGCGCACCTCCCAGTGCGCCGGGTCCAGTGCGGCGGCCACGTCCTCGGCGGTGTACATCATGTCCGGCAGGTGCATCCGGTGCGCCGACGTCCACAGGTCCGACGGGTGGTGCCCGACGATCAGCAGGGTGCCGCCCGGAGCCACCGCGGCGGCCAGCCGGGCGAACAGCTCCCGCCGCTGCACCGGTGGCAGGTGCATGAACTGCGCGGACACCAGGTCGTACGCCTCCTCGACGGGTGGCTTCTCGCGCAGGTCGGCGTGCGTCCACTCGATGCGCTCGCCGACGCCGGCAGCCTCGGCGTGCCCGGCGGCCCTACCCAGCGCGGTGGTGGAGATGTCCACCGCGGTCACCCGCCAGCCACGGTCGGCCAACCACACCGCGTCGGCGCCCTCGCCGCTGCCCACGTCGAGTGCCCGTCCCGGGGTCAGGTCGGTGGCCTCGGTGACCAGCTGCGGGTTCGGCCGGCCGCTCCACACTGCCGGTCGGGACCGGTAGCGCTCCTCCCACGCCGGCTCCTCGAAGGCCGTGGCCAGCATTTGCCGGTACGCGGTCACCGCGTCGCGGGTCTCCTCGGCGATCAGATCGGCGTTGATCGCCGCCCCGGCGGTGAGGCCGGCCGCGGCGGCCGCGATGACCTGGCCGCGGACGTCGGCCACGTTGCCGGCCACCCACACGCCCGGGACGGTCGTCGCCCCGGTGGCGTCGGCCGGGATCTGGGTGCCGATCACGTGCCCGCCCATCGTCACCTCCTCCGGAGCCAGACCCAGCCCGACCAGCATTCCCGCGCGGGGGACCGGCCGCGCCGCGACCACCACCGCGTCGAGCGCCACCACCCGGCCGGAGGCGAGGCGGACGCCGGTCAGCGCATCCCCGGTGACCTCCAGCCCGGCCACCGGCCCAGGCACCACGGCGATGCTCCGAGCGGCGAGCCGCTCGGCGGTCTCCTCGTCGGGCGCCGGGGCGTCGTGCAGCAGGAGCAGCACGTCCGAACTCCACTGCCGCCACATCTCGGCCTGGTGCACGGCCAGCGGACCGGTGGCCAGGATCCCGATCCGCCGGTCCTGGACCTCCCACCCGTGGCAGTACGGGCAGTGCAGCACGTCGCGCCCCCACCGCTGCGCCACCCCGGGCACGTCGGGCAGCTCGTCGCTGAGCCCGGTGGCCACCAGCAGCCGACGGGCCCGCACCGCGCGCCCGTCGTCGAGGCCGAGGCGGAACCCGTCGTCGTCCCGGGTCGCCGCCGCCACCCGCCCGTCCAGGAACTTTCCGCCATACCCGGCGACCTCGGCGCGCCCGGTCGCGACCAGCTCGGCCGGCGGCGTCCCCTCACGTGCCAGGTAGTTGTGCACGTGGTCGGCCGGCGCGTTGCGCGGTTCACCGGAGTCGATCACCAGCACGGACCGTCGGGCTCGGCTCAGCGCCAGGGCTCCGCTGAGCCCCGCCGCGCCGCCGCCCACCACCACCACGTCATATGTCTCGTCCACCGGAGTCTCCCCTTGTTGTCGGCTGAGCCCACCATCCGTCGCCGTCGGCCAGGTGGCAACTATCCTTGCCGTTATGGCAAACGACGACAGCGCGGCGTTGGCCGCGGTCGGCCCACGGCTGCGCGCCCTACGCCAGCAGCGCGGGACCACCCTGGCCCAGCTCGCCGACCTGACCGGCATCTCGGTGAGCACCCTGTCCCGGCTGGAATCCGGTGGCCGCCGGCCCACCCTGGAGCTGCTGCTCCCGCTGGCCCGCGCCTACCAGGTCCCGCTGGACGAGCTGGTGGACGCCCCGGCCACCGGCGACCCACGGGTCCGTCCCAAGCCGATCGTCCAGCACGGCGTGACGTTCCTGCCGCTGACCCGCCGACCGGGCGGTCTGCAGGCGTTCAAGCAGATCCTCCCGCCGAACACGCCCACCGGGGAGTTGACCCAGCAGACCCACGAGGGGTACGAGTGGATCTACGTGCTCTCCGGCCAGTTGCGCCTGCTGCTCGGCGAGCACGACCTGACGCTGACCCCCGGCGAGGTTGCCGAGTTCGACACGCGTACGCCACACCGGGTGATCAACCCCGGCCCCGGCACCACCGAGGTCCTCAACCTCTTCGGGCCGCAGGGGGAGCGGCTGCACGTCCGCGCCCGCCCCGCCGCGTCCGCCAGGGAATAGTCAGCGAGCCGTCAGAGGCATGAGCGGGATATCGGCTGGCGAGACGTGTGGCCGTGGGCCATGGTTTGGGCGTGATCATCATCCAGCGGGTGCGCGTGCGATGGAGCCCGGCTGGGCGCGGCGCTCCACAGACCAACGCCCGTCGAGGGCTCAACCGCCCGGTGATACTTCCTGCGCCGCTGCCAGCAGGCGATGTCGTGGTCCACGACGTCCTGGCTGATGAGGCCGCCAGCTACCAACGCCGTGGCGAGGTACGGACCGGTGGCGTGAGCATCTCCCGCGGTCTCGCTCTATGGCTCACCTTCGACGGCTCGGCGGTAACCGTCGAGCGTCTGCCCGGCGGGGCGGCGTTTCCCCGGGCGGGAGTGTCGACCCGCCTGTTCACCCTCGCCCACGGGCAGGTCGGCCGGTATAGGGCCAATTTCCGGTTGACCGGCTGCGCGTGCGACCCCAGCTGGTACTACGAGGACTGGGTGGTCCATGTCAGCAACGGCGATGTTGCATGCGACCGGTTCCTGCGCGGCGAACCGGACTGCGTTGTCGATAACCGTGTCCATCTTTACGGTGGCCCCGCGCGCCGTGGTAACCGCTAGCGAACGTGACCTCGCTCTGCCCTCAGCCCTCGCCTCGCAAGCGGTGTGCACGTCCGCTGGTTTAGGGTCCCTGCGATGGTCATGAGCGCGCAGGACGTTGTGGGCGTGATCGAGTCGGACCCGGGAGCAATGAGAGTCCTTCGGGCTACGGCCGAGCTTGGATTACCGGACTGGTGGATCGGTGCCGGCTTCGTACGCAACCGCGTCTGGGACGCGATCAGCGGCCTCCCAGTCTCGCCGGAGCGCGACGTGGATGTCGCCTACTTCGACCCGGAAAAGCCGGACCCACGCGAGGATGCACGCGCCGAAGCCCAAGCCATAGTGGCCCTGCCTGGGGTGCCGTGGGAGATTCGTAATCAAGCACGGATGCATCTGCGCAACGGCGATGAGCCCTACACGTCCGCCCTGGACGCGATATCGCGCTGGCCCGAAACGGCGACGTGCGTCGCGGTGACTCTGAGGGGCGACTCTGTTCGCCTGGTGTCCTGCCACGGTCTGACCGACCTTGTGGGAATGGTTGTCCGCCCCTCTCCAGCCTTCAACAACGCAGCGGGCCGCGCGAAGGTACAGCGCCGCGTGGAGGTCAAGGGATGGCTCCACCGATGGGCCGGGCTGCGGCTGGAGATCTAACGGTCACGCCAAGCGAAGGACTTCGCGGCACGGGCGGACAACCGACACCACAACCTCCGTCATGGTCGGTAGCGAGCGGTTCGCGGCACATGAGTGCGGGCGGCGAACCGCGGGCGCCGCACCGAACGGCGGACGATACTGGCACGGTGGAGGAGGACCTCGTCGAACTACTGGCCTCGACCGGAGTCACCTGCCGGTTGTTCGTCGAGCAGACACGGGGCCCATACCACCGAGCTGTGCATCCCGAGCGTCGGGAGATCACCGAGGACCGCGATGGTCTCCCGCTGCGCCTCGGGCTACGCCTACTGGCGGCGGACGCCACCACCCCCCTCGCGGATGTCCTCGTCGAGGTCTGGCAGGCCGACCACGTGGGCCGATACTCCGGCTTCCAGCCATTCGAAGCGAGGCCGGGACAGGTGGTCACCTCGGAGTCGGTGCCGCACGATGTGATCGCCGCCGGTGAGACGTACCTGCGGGGCAGCCAGCGCACCGACGAGCGCGGGATGTGCGGGTTCAACACGATCTACCCGGGCTGGTACGCCAGCCGCACCGTGCACATCCACCTCATCGCGCACCTCGGCGACGGCTCGGTGACCACGCAGGTCTATTTTCCCGACACGGTCACCGACGAGGTTTTCAGTCGCCCGCCCTATCGGGGCCGGCCGCAGCGCGACACCACCAACGCCACCGACAGCATCTTCGCCGAAGGCGGCGAGCAGATGATCCTGGACCTGCAGGGAGATCCGACGACCGGCTACACCGGGGTCCTCTGCGTCGTCCTCGACCAGCAAGCGCGACCTGCCTCGGCTGCGGGTCCTTCGGCGGAAAGCGACGGTTGATCGTGGCCAGCACGGAGCAGATCAGGGCCACCATCGAGGCTCACCTCGCCGCCGTCGGCGCCGCCGATGCTACCGCACTGGCAGATCTCTACACACCGGATGCCCGCCTGCATGACCCCGCTGGCGGACCCCCGGTCACCGGCCGAACGGCCATCGAGCAGCACTTTGCCGGCGTGCTCACCGAGCAACGGACAATGGAACTCGTGATGGTGGCGATCGCCGACCACCACGCCGCGTTCCACTTCCGCGCCACACCAGCCGAGGGCCCCACCAGAGAGGTCATCGACACCATGACCTTCGACGACCAGGCCATGATCACTTCAATGCGGGCGTACGCGAGCTAGAACCAAACCGGGCGGAGTGACCTCGTGGCCTGCCGTCCGGCTACCTGCGAGGAGTCGCTCCGCCGAGGCCGTGAATGCTGAGGTGTCGTCCACCCAGGGGAAATGCGCGGCCCGTGGCTGCTCCGCGCCGCCGAAGAAGCCGTCCGTGGCGGGCTGGGCGAACTGGTCCGGCTCGGCGGCGGCCTGCACCCGCGCTGCAGCATCCACTCGCTTGGCTGGCATCCGCGCATCGGCACGACCCGCCGCCGGCGCGGTCCGCTTGCCGCGACTTGCCGTAGCGAGCGGTTCGCGGCATGTGCGTGCGTCCGCAGGGCTGGGTCGTCTCGTCTCAGGTTAGGGCCAGCATCGACTCCACGCCGTAGCGGGCGGCCGCGATGCCAGGCTCGCGAGACTGCGCGGTGATGACGAGTACTCGGCCACCCTTGCGCGGGTACAGGTACACGGCCTGCCGCCACGGTTCACCCTCGTGCTCCCATGGTTTCCCAGCCTCCGCATTCACGGGGAGTACGGCACCTGACACGGGTTGGGACGCCCGTCGAGGGCCCGGCCCGCTTCCTTTCAGCTTTGACTACACATCATCGCGATGTCCGATCGGACTCCCTCAAGCCCAACGAGGCGATCCACCGCGCTGCCCTCGACTGCCGGCGTGGCGTTCCGGTCATCGGACCGGTGCTGTGCGTACCTCGCTGAGGTGTTTGGTGATGCGTAGCAGCACCTGGTTCGGTGGCCCGGCGACGAAGGCCGCCGTGTCGGCGAGGGCGGCGATCAAGGGCAGCCCGCGACCACCGACGGTGAGCGGGGCGGGGAGCTCGGCGTCGAGTCCGGCGCCGTTGGGGGTACTGCCGCGGTTGCTGACCTCGAGCAGGCAGACGTCGTCCTCGATGATGATGGTGATGTCGACGGTGCTGTCCGGGTCGGCGTGCATCACCGCGTTGGCGCAAGCCTCGGTGATCAGCACGGCCAGGCGGTCAACGGAGTCCTCAGCGGCGTCGGTGAGGCTCAGCAGGGTGGTCAGCACATGGCGGGCGCGGGTCACCGAGGACGGTTGTCGCGGGAGTGACAGCGTCATGGTCACGCGCATCGCGCAGTTCCTCCTCAGCCCGCGCGTGGCCCGCGCCGGACTCCTGTGTCACACCCTGGGGCAGGATGCTCCCGCCGTGATCGGCACTACCCGGGTGTTGCCGAGGTGAAACGGTCAGGATGCCGGCTCGGCGACGCCGGCGGCGGCGTTTCGCCCGCCGGCAGAATAGGGTAAGCGGGGATCATCGGCTTGGGGGGTTGTTGTGGATCTGCTGTTGTCGGACCGGCCGGGCCGGGGTTGCACCGTGCTCGAGGTGCGCGGCGAGCTCGACATGGCGACGGCCCCCCAGTTGCGCGATGGTCTGCGACGGCTGATCGACGCCGGTGACCGCCAGGTGGTGGTGGATCTGGCCGGGGTGGGTTTCCTGGACTCCAGCGCGCTGGGCGCGTTGGTGGTGATGTTCAAGGCGTTGCGTGACCTCGGCGGTCGGTTGTGCCTCGCCGCGGTGCAGCCCGCCGTGCACAGCGTGCTGACGGTCACCTCGGTGGATCGAGCCATCCAGGTCTATGACAGTGTCCCGGCGGCGGAAGCCGATCTGCCGTCAAGGGACGACGCGGCGGGCGGGTAGTCAGTCGGGCAGCGCGGTGCTGGCACGCGCCTGGTCGGCGCCGGCGCTGGTACGCCGGTCCTCGCTGTGGCCGCCGTGCCAGTCGAGGATGAGCAGGGTCGCGTCATCGGCCAGAGTCGGGCCGCTGACCTCGAGCACGGCATCGGCCAACGCCCGGACAGCCTCCCGCGGGTGCAGACCGGCGATCGACCGCAACATGGCCGGCAGATCCAGGCTGGCGGCGTTGCGCTCCCGCATGCCATCGGTGACCACCACCAGACGGTCGCCTGGTCGCAGCGTGATCTCGCCAGCGTGGTGATCGGTCTCGGCGAACATTCCCAGCGGGAAGTTGGCCGGTAGCGCCAGCGTCCGGGTGTCCCCGTCGCGCACCAGCAGCGGCGGCACGTGCCCGGCGTTGAGCAGCGCGCACACCCCGGTGCGCAGGTCGAGACAGCCGAGGACCGCGGTGATGTAGCTGCCGGGCACCGCGGCGTGTTGGGCCACGTCGGCGTTCGCGGCCTCGGCCTGCTCCGCCAGACCAACCCCGCGGCGGCGGCTGTTGCGCAGGCTGCCCACGCCCAGGGTGGCCGTCAGCGCGCTGGCTACCCCGTGGCCCATCGCGTCGGTGACGCTGAAGTGCAGCACGTCCCGGCCGAGGCTGTAGTCGAAGGTGTCCCCGCCGATGCTGGCGGCGGGTTCGAGCCAGCCGGACAGGGTGAACGCACTGGCCTCACACGTGAACGAGCTGGGGAGAAGGCGGCGCTGGATCTCCCCGGACAGGGTGAACGGCGTCGTCCGTTGCCCCCACTCGAAGAGGTCGGTGTACCGCCGGTTGGCAATCACCACGAACGCCAACACGTGCGCCGTGCGGGCGGTCTCCTCCAGTGCCCGCGCATCGGGCTCGTCCGGCAGGATCATCTCCAGCAGGCCGATCGCCTCACCGCGGTCGGTCACCGGCGCCAGCACCGTCCACCGATCGGGCCGCGCGACAACCTGCACCACCTGGGTGCGTAGCGCCTGCTCGGCGGGGCCGCCGTCGAACGGCATCACGGTGGCGACCTCAGCACCGTCGCGGCGCCCGTCGCCGGCACCATCGAGCGGCACGTGGGCCAACCGGACCAGCGCCCGGCCGCTGAGGTCCGCGATCAGGAACGCGACGGTACGTGCCCCCAGCGCCGCACCGAGTTCCCGGGTGACCGCCTCGACCGGCGAGGCGTTCTCCGCCGCGTCCAACAAATGGTCCATGTCGCCCTCGACTGCTTTCCACTGTCGGAGCCTACGAGAACAGGCTGGTCATCGCCGAGCACGCTGGTCCCCGGGTTCAGCGGGGCGCGGCGATCGGCGGTGCCGACGGCCCGAAGGTGGTCAGGAACCGGTCCCGGAAGGTGTCCATCGGCCACACCGGGGCCTGCGGACCGGGCCGCAGGCCGTCCTGCCACCCCCAGTCCGCCACCCGGTCCAGCACGGCCGGATCGTGGGCGACGATGGTGATCGGCACGTCCCGGCTGGCACCCTCGCCGGTGACCACCGGGGCGGGCTGGTGGTCGCCGAGGAAGACCAGCACCAGGTCGTCGTCGCCGTAGGTCCGCACGTAGGAGATCAGGGTCTCCAGCGAGTACGCGATGGCCTTCCGGTACCCGCCGCGGATCTGGCCGGCGTCCCGGTCGTCAGGGTCGCCGCTGTCCTCGCCGACCGCGGAGCCGCGGTAGATCGAGCCGTCGCCCACCTCGTCCCACCCGATCATCTCGGGCACCGCCGTCCACGGCGAGTGGCTGGAGATCAGCGGGATCTCCGCCATCAGCGGGCGGTCCGCGTCGGCCCGGACCCGCCGCTGGAAGAACGACAACGTGTACTGGTCGGGCATCGGGGCGTAGCCGAACTTCGGTCCCCGGTAGCCGAGCGCCTCCGTGTCGTAGTAGCGGTCGTAGTCGAAGAACCCCTGCTCCGGCCACGGTTCAGTGGCCGCCGGCAGCACCCCGACGGTCTGCCATCCGGCCCGGCGGAATGCGCCGTTGAGGGTGAGCCGATCGCTAGCCAGCAGGGTGCGGTGCCGCCCCTCGTTGTCCGTCCACAGGCCGGACAACAGCGTGTCGTGCGCCAACCAGCTACCGCCGCCGAAGGTGGGGGAGGTGAGGAAGCCACTGCGGGCGTGGTAACCGGCCGCGCGCAGCCGCTCCGTTCCGGCATCCAGCACCGCGTTGACCTGCGGCGCCAGCTCCGGGTCCTCCACCGCGTCGCGGCCGTAGCTCTCCACGAACGCGACGATGACGTCCTTACCGCGCAGCCCGGTCAGCAGTTGGTCGCCCGGCGTGTCGTGGAACGGGTCGGCGTTGATCTGCGCACCGAACGTCTCCCGGTCGTGCAGCCGTGCGTCCACCTGGGTGGCGTGCGCGCCGACCAGCGCGGTGGTCCCGGCGTCGGCCACCGGCACGCCCGGTACGACGCGCACCCCGACGACGGCGCAGGCCACCCACGCGACGGTCAGCGCGGCCACCGCCCGGGTCGCCACCCGCTCGTGCCGGACCAGCAGCGACGCCAGCCGCCGCAGCGCCAGCGTGAGCACCACCAGCAGCGCTCCGACCAGCAGCAGGATGCCGATCGCCGTGCCGACCGCGCCGGCCTGACCGGCCGAGTCACGGACGAAGCCGAACGCGTCGTCCAGCAGCAGCCAGTCCAGCACCAGGTCGAACGGCCGGTCGAGAGCCGTACGGAAGCCCAGGTCGGCGAGCTTCACGATGGCGAGCAGGCCGAGCAGCGGCCCGACCACGGCCACCACCACCCGCCGGGGCCGCGCCGGCAGGGCCAGCAGCAGAGCGGCGACGAGCAGCCCCTCCAGCGGGATGCGCAGGAGGGCGCCCGGCGTGAGCAGGCCGAGCCGGTCCGGGCCGACCAGCACGGCGAACACCAGCAACACGGCCAGCGCGCTGCCCACCCCGCCCGCCACCCGCCGCGCCGGGCCGCGTCCGGCCGCGGCCAACGACCCGGGAGTACGCGCCGACACCTCGCCCACAGCAGGAGGGCGCGAACGGAACCGGCCGGCCAGCCGGCGTACCTGGGTGGGAAGGGTCATCACAGCCTCCAGTCGGAGTGGACCGTACCGCCCGAGCGGACCGCCATCGCCCGCGCGGGAGCGGGCACCGGCAGCAGGGGCGGCAGCGTCACCGTGGACGGCGCGACCACCGGCAGCGGAGTCGGCAGCGCCACCGGCGCGGGAACCGGCGGGACGGTCGGCGCCAGCGCGGC
>NZ_JBSFYP010000037.1:0-71598 GCF_053599835.1 Micromonospora sp. NPDC005163
CGGGTGACGACGGTGACGTCGTGGCCGGCGGTGGCGAGGGCGACGGAGAGGGCGTGGACGTGTCGGCCGAGGCCGCCGACGAGCACCGGCGGGTACTCCCAGGAGAGCATCAGGATGCGGCGGGTCTGCGGGGGGACCCCCGGGCCGGGCTGCGCCGGGACCTGGGGCCGGGAGGTCAGGGTGGGCCGGTGGGCCCGGTCCTTGGTGGCAGCGAGCTGCTCGTCGACCCGCAGGGTCGTCACATCAATCTCCGTCCATGCATGGTGGTACGCGCCGGCGTCGGTGGCGGCGAAGCGGGAGGTGGCGGGGTGGCCGAAGGCCGAGTGGGGTACGCGCGGGAGCGTCCCCGAACAAGCAAAGGGCATCGAGCGCCGTCGCGCATCCTCAGAAGGGACAAGGTGACGGAAGACACCTGAAGGCCTGGCGCGCATCAGACAGGTGCATTCCGGGCGTCCCCTGAAAGGATGGATTGGCGCCGCGGGGCGGGGGGCAATACCGACGTGCGCGCTGGGCCCACGCCGGTGCGCTCGTGGCGCGGTGCGCACATGACCAAGGTCTGAAGGAGCGACATGCAGGTCTGGCCGGGCGAGCGGTACCCCCTGGGCGCCACCTACGACGGGATGGGCACCAACTTCGCCATCTTCTCGGAGCTGGCCGAGCGGGTGGAGCTGTGCCTCTTCGACGAGTGGGACACCGGCGCCGAGCGGCGGGTCGAGCTGCGCGAGGTGGACGCCTACGTCTGGCACGCGTACCTGCCGGGGATCGAGCCGGGGCAGCGCTACGGCTACCGGGTCCACGGGCCGTACGACCCGGCGAACGGGCTGCGCTGCAACCCGCACAAGCTGCTGCTCGACCCGTACGCCAAGGCGATCGACGGCGACGTGACGTGGGACCCGGCGGTCTACGACTACGACATGGCCGAGCCGGAGCGGATGAACGAGACCGACTCGGCGCCGTTCATGCCCAAGTCGGTGGTGGTCAACCCGTACTTCGACTGGGGCAACGACAAGCCACCGCGCACCCCGTACCACCACTCGGTGATCTACGAGGCACACGTACGGGGGCTGACCATGCGCCACCCGGACATCCCCGAGGAGCTGCGCGGCACGTACGCCGGCATCGCCTCCCCGCCGATGATCGAGCACCTGACCCGGCTCGGTGTGACCGCCATCGAGCTGATGCCCGTGCACCAGTTCATCCACGACCACCGGCTGGTCGACCTGGGGCTGCGCAACTACTGGGGCTACAACACCATCGCCTTCTTCGCCCCGCACCACGGCTACTCCGCGCTGGGCCGCCTGGGGCAGCAGGTGCAGGAGTTCCGGGGCATGGTCAAGGCGCTGCACGCGGCCGGCATCGAGGTCATCCTCGACGTGGTCTACAACCACACCGCCGAGGGCAACCACCTCGGGCCGACGCTGAGCTTCAAGGGCGTGGACGCCCCCAGCTACTACCGGCTCAGCGAGGAGGACCGCCGCTACTTCGTCGACTACACGGGCACCGGCAACAGCCTCAACGTGCGCAGCCCCCACTCACTTCAGCTGATCATGGATTCGCTGCGTTACTGGGTGCAGGAGATGCACGTCGACGGCTTCCGCTTCGACCTGGCCGCCACCCTGGCCCGCGAGTTCTACGAGGTGGACCGGCTCTCCACCTTCTTCGAGGTGGTCCAGCAGGACCCGGTGGTCAGCCAGGTCAAGCTGATCGCCGAGCCGTGGGACGTCGGCCCCGGCGGCTACCAGGTGGGCAACTTCCCGCCGGTGTGGACCGAGTGGAACGGCAAGTACCGCGACACCGTGCGGGACTTCTGGCGTGGTGAGCCGGCCACCCTGGCCGAGTTCGCGTCCCGGATCTCCGGCTCCGCCGACCTCTACCAGGACGACGGCCGCCGCCCCTTCCACAGCATCAACTTCGTCACCGTCCACGACGGGTTCACGCTCAACGACCTGGTGTCGTACAACGACAAGCACAACGAGGCCAACGGCGAGGACAACCGGGACGGCGAGAGCCACAACCGGTCCTGGAACTGCGGGGTCGAGGGCGACACCGACGACGAGGCGGTGCTCGCCCTGCGGGCCAAACAGCGGCGCAACTTCCTGGCCACGCTGATGCTCTCCCAGGGTGTGCCGATGATCGGCCACGGCGACGAGCTGGGCCGCACCCAGCACGGCAACAACAACGCCTACTGCCAGGACAGCGAGCTGGCCTGGGTCGACTGGGACAACACCGACTCCCAGCTGCTGGAGTTCGTCCGGACGCTGACCGCGTTCCGGGCCCGGCACCAGGTGTTCCGCCGCCGCCGGTTCTTCACCGGCCTGCCGGTCGGCGGGCGCGAGGTCGACGAGCCGCTGCCGGACCTGGCCTGGTACACCCCGGACGGGCGGGAGATGACCGGCGACGACTGGGGCAACGACTTCGGCCGCTCGGTGGCGCTCTTCGTCAACGGCGAGGGCATCCGCGAGCGCGGCCAGTACGGCCAGCGCCACCACGACGCCTCGTTCCTGCTGTGCTTCAACGCCCACGACGCGCCGCTTGACTTCACCCTGCCCGGCAGCGAGTACGGCCAGAAGTGGGAACGGGTGATCAGCACCGCCGAACCCGAACCAGACGACGTCACGGTGATCAGCGCGGGTGGCACCGTCCGGGTGCCGGACCGTTCTCTGGTGGTGTTGGAAAGGATGATCTGAGATGGCGGTGCCCCCTCACACCGACAAACCCAACGACGTCCGCACCACCTACCGCGTGCAGGTCCGCCCCGGCTTCGACCTGGACGCCACCGCCGAGATCGTCGACTACCTGGCCGATCTCGGCGTCAGCCACCTCTACAGCGCGCCGCTGCTGACCGCCACCCCCGGCTCGGCGCACGGCTACGACGTGGTCGACCACCGCGCGGTCAACCCGGAGCTGGGCGGTGAAGCCGCTCGGCAGCGGCTCCTGCGCGCGCTGCGCGACGCCAAGCTCGGCCTGGTCGTCGACATCGTGCCCAACCACGCCGGGGTGGCCGTGCCGCCAGCCAACCCCGCCTGGTGGGACGTGCTGCGCCGGGGGCGCGCCTCGACGTACGCCGACTGGTTCGACATCGACTGGGACCGGGGCCGGCTGCTGCTGCCGGTGCTGGCCGACGCGCCGGACGCCCTGGACGACCTCAAGGTGGTCGACGGGGAGCTGCGCTACCACGAGCACCGGTTCCCCATCGCCGACAGCACCGGCGACGGCAGCGCCCGCGAGGTGCACGAACGGCAGCACTACGAGCTGGCCTCCTGGCGGCGCGGTGACGCCGAGCTGACGTACCGCCGGTTCTTCGCCGTTTCGGACCTGGCGGGGCTGCGGGTGGAGGACCCGGCGGTGTTCGCCGCCACCCACGAGCTGATCCTGCGCTGGGCCGCCGCCGGGGAGGTCGACGGCATCCGGGTCGACCACCCGGACGGCCTGCGCGACCCCGGCGGCTACCTGGCCCGGCTGCGGGAGGCCGCGCCGGAGGCCTGGCTCGTGGTGGAGAAGATCCTGGAGTACGGCGAGGAACTGCCGGACTGGCCGGTGGACGGCACCACCGGCTACGACGCTCTCGCCGCGGTCGGCGGGCTCTTCGTCGACACCGACGCCGAGGGTGACTTCACCGTGCTGGACACCCGGCTGACCGGGCAGCACACCTCGTGGGAGGACCTGACCCACGCCACCAAGCTGGCCGCCGCCACCCGATTGCTCGCCGCCGAGCTGACCCGGCTGGCCGCCCTCGCCCCCGAGGTGCCAACCGAGCAGGCCCGCGCGGCGCTCGCCGAGCTGGCCGCCGCGTTCGCCGTGTATCGGGGCTACCCGCCGCACGGCGACCAGCACCTCGCCGCCGCCCGCTCCGAGGCGGGCCGGCGCCGCCCGGATCTGACCACAGCCCTGGACGGGGTCACCCGCCGGCTGCGCGACCCCGACGACGAGCTGGCCCAGCGTTTCCCCCAGTTCACCGGCGCGGTGATGGCCAAGGGCGTGGAGGACACCGCCTACTACCGCTGGACCCGGTTCGTGGCGCTCAACGAGGTCGGCGACAGCCCCGCCCACTTCGGGGTACCGCCGGCGGAGTTCCACCGCTTCGCCGCCGCCCGGCAGGTCCGTTGGCCGGCGAGCATGACCACCGTCTCCACCCACGACACCAAACGCGGCGAGGACGTCCGCGCCCGCCTGGCCGTGCTCAGCGAGCTGCCGGGCCAATGGGCCGAGCAGGTCAAGAGCTGGATGGAGTACGCACCGCTGCCCGACCCGGCCTTCGCCCACCTGCTCTGGCAGACCGCCGTCGGCGCCTGGCCGATCGAACGGGAGCGGCTGCACACGTACGTCGAGAAGGCCGCGCGGGAGGCGTCGACCTCGACCAGTTGGGCGGACCCCGACCCGGTCTTCGAGCAGGCGCTGCACGCCGTGGTCGATTTGATGTACGACGACCCGAGCCTGCACGACGAGCTGACCGAGCTCGCGACGGCGATCACCCCGGCCGGCTGGTCCAACTCACTGGGCCAGAAGCTGGTGCAGCTCGCCATGCCCGGTGTTCCGGACACGTACCAGGGCACCGAGCTGTGGGGCAACTCCCTCGTCGACCCCGACAACCGCCGCCCGGTCGACTTCTCCGTACGCCGGGAGCTGCTGGCGCGTCTGGACGGCGGCTGGCGTCCGCCGGTGGACGACAGCGGCGCCGCGAAGCTGCTGGTGGTCTCGCGGGCCCTGCGGCTGCGCCGGGCGCACCCGGAGCTGTTCACCGGCTACCGGTCGGTGCCGGCGCACGGGCCGGAGGGGCGGTTCGCGGTGGCCTTCGACCGGGGCGGCGCGATCGGGGTGGCCACCCGCCTGCCGCTGGGCCTGGCCCGTGTCGGTGGCTGGTGTGACACAGTCCTGTCGCTTCCCGTTAACGAGGTGAAGGACCTGTTCACCGGCCGGGTCTACAGTGGCGGAGAGACCTCCGTGGCCGACCTGCTGGCCGACTATCCCGTCGCACTGCTGGCTCCTCCCACCGCTTCCGTGGAGGCTGCGTGATGACCGAATTCACCGTGTGGGCGCCGGACGCCACCCGGGTCCGGCTGCGCCTGCCGGGCGACGCGGACCACGAGATGCGCGCCGCCGCCGACGGCTGGTGGCGGGTCGAGGTGCCCGACGCCGGGCTCGACTACTCCTTTCTGCTGAACGACGACGAAACCCCACTGCCCGACCCCCGGTCGCCGTCGCAACCTGCGGGTGTGCACGGGCCCAGCCGACGCTACGACCACGCCGCCTTCGAGTGGACCGACGACGCGTGGACGGGCCGGCAACTGCCCGGCAGCATCCTCTACGAGCTGCACATCGGCACCTTCACCCCCGAGGGCACCTTCGACGCGGCCATCGACCGCCTCGACCACCTCGTCTCACTCGGTGTCGACCTGATCGAACTGCTCCCGGTCAACGCCTTCAACGGCGAACACAACTGGGGGTACGACGGCGTCTGCTGGTACGCCCCACACCAGCCCTACGGCGGCCCGGACGGCCTGAAACGCCTCGTCGACGCTGCTCACGCCAAGGGGCTGGGGGTGATCCTCGACGTCGTCTACAACCATTTCGGGCCCTCCGGGGCCTACGCGCCGCGGTTCGGACCGTACCTCGCCGAGCAGAGCAACAGTTGGGGCCGCTCGGTCAACCTGGACGGCCCGCACTCCGACGAGGTACGCCGCTACATCATCGACAGCGTGCTCATGTGGCTACGCGACTACCACGTCGACGGGCTGCGCCTGGACGCCGTGCACGCCCTGCCCGACACCCGAGCGGTGCCGCTGCTCGAAGAGCTGGCCATCGAGGTCGAGTCCTTGTCGACGCACCTGGGCCGCCCGCTGTCACTGATTGCCGAATCCGACCTCAACGACCCACGGCTCATCACCCCTCGGGAGGCGGGCGGCTTTGGGCTGCACGCCCAGTGGAACGACGACGCGCACCACGCGCTGCACACGTTGCTGACGGGGGAGCGGCAGGGCTACTACGGGGACTTCGGCTCCCTGGAGACGCTGACGGACGTGCTCACGGGTGGGTTCTTCCACGCCGGCACCTGGTCCAGCTTCCGTAACCGCCACCATGGGCGGCCTCTGGACTCGCGCGTCCCTGGTCATCGGCTGGTTGCCTATTTGCAGAACCATGACCAGATCGGCAACCGGGCTACCGGTGATCGGATCTCGGCTTCGCTGTCGCCTTCGCTGCTGCGGGTCGGCGCTGTCTTGCTGCTGACCGCGCCCTTTACGCCGATGCTGTTCATGGGGGAGGAGTGGGCGGCGTCTACGCCGTGGCAGTTCTTCACGTCGCATCCAGAGCCGGAGTTGGCGTCTGCTGTGGTGGACGGGCGGCGGCGGGAGTTCGCGGCGCACGGGTGGCCGGAGGGGGACGTGCCGGATCCGCAGGATCCGGAGACGTTCGTGCGGTCGCGGTTGGACTGGGCGGAGCTGGACAAGCCTGAGCATCGGGAGATGTTCTCGTTCTACCAGCGGCTTATCGCGCTGCGTCGGTCTCTTCCGGACCTGTCGGATCCTCGGCTGCACGCGGTATCCGTTCAGCACGGGGATCAGTTCCTGCTGATGCGGCGGGGGGAGACGCTGGTGGTGGCGAACCTGGCTGGGCGGGGGCAAGGGGTGAGCCTGCCGGAGGTGGCGCGGCGGGTGCTGCTGGCCACGGGGGAGGGGGTCACGGTGATGCGGGACCGAATCCAGTTGCCGGCGGAGACGGCGGCGATCGTGGCGTTGTGACGTTGATGTCGAATCGCTTGAAGGAGGACGCACGCATATCGCGGCAGTTGCGGATATCGCGGCGCTTCTTTCGACCTACGCCCAGGAGCGCACATGGCCAGCGGCGACCCGGCCTGACCGCTCGACCGTGGCGAAAACCCCGAAGGCCAGTTCATGGTACTCAGCGAGGGTCTTGAGCAGATCGTTCCGCTCGCCCGCCCGATCCTGTGCCATGTCGATCATCACGCACCGAGTGAGCGGCCGGGCCGGCCGCAGGACGACTTCCGGGCCAACCTGCAGCCGGCGCCCCGGCCAGCCCTCCTCCGGGAAGCCGCTGCCGGGAATGTCCACGGCGGCGATCCAACGCAATCAGCGCGACGGTGACAGTCGACCAGCAAGCCAAGCGCACGAACGGCGGCAGATCCGGATGCCCGTGCGGGTCCCAGCGGACGTTTTGTCAGGCTAGTGTCTCGAACCACTGCCCCGTGAGTTCGCGCGCTCTGCGGCGGACGTGGGTGATCCCCGACGGGCTGTTGAACGCGGCGAAGGGCGGCCACAGGAAGACGAGGATGGCGAGCTCTTCCGCCAGCAGCGCACGCTGCAGCGTGTGGCGCTCGGACGGCCGATGATCCAGGTAGGCGTCGATCAGAGCCCGGGGGACGGTCACGCCGGCGGGTGTGACACGGACGCTGAGGAAGGCCAGGTCGGATACAGCCCGACCGATGCCGGCCGCCTGCCAGTCACAGAACACCAGTGAGCCGGCAGAGTGCACGATGTTGTCTGTGTGGCAGTCGCCGTGGATGAAGACCGGCGGTAGTGCCCCAATGTGATCTTCAAGTTCGACGCGCCGGGAGACGAGGTCGGCAAGCTGCGGAAGCACGGGGGCCCAGAAGGCGTGGATCTCTTCCAGGTCCGGGTCGGCCAGGGCCTCGCGCAGCGCATCGGGGCGGTTCCAGCCCCCGCCCTTTGGTAGCGGCATGCTGTGTAGGGTGGCCAGCTCCCGACCCAGGCTTGCCCACATGCCTGCAGTCCATGACGTGGGCTCCTTGGGCTCGCCTGCCGCCTCAAGTAGCACGGCTACACCGTCCTCGGCATCCACGCAATCGAGAAGCCTCGGTGTGCGCACCGAGGCGACTGGCGCGACGTCCTGGTAGAAGAAGAGTTCCCGCCGAGCTGCTGCCAGTGCCTGCGGCCCCAGCAGGGCGGGAGTGACCTTAAGGTATGCGGTCTGCCCGTCGGTCGTGCGCACGGCACGGACCCCAGCGCCAGACCGGGACTCGAGCCGCGCCGCAGACACCTGGCCGACTACCCCGAACTCATTGAGCACCATCGTCATGAAATCGCTCGACATCAGAGCGGTTACACCTCGAACTCCCTCACCCGCGCTCCTGAGCGCCCACGGCAATGGCTTCGCCCTCCACGTCGTACGCTTCGGCGTTTCGTTTGACCTTACCGACGCACGCTCATCGACAGATCCGGAAGCCGTGCAAGCGCCACATCGAGGCCCTCAGTCCGGCTCGTCCAGGTCACAGGCGACCGTAGCCAGCTCCGACGCTGCGGTTTGCCAAGTGCGACTGCGCGGGGCGACGCTTCTCGGGCACTCAGCGTCATCGCTTGGACGCTCTGTCGGTGTACCGTCCAACCGTGCGGGGATAGTTGGGCGTGGCCGCTATCCCGGTCCTCTACCTGGGAGTGGGCGAAGGTATGGTGACGAAGCCGGACACCATCGGTGCCAGGATCCGGTACTGGCGGATGCGCCGTGGCGGCATGACTCAGGCCGTCCTCGCTGGGCTCGCTGGTGTCACCCAGTCCTACGTGTCGCAGGTTGAGTCGGGCCGGAAGACCATCGACCGCCGCTCCACTCTGGTCGCTCTCGCTGCCGCACTCCAGGTCACCGTGGCCGACCTGCTTGGCCAAGGCACGGAGTCCGGCGATCCGGCCCGCGAGACCGCCGCCGAGTGCGTACCGGCGATCTGGTCGGCCCTGATCGAAATCGAGGACGGTGAACGCCGCCCGTCGACCTACACCGAGGACCGTCTGGCCGCCGAGATCGCCCGCAGCGACCAACTCCGGACCTCCTGCAACTACCCGGCAATGGCTCGCCTGCTCCCCGGTCTGCTGCTCGAAGCCGCCGCGGTGGGTGGGGCCGCGCTCGCCCAGGTCGCATACCAAGCCTCCGCTTGCCTCCGGCACCTCGGATACCGACACCTGGCGCTCAATGCCGCTCGGCTCGCCGCACTGGTCGCCGAGGACACCGACGACCCGGCCTGGATCGGCGCCTCCCGGTTCGCCTACGCGCAGAGCCTGCCGATCGAGTCGGCCGCGCTTGCCGCCCGTGCTGCCGATCGCTCGCTCCGCGAGCTTCAGGCCGACGCGGCTGACGAGCGGGTGCGACAGATGCTCGGACAGCTCCACCTTTCTGCCGCGCTGACCTCGTCGGTAAGTGGTCGTCCGGATGTCGCTCGCGATCATCTTGCCGAGGCGGCACGTGAGGCGGTGACCCTCGGCGACCCGTCAGACGGGGCCGGGTTCAACGGCTGCGGTTTCGGTCCGACCAATGTCGGGCTCTGGGAGATGTCTATCGCTGCGGAGCAGGGCGAGTCCGGCCGAGTGATCGAACTATCCCGGAAGGTCCGGCCGCAGGTCCTCGCGGCGTCCATCCGCCAGCAGTCCTACTGGCTTGATCTCGGGAGAGCTCTCGCGGACGGCGGTCGCCGGGACACCGAGGCGCTTGCCGCGTTTGTGCAGGCTGAGCGGGCCGCACCGATCCCGTTCGCCATCAACACTCTCGCCCGCGATGCCGTCGTGACGCTGGCACAGCGTGCCAAGCGCCGCGCCATTCCCGACGACCTGCGGCTGCTCGCTGGGCGTATCGGCGTCAACCTGGTTGCATAACTGGCAGTAATTTCGGCATCACTGATCGGCCCTAGTGTCCGCTTTGGGACGTCGCTGCGTCCCGTTGGCCTGGTACGCGGGTGGTCGGTCCCCGAGCATCACCGCTGGGCCTCGACCTGAGGAGGCGGGGATGAGCGGTCAGGACGACAGCGCTCCGGAGAACAAGGGCAAACAGTCGGAGGCGGCCGAGCGGGAGGCCGCCAAGCAACGCCTCCTGGCCCAGGCCGAGGCGGATCGCGTACCGGTGGAGGACACGACCCGCGCGGTCCCGGACCGGCGGTGGCGGCGTGACCAGCGATGACCTACCGATCGGCCGGCGTGTGGCGTGTTGGCGGGTGCGGCGGCAGATGACGCAGCAGATGCTGGCCGACCGGCTCCGCAGGTCGAAGAGCTGGGTGGACAAGGTCGAGCGGGGCGTCCGCACCCTGGACCGGTACTCGGTGATCCAGGAACTGGCCCACGTGCTGCGGGTCGAGCCAGAGGTGCTGCTCGGCCAGCCGCGGAGCACGCCGGCCGGCACGCCGGACGGGGTGGACGACATCCGGGCCGCTCTCGCCCGCTACGACACTCCACAAGCCCCAGCCCAGACAACGGATGAGCTGAGAAGGCACGTCGGGTACGCCTGGATGACCTACCAGCACGCGCACTACGCGCAGTTGGTGCGGGTGCTGCCGGGTCTGCTCGACGCCGCCCAGGGCGCGCAGGCGGCGGAGCTGCTGGTGCAGGCGTACCGGATCACCTCATCCGTGCTGGTGAAGCTCGGCGAGGCCGACCTCGGGTGGCTGGCCGCCGACCGGGCGATGGCCGTGGCGGGCGACGATCGGGTCCTCGCCGCGACGGCGGCCGTGTCGGTCGGGCAGGCGCTGCGCGCGTCGGGCCGGGACCGCCTGGCCCTCACCGCGACCCTCACCGCCGCGAACCGCATCCCACCGACGCCGCAGCGGCCGGCGGGGGAGTGGGCTGTGGGTGGGACTCTGCTGCTCCAGGCCGCTCTGGCCGCCGCCGGCTGCGGCGACAGCCGCCGCGCCGAGGAGCTGACCGACCGGGCCGCCGGGATCGCTGCCCAGCTTCGGGGGTACGACGACACGCACCGCACCAGCTTCGGGCCGATCGTTGTCGACCTGGCGCGGGTGATGGTGGCCGTGGAGCGGGGTGACGCTGCCGAGGCGGTGCGGCGGCACGTGACGGTGATCCGACGGGAGGCGTGGCGGCGGTTGCCGGCCGAGTATCGGGGCGCGTATCTGGTGGACGCCGCGCGGGCGTACCTCCAGATCGGTGACCTGCGCGGCGCCGCACGCGCCCTCGTGGACGCGGACAGCGTTGCGCCGGCCGAGGTCCGGTGTCGGCCTCTGGCGCGTACCGTGATCGCCGAAGTCGCCCGGGGTTGCCCGGCGCCGGCCGGCGTGGCGCGCCTGGCGACGCTCGTCGGCCTGACCCGCTGACCATTCGCACACGGGCCCGGCCCGCTCGGCGACTCCACGTATAGCGTGTTTGAGACGCGAGGTGATGTCGCACTACCGTTGGCGTCTGGGTCTCTGGCCACGGCCAACGCGACGCTGAGATCGGGTGGGGCTGGTCAGGTGATGCGCTGACGGGTCGAGGTCGGCCTGGGTCAGCACCGGGCGCCCGAGGCGCGTCGACAGCCATCTGCGCTGGTAGCCGCTCAGGCCGTTGATGAAGACGACCGCGTCGACGTTTCTGCTCGAACAGGTCGTGGCGATCTCGTCCAGCTTTCCCGGGCCGATGAGGAACCGACGCGACAATGGCGCGGTCATCAGTCGTACCCCACCGTCGGAGACGCCCCTGCGCTGGACGAACCGGTCCAGCACCTGGCCTCCCAGTGCCGTTACCTGCGCCTCCAGCGCGTCGAGGCGATCCTGGTAATCGCGGTCCTTCGCCGAGAACAGGCCCACGAGGACCACCGAGCGGATGACGGTCACCCGGACAGCATCCCAGGGCAGCTGTTCGACACCACGGAATATTCGGTTGGCGCGGCAGCGGGTCTAGGCGTGCAGGAGGTTGAGGAAGTCCGCGGCGTTCGGGAACGGCCTGTCCTTGGCGAACTCACCGATGTAGACGACGGCCTCCTCGTCCTGGGCGTATGAGTAGCCGTCCAGGGCCACGCCGATCACGAGGATGTTGCCGTCACGTCGCCAGGCCGCGTACCGCCGCGAGTACCGACCGATGGAGAGGTGCCGGCCTTCGGTCCGGACGTCGCACTCCGGTGGGCCGAGCTGTTCGGCGAACCGGTCGATGGCAGCGTCGACGTGCGCCTTGAACTCCTCGCGGCCGGCCGGCTGGCTCGACCAGCCGGGCAGCGAGCCCCAGAAGTCGTCCGGCCACAACTCGCCGCCGACGTCGTAGGAATGGGCGAACGGCAGGTAGAGGCAGAAGTCGCCGTAGACGGCGTGACCGGCCGCGGTGACGAAGCGAGCTTCGTCGGTCGGTACCTCGTCGTCAGACCACCCGAGACCGCGCATCGCCCTGTCGGTAAGGTCCCGATCGTTCCACGGTAGGTCTGCCAACCCGACGATCTGACCGGCCAACCCCGGGTCGATGGGGCACCCGGCGACGTAGCTCTCGATGACCGTCTCGTCCTCGCCGCTCTCCGGCTGGTGATCTTCCGACACGGCCCAGGATTCTCGTGGCGTCGGCGCGGTCCGCGCAAGCGCG
Organism: Micromonospora sp. NPDC005163; assembly: GCF_053599835.1. NCBI lineage: Bacteria > Bacillati > Actinomycetota > Actinomycetes > Micromonosporales > Micromonosporaceae > Micromonospora > Micromonospora sp. NPDC005163. The sequence goes on from NZ_JBSFYP010000037.1 coordinate 12,285, forward strand.
GGCCGGGGGTTGGTCTTCGGCTGGAGAGCAGACCGCCGCCTGACCTGGCGCGCTCTCGGCACCACGAGGTCGTGATCATAGGGCAGGCTACGGGCATGAGGTCACGAACCAGCGGCATGTGGTGGGGAACGACGATCGAGGCGCCGGACCCCAGCGGTCTGGCCAGGTTCTACGCCGAGCTTCTCGGGTGGCATATCGGACACGAGGAGCCTGGAACAGCGATCGTCGCCGCCTCACCGCAAGGACCCTTCTTCGTGTTCCAGCAGGCGGATGGCTACCGGACGCCGGTCTGGCCTCCGATCGACGGGGAACAGCGCCCCATGATGCACTTCGACTTCCAGGTCGGCGACCTGGACTCGGCCGTCGCCGAGGCGGTCGCCCTGGGAGCCACCGTGGCGGAGATCCAGCCGCAGCAGAACGTCCGGGTGATGTTCGACCCCGCCGGGCACCCCTTCTGCCTGTGTCTTGACCAAGCATGAGGGGCTGACTTCAGACAACGGGAGCGGTGATCATTTCGCGGCCAGGACGATCTTGGATCTGTCGGGCGGGCGGCATACTCTGAGCGCCGTCCGCGCTGTGAGGGAGAGTCGTGACAAGCAGGTTCACCGAGTTGGCCGTTGACTGCCACGATCCGGAGAGGCTCGCGGCCTTCTGGTGCGAGGTCCTGGACTTCCAGGTGATCGACCGGGGCGAGGGCAAGGTCGAGATCGGCTCCTGGGTGCCGACCGTCGAGGATGTCCGGGCCCGCCAGATGGCGCCCACCCTGGTGTTCATCCAGGTGCCCGAGGGTAAAACCGTGAAGAACAGGCTGCACCTTGACGTCAGTCCGATCGACGGCAGCACCGACGACGAGGTGACCAGATTGCTCAGCCTCGGCGCCACCAGGACGGATGTGGGCCAGGGCGCGGGCCGGAACTGGGTGGTCATGGCAGACCCCGAGGGCAACGAGTTCTGCGTCCTGCGCACCTTGGCACCGCAGAACTAGGCCGCGCGCGGGCCGCGGACGAGCGCGGCAGAAGCGGACAAATAGCATACTTGGGGCATGCTTTCCAGGAGCGATGGCCCGAGGCTCGCGCGTCAACCGGGCCGACTGGTGGCTTTCAGCGACGCTGTCTTCGCCATCGCCGTGACGCTTCTCGTGCTGGAGATCCAACCGCCGGAGGATTTCGGGCATCTCCTGCGGGGCCTCGGGGCGTTGTGGTCGTCATACCTGGCGTACGCGCTGAGCTTCCTGCTCATCGGGCAGGTGTGGGTCAACCATCACGTCATGTTCGACCGGGTCCGGCACGCCGACCATGGGGTGTTGTTCCTCAACACGTTGCTCTTGATGGTTATCGCGTTCCTGCCGTTCTCCACGTCGCTGCTCGCCGGCTCATTACGCGCGGAGCAGGGCCTGCGTACGGCGGTCGTCGTCTACGGCGCCACAGTGTGGACGGCGGCAGCCCTGTTCAACATCATTTGGGCCTATCTCCGTCGCGCCAAACTGCTGGACCCCAGCCTCGGCCCCTTCGGCGTCCGGGCCATCGGCCGCCGATTCGCGCTCGCCCTGATCTGGATCGGCTCCGGCATCCTCGTCGGCACGTTCGTGCCGATCGCGGGCGTCGCCATCATCGCCGGCTTCCTACCCGCCTACTACCTACCCATCCGCGGCGAGTACGGCGAGGACCACAAGGCCAGCGACTGATCGCTCGCCGCCCTTGAAGCGGGCCCGGCGTGAGCTGCGCACAGCCTGCCGTCGGGCCCGCTGGGGCGCCGCGCCTACTTCGCCAACCCGAATCCACCGAGTACGGTCTTGAAGTTGTCGGCCAGGATCTGACGAATCTGCTGGCCGTGCGGCGTGGCCCAGTCCTTGGCGAGTTCGCCGAGGACTGCGGCGGTGGTGGTCAGGGTGACGCCGGCCTGCGTCATGCGCAGTCGCGCCACCTCCTCGGAGATCTGGAACACCGATCCTCCGGCGTCGAGCACCGCGTAGACGTCGTATCCGGCCCGCTTGGCGCTGAGCGCGGTGTAGATCAGGCAGCCGTCGTTGGTGGTGCCGGCCATGATCAGGGTCCGTCGGCCGGTGGCCTCGACGGCCCGTACGAAGTTCGGGTCGTCCCAGGAGTCGATGATCCCAGTGCGCTTGATCCGGTTCGCATAGGCCTCCGGGTTGATCTCCTCCAGTCCGGGCATCCACCAGTCCTGGTTGTCGTCCTCGGTGCTGCTGGTCCAGACGTTGGGGATGTCGAGGACCTTCGCCGCCTTCACCAGGGTGATGCTGTTCAACTTGGCGACGTCGGGCGACTGGGTCTTGATGAACCCCATCGAGATGACCTGGTGGTCGATCAGGATCAGAGCACTGTCCTGCGCCTGCAGATCTGACATGGCTGTTAACTCCAATTCGGTGTCTCGGGCCCTCGTGGGTCCGTGTCTGCTGCCCCGAGCGGTCGGCTCGGGTTGATAGCGGGAAATCCGTCGCCTGGGGCGAGCGGCTCACATGGTGCGGTCGGGTACCGCGCACCCGTCCGGGGCGCAGATGCCCTCGGCGTCGGCGATAACCGGCAGCGGCTGCGGAGTGGGATGACTCTCGTCCCACGCCTTGGCCATGACCGCGAGCAGGTCGTCGAGGCCGATCGCCCCGGGCACCGCGAAGCGGCCGTCGAACACGAGGAACGGCGCGCCGCGAGCCCCGAGGCGCTGTGCCTCGCGCTGATCGGCCGCCACCCGGGCCCGGTAGCGGCGGCTGCGCAGGGCCTCGGCGGCCCCGGCGCGGTCCAGGCCCACCTCGGCGGCGAAGTCGAGGACCTCCTCGGTCGTCCACAGCTTGCGGGCCTGCCCGAAGTGCGCCCGGAACATGGCCGACCAGATCTCGTTGCCGCGGCCCTGGTCGGTCGCGTAGGCGAGCAGTTCGTGGGCGAAGTCCGTCGGGCCGAGCGTGCGGTCGACCGCGTGGTAGGGCGTCAGGCCCTCCGCCTTGGCGGCCCGCTCGATTGGCCGCAGGACCCGGTCCACGGTCGTCGCGGGGGCCCCGGCGATCTTGATCAACTCCCGTTGACTGACACCCTCACGGGGCAGGTCGGGGTGTAGCTGGAACGACCGGTGGATCACCTGCACCTGGTCGGCGTGCTCGAACCGCTCCAGGGCCTGGTGGAGCCGGTGATCCATCAGCCCGCAGTACGGGCAGACGATGTCCGACCAGAACTCGATCTTCATGGCACTCCTCCTCGTTTCTCACTTCCTGTTCGTAGCCCCATGATGCATTAGAATCGGAGAGCCACAAAAGGTACATTCATGTGCGTGGCAACCGGCTGACGGAGGGGTGGCGGGTATGAGTGGCGAGGATCTGCGACGGAGGCGAACCAACGTCCGGGCGAACGTCCGGGCCGCGCCAGGGCCCTGTGCGCACTGGAACGACCAGGACGCCGACTTCATCCGCGAGGTCCTGGACCTCGTCGGCGACAAGTGGAGCGTGTTGATCATCGGTACGCTCGCAGACGGCCCCATCCGCTACTCGAACCTGGGCGACGCGATCCCCGGCATCTCTCAGCGCATGCTCACGCTGACCCTGAAGCACCTGCAGCGCACCGGCCTCGTCACCCGGACCTCCTACCCGGAAGTCCCGCCCCGCGTCGAGTACGCCCTCACCGAACTGGGCACGTCGCTGCTCTCCACCGTCCTGGCCCTGGCCGCCTGGTCCGCCGACCACCACGTCGAAATCCGCCGCCACCAGACGGAGTACGACAACACGGCAACCTAGATCCGGCCTCTGTCAGACCGATCGCGCAGACGAGGGCCGACCAGGCCGGCCGGGGCATACTCGGTATGCTCTGCGGCCATGCGACCTGGTGACCGGACGGTGGCGCTCGCCTCCGTGGCGGGCGGATTCCTGCTCGGCTTCCTCGACTTCTGCTGGATCAATTGGCTGCCGTACCCCATCGCCGAACTCGGCAACTCCACCGCGACCTGGGCCGTCGCCGCCTTCTTCTTCGGCTACTGGGCGCGGTCCGGGCGGCTGCGTTCGGCACTCGGCGCCGCCGTCCTGCTCGTCGTCGCGGTGCCCAGCTACTACCTCGCGGCGGCACTCCTGCAAGGCGACGACCTCGCGATGCTCTGGGCGCCGTCGTCGCTGGTCTGGATGCTCTTCGGCGTGCTCGCCGGAGTGGTCTTCGGCACCGGCGGGACCTGGGCGCGCGGCGCGGGGTGGCGGCAGGTCGTCGGGACCGCGCTGCCGGCCGCCGTGTTCTTCGAGGAGGCGGCCCGGTTCGCCGGCAAGGCGACCGACCCCAACTACCCGCCCGGCGCGTGGTGGAACGTGGCCATCGACCTTGCGCTGGGCCTGCTGATCGTGGTGCTGACCGGCGGGTCGCATCGTCGGCGGGCGCTCGCCGTCGCGGTGGCCGTGCCACTGGCCGGCGCGATTCTGGTGAGCTTCGCGGTGGCCGGCGGAACCTTCTCGTCGGCCGGTTGACGCCGCGCGCATCGGCGACGCTCTAGCGCCGCGCCACGTCCATCCGCTCCCACCAGCGGAATATCGAACGGCGGCCGCCGCACTAGAGTCGGTGGGATGCGGATCCGGATCGACGGCAGCGACCTTCCGGGGCGGCGCGCCAGTGCGGAAGCCGACGCGCTGCGGCTCGGCAACGTGCACGTCGGGGTCCAGCGCAAGGCCGAGGTGGTCGATCAGGTGCCGGCCGACGCGGCGACGACGACCTGGCGCTTCGAGGTGTCCAGCCGGGAGATCGACGGGATGCTGGATGTCGGAGGGCCGTGGGTGCACGGGCGTCCCGGAGCACGGTTCCTGTACCTGAGCTGGGGCGCGGTGACCGAGGACGGCTTCGCGATGTTCAGACGGGCGAAGTTGATGTTCACCGACATCCCGACCGAGCTGCTCCGCGCCGCACACGAGGGCAGTGGGACGCTGGTCGGCCGAGTCGGCTTGACCGATGCCGCAGGCGGGCCGCTGTGCGCTCGGGTCCACCCTCCCGCCATCGCCTGGACGGTGGAGTGACCGCCGGAAGTCACAGCTGGGCGACGACCACCTTGGTGGCCTGGGCGATGAGAGCGTCGTCGTGGGTGGCGTCCTTCTCGCCCCGGCTGGACAGCACGGCGAGGACGATCGGGGCGCGGTCGGGCGGCCAGATCACGGCGATGTCGTTGCGGGTGCCGTACCCCCCGGTGCGGGTCTTGTCCCCGACGACCCAGCCCGCCGGCACCCCGGCACGGATCAGCGCCCCACCGGTGGTGTTACCCCGCAGCCAGCCGCACAGAAGGTCGCGGTCCGCGGGCTCCAGGGCGTCCCCCACGGCGTACGCCCGAAGGTCGTCCGCCAGAGCCCGCGCGGTGCTGGTGTCCCGCGTGTCACCCGGCGTCGCCTCGTTGAGTTCGGTCTCGTAGCGGGCCGCGTCGGTGACCGTGTCACCGACCTCGCGCAGCTCCTTCTCGAACCGCTGCGGCCCCCCGAGGTGACGCAGCAGCAGGTTGCCGGCCGTGTTGTCGCTGTAGCGCACGGCGGCGTCGGCGACGGCGCGCAGGCTCATGCCCTCGGCGACGTGCTTCTCGATGATCGGTGAGTACGACACCAGGTCCTGCGCCGAGTACCGCACGACACGATCCAGCTCGGCGTCCGTGGTCTCGTCCAGCACCTCGGCGGCGGCCAACGCCTTCCACGTCGAGGCGTACGCGAATCGCTCGTCGGCCCGGTACTCCACCCTGCGACCAGTGCCCGTGTCGACGGCGTAGATCCCCAGCCGCGCCTCGAACGTCTTCTCCAACCGCTGGAACTCCTGCTGGGCGGCCGGCGACGGGGTGACCGTCACCTCCGTGCCCGGCGTCCGCACCTCGGCTGCGTCACCGGTGCTGCACGCCCCCAACGAAACCAGGGTCGACGCCGTGGCCACCGCGGTCGCCAGACGTCGTACGGACGCAGCCATCGTCGTTCCTCCTCGTGTGCCGTCGACCCGCACCGTAAAGCACCGTGCTGGCCTCAGTACGGCAGATCGATGCCCTGGCGACGGGCGAACTCGCGGTGGGCGGTGACGACCGTGTCGATGAAGGAGGCAGCCATCTCGTCGGCCCGCAGCACCCGGGTCGTTTCGACCTTGAAGTTCTCGTCGCAGTAGCGTTCGGCGTTGCGGACGCAGGGCTGCGCCTCCAGAGCGTCCCGGAGCAGATCCACGGGCTCGTCCCCGGTGTCGACGATGAACTTGACGCCGTCGCCGAAGCTCAACTCCCAGCGCAGCCCGTCGTCGGTACCGACCCAGAGCTGCCGGGAGAGCGCGTCGCGGCTCTGGGCGAAAACCTCCCGCATCACGCTGTCGTCCGAGCAGATCGCCGGAATGACGCTCGGGGTGCGGCCGGTGGCCGCGGCGACCGGAGGGAAGCCGGCGAGTCGGTCGACGCGGTAGAGGACGTAGCCCGGGTCGCCGGTGAGGTCCTCGGACTCGACGTCGGGCACCGCGTAGGGAGGTGGTTCGACTGTCATGGGCGCATGTTCCTTCGTGGTGAACGCGTCGGGGGCCGGGCTGGCGGCCCGGCCCCCGACGAACCCGGCTAGCTCAGCGGGAAGTGAATGGTGAAGGGGATGTTGTTCTTCTTCAGACAATCGAGCACAAGATCCGATGGGCCGAGTGAGTTATACCCACCGTGTGGCATGAAGTGCCATTGTGCTCCCTTGATCTTTGTGTCTCGGAACTGTGGGTTGATCTTGTTGTCCGCCAGGATCTTGTCCTGGTTGGCCGGGTCGGCGTACCACCTGTCCTCATCGCACTGAACGAGGTTGTGGCGGTCGTGTTCGGTCGGGACGCCGGTCTTGACCTCGTGGATGACCCAGCCTTCAGGGCTGTACTCGCCATAGTCGGTCGACCGGCCGCTGGGCTCGAACTGCCCTGGCACGCCGGCCTGCCTCAGCCAGAGTTGGGGCCGGCCGCGAGTGGTGTCGTCACGGTATCCCATGAGTTCGTCGACGAAGATGTTCTGACCGTCGTTACGGCCCGTGGCCCACCTGACGTCGGGGCCGGGGACGTGCAGATTCCGCCCGTTGCTGCCCACCGCCTTAAGCGCGAAGTGGATCTTCTGGAGATCGGTGCGCTCACCTCTGAGCAGCCGATCGAAGTTGCCCTTGCTGATTTTGCCGCTGGCGGCGGCCGCCATACCCTCCGGTTCGACGAGGGCTGCCCAGACCTCCGGCATGATGAGCTCGTAGGTGAGCTCCTTAACGGTGTCGGGGATCTTGTCGTACTTGACGACGAACCGGGCCGCCGGCATGAGGCGGTGGGTGTACTTGAGGACGAACTTCGCGACCTTGGCGGGGAGCGCGACCGCGTCACCGACGTAGGGGACGACGCCGAGGATGCTGAGACCCGCGCTGACCCACTCGCCGTGGATGAGCGCGGCGATGGTGTCGCGGATGTCGGCGAGCCCGCCAAGGATCCAGCCGACGACCGGGATGACGCTCAGCCCGCCGCCACACAGGTTGCCCGCGAGCCACGCCATCGAGTCCTTCTCGGCGAAGTCGCCGGCGAACATGCCGAGCAGGAAATCGGAGACGTACGTCCATTTGCTGATCTGCTCGTCGAATCGGCCAGGGTCGAGGCCATGGGACTCGGCGTTGGCGACCTCGTAGTCGTCGCGTAGACCATCCCCGTCGGTGTCCTGAACACGGGGGTTGATCGAGAGGTCGTCCTCGGTGAAGTCCGAGAGCCCGTCGCCGTCGGTGTCGACGTTGGCGGGATCGGTGAGGCCGTCCTCCTCCACGAGGTCCGGCAGGCCGTCGCCGTCGGTGTCGGTGTCCGTGGGGACGGGGACGATTGGCGGGACGTCGCCGGGTGTCGGCGGAGCGCGTGGCTGGTCGGCGACGAGCGGATTGCTGCCCTGGGCCACCTCGGCACCGTCAGTGGCACCGTCGCCGTCGGTGTCCGGGTTGGTGGGCGAGGTGCCGAGCCGCTGCTCGTCGAGGTTGGTGAGGCCATCGCCGTCGACGTCCTCCGCGCCGTCGGCGACCCCGTCCTGATCGCTGTCGACGGCGTTGGGTCGGGTCCAGCCAGCCAACTCGGTGATCTCGAACTTGTCGGTCAACCCGTCGCCGTCGGAGTCGACCAGCAGCGGGCTGGACCCGAACCGCAGCTCGATCACATCGATGACCCCGTCGTCATCGTGGTCGCCGTTGTAGGTGATGCCCAGCCGGGTCAGGACGCGGAAGCCGTTGTCCCAGGCTTTCGCCGCATGGACCGTCGCCGGGGTCGGATTGGCCTTGGCCAGCATGGTGTCGGCCTTGGCCAGGCTGACCTTGGCCGCGTCCAGGTCCGCGAACGCCTGGGCCAGGCCAGCCGGGGCGGGCGCGGGCGGCGGGCTGGCCCGGAATGGCCCGATCGTCGCCTCGGCATCCTGGATCGCGGCGTCCGCCAGCAGGCGCAACCCGGACAAGGTCTCCACCAGCGCAACCACATGTGCCTGCTCGCCCTCGCCGTTGGGCGGGCTCGCGCCGGTGAGCCGGCTCTTGAGGAACGACTCCAGATGTTGGAGGTTGTCGAACACCGTCGCACCGTCGCCGGCGCTCTTGAGCCGTGCGCCGTCGAAATACCGGCTCTCGACGTCCGCCAGCACCGGGGCGATCCGGCTGTCTCCCAGCCCGCCATCCACGTACGGCCGTAGGGCCTGGACGGACTCGGTGATGTAGACCTTCGCGTCGCGGGTGTACTTGGCGGTGGGGATCTTGGCGACCTCCACCTCCCACAGGCGTTTCTCCCCTGCCGACGCCGGGGCGGCGACGAGCCCCACCTGTGCGGCGACCAGTGCCGCAACCACTGCGGCGAGTCTTGACCGCAATCGTCTTCTGTGTCTCACCGACACCTCCGTCTATGCGTCCCGAACAAATATTTCGCTAAGATATCCACCAGGGTCTCTATTCGAAGTCCCGCCGGAATTAGCCGGCTATGCGTGCGCGCCTATGTCTATGGCGGGTTAGAGTGGCATCCCGTGCGGCTTACAGGTACGGCCGCGTGATGATCTCGATGGCGTGCCCCGCCGGGTCGAAGAAGTAGAAGCCCCGCCCGCCGTGCTCGGTGTTGGTCTCGCCCTCCCGCTTCATCTGCGGGTCGGCCCAGTACGTGATGCCGCGCCCCTCGATGCGCGCCAAGCACCGCGCGAACAACTCGTCGTCGACGAGAAACGCGTAGTGCTGCATCTGGATGTCCACCGGCGGCTCGGCGAACTGGAGCAGCACGCCCTCGTCGAGCAGGACGTTGGCGAACGGCCCCCACGATGGCGCCTCCGGCAGCTCGAGCAGCTCCCGGTAGAACGCGGCCGACGCGCTCGTGTCCTTTGTGGCGATGATGGTGTGGTTGAACGTGACTGCCATGTGTGCCGTCTTCCCGGTCGATCCGAAGACCCGACCGGAAGCCCGCGGCGTCCACCAACCGCACCGATGACAAAGCCCCGAGGGCGCCGACGCCCCGGACTCCGCGCGAGACACACGTACGTCGTGTTGATCTCGGCGTGGCGGCTGAAGTAGCCACAACCTCCGGGGGGTAGGCCCATCTGGGGCGCGATGGAACGCTAACACGGCCGGCGCGGACATCACCGCCGCGTGCAAGGCGGCCGGCGTCAGCGTGACCTTCTGACCGTCGTCGCTCACCCGACGCCGGCCAGCGTGGCGCGTCTCGCCACGCTGGCCGGCGTCGGCCGTTGAAGCGTGCGGATCACTCGAAGAACTTGATGCTGAACCCGGTGTCGGTCGTCGGGCCGGGCACGTTGGCGCGGCGGTAGGTGGTGTTTCCCCACCAGCAGAAGGTGCCGGTGTACCAGTAGCGGTTCGCCCACGAGTACGGGGTGCCCTTCGGCACGGCGTGGAACATCAGCGGGAACCTAGGCCCAGCGGGCGGGCTCGTGGCGATGTCGCCGTTGAGCAGGACGAAACTGTGGTGGCCGGGGCCGTCGACGTGCAGGGTGGGGTCCCAGCCGGCCATCATGGTGGCCCGGTTCGAGCCGAACAGGCAGCCGTTCGACTTGTACCAGTCCCACACGTAGGTCGGGTCGCCGCCGGCCCGCAGGCGCAGGTCCGCGAGGCAGTACTGGTTGCTCCAACTGCCGTTGGCGGAGTAGACGATGTGCAGCTGCCCGTTGGGGTCCCTGATCGCCTCGGGGGCCTCGTTGATGTACGGGTTGCCGACGACGCGTTCCCAGCTCTCCCGGGGCTGCGAGATGATGAACCGGTTGCCCGTCGGGGTGAGCGAGTCGCTCATCCGGCTGAGGTAGATGTTCTGCTCGACGTTGGTGTCGCCGGCCCACCCCGACCAGACGAACCACCGCTGCCCGTCGAAGGTGAACAGGCTGCCGTCGATGGCCCACTTGCCGCCGGGCAGCGCGAGCTGCCTCTCGGCCGTGTAGCCGGTGGCCGGCGACGCCGAGCTGATCGCGTACATGCGGTGTGCGGGGCCGCGCCCGGCCGAGAAGAAGATGTAGTAGCGGCCGCCGTCGGTGACGAGTTCCGGAGCCCAGACCTCGCCCAGGTTGCGGGTGTCCGACCACACCCGGTGGGCGGGAGCGGCGGCCAGCCCGTCGGTCGACGATGCCTGGCGGACGGCGATCCCGCCGTCGAGCGACTGGACGGAGATGTACGTGCTGCCGACGCGGATCACGCTCGGATCGGCGGCCCGCATGCTGGTCTGGCCGGCCACCGCCGGCCCGGCACCGGCGGCGGACAGGCCGGTGGCGAGCACGGCGGCCAGTACGGCGGAGAGGAATCTGGTGTTCACCCGTACACCTCCACCTCGTAGAGACGTGCGGCCCCGTCGGTGGTCTGGGTCGGGGTGAGCACGTTCACCCGTACGTACCGGCCACTGGCCGAGACCGGATGCTCGCTGGCGTCGGCGGTGTTGCCCCGAACCTGCGCCGCGGTCGTCCAGGTGGCGGCGTCAGGGGACACCTGAAGGTCGAAGTCCCGGGTGTTCCAGGCCGGGTTCTCGCCTCCCGCCCCGGCGTGCAGGACGCGGATGCTGGTGATCGCGCGGGTCGCGCCCAGGTCGATCCGCAGGAATTTGCTGGCGCCGGTCGAGCACCACTTGTCGGTGTTGCCGCCCGAGGTGCTGCCGTTGACGGCCTTCTCCGGCCCCTCGGTGCTGGCGCACTGGGAGTCGGCGACGGCCGGCCGGTTCAGCGCGAGGTTGGTGGCCGCCGCGCCGCCGTACACCTCGAACTCGGCGATGCGGGCGGCGCCGTTGCCGTTGTTGGTGGGGGTGGTGATGGCGAGCCGGACGTGGCGGGCGGTCACCGCCCCGATCGGGTGGTAGGTGCGGCTGGACCGGTTGCCGGTCACCGTCGCGCGGGTCGTCCAGGTGGTGCCGTCGGAGCTGGTCTGAATGGTGAAGGCGCCGGTGTTCCAGCCGGTGGTCTCGCCGCCGAGCCCGACGTGCTTGACGACGAAGGACCGCACCGTCTGGTTGGCGCCGAGGTCGACCTGGAGGGTCTTCGTGCCGGCAGCGAGGGAGCACCACTTGCTGGTGCTGCCGAGCCGCCCGTCGAACGCCTTCTCCGGGCCCTCGGCGCTGTTGCAGGCGGCGGAGCCGGTGGCGGGCCTGCCGGCGGCGAGGTTGGTGCCCAGGTCCGGGGCGGCCGGCGGTGGGGTGAACCCGTCGTTGAACGACGGCGGCACGTTGGCCGGGTCGGTGCCCCAGGCCGACGGCGCACCGCCCATCGTGTACGCCAGGGTGCCGCCCCCGGCGATGTCCTCGTACCGCAGCCAGGTCCGCTGCGTCGATGTGCCGTTCACCGAGAGGCCCTGGACGTACTGGTTGCCCTGGCTGGCGGCGGGAGCGGTGATCTGGAGATCACCGGTGGGCCGGTCGACCAGCATCGAGGGGAAGAGCGGGCCGTGCAGGGCGAGGGTGTCCGCGCCCGGGGTCGGCGGGTACATGCCGAGCGCCGACCAGACGAACCACGCCGAGGTGGCGCCGAGGTCGTCGTTGCCGGGCAGTCCGCCGGCGCCGGTGGTGAACGACTCGTTCATGATCCGTCGTACGGCGGCGCTCGTGCCGGCTGGCGCCGCCGCGAAGTGGTACGCCCACGGCACGCCGTGCTCCGGCTCGTTGCCGATGTAGAAGTACGGCTGCGACTGCCCGCCGTTGGTCTGGGTGAAGTGGTGGTCCAGCCGCTGGATCGCGGTCTGCCGCCCACCCATCAGGTTGATCAGGCCGGCGAAGTTGTACGGGACCATCCAGGTGTACTGCGAGGCGTTGCCCTCGACGAAGTTCGACTGGCTGGCCGGGTCGAGTGGCCAGGGCCAGGTGCCGTCGGCGTTGCGCGGGTGCACGTAGCTCGACTCGGTGTTGAAGGTGTTGCGCCACCACTGGGCGCGCGTCATGTGCGTGTTGTACGTGGCGGTGTCGCCGAGCGCGCGGGCGAACTGGGCGACGGCGAAGTCGCTCGCCGAGTACTCCAACGAGTCGGACGGATCGCCGTCGATGTACTGGCGTTGCACGTAGCCGCTCTGGCGGCCCCGGATCGGGCTGCCCTGGGTGGTGCCGCCGGCCGAGCTCTTCTTCATCAGCGCCAGGGCCGCGGCGGTGTCGAAGTCACGGACACCGAACTGGTAGATGCTGTCCACGATGATCGGCCCCGGGTCGCCGGTCATCACGAACGCCTCGTTGTGGTTGTGTGACCACTTCGGCAGCAGGCCGCCCTGCTGGCCGTCGAGCACCATCGACTTCGCGATGTCGGCGGCCTCCTGCGGCGCGAGGTAGGCGATCAGCGACGCCCACGAGCGGTAGATGTCCCACCCGGAGTAGTTCTGGTACACCGGATGGCTCGCGCTGTGGATGGCGTTGTCGAAGCCGCGGTACTGCCCGTTGACGTCGTTGGAGATGTTGGGATTGATGAAGACGCGGTAGAGCGCGGTGTAGAACTTCTGCAGGTCGGCGGCCGTGCCGCCGGTGGCCTGGATCCGGTTCAGGACGCTGTTCCACTGGGCGTCGGCGTTGGTGCGGACGGTGTCGAAGGCGAAGCCCGACTGTTCGGCGGCGAGGTTGGCGGCGGCGCCCGCCTGGCTGACGAAGGAGATCCCGATCTTGACCTGCACGACCGCGTTGCCGGACGTGTCGAAGGTGAGATAGCCGCCCGAGTTCGTGCCGCTGACGCTGGTGCCGCCGGCGGTGACGGTGCCACCGAGCCAGGTGCCGGTGCCGCTCGGCGCGCGGTCGAACTCCATCCGGTAGAAGATCTGGTACGTCTTCGAGCTGCCGCAGAATCCACCGCCGGTGACGCTGCCGGTCACGGTCGACCCGTTGATCGCGAGCGAGCCGGCCCGGTTGCCGGTGGCGCTGCGACTGGTGTTGATCAGCACTCGGGCGCTGGTGGTGGACGGGTAGGTCAGTCGCAGGGCGGCCGTGCGGGTGGTGGCCGAGGCCTCCACCCTGGTGTTGCCGTAGTTGCTGAGCACCGCCTGGTAGAAACCGGGCCGGGCCTGCTCCTGGCTCTTGTTCTGGGTGGCGCGGTAGGACGTCCAGGCGGTGCCCGGCGAGGAGCCGAGGGCGCCGGTGATCGGGAGGATGCCGAGGTCCTCGTTGTTGGCGCAGCCGGCCCCGTTGAAGTGGGTGAGGCTGAACTCCTCGATCTGGGTGTCACTGAACCGGTACCCCGACGGTGAGGCGGTCGGGGTGTCCGGGCTGAGCTGCACCATCCCGAACGGCTGGATCGGGCCGGGGACGGTGCTGCCGCCGGCGCCTCCGCCGACCGGGTTCGGTGCGTTGCTGTCGTCGGTGCCGATGAACGGGTTGACGTACGAGGTGAGGTTGAGCGGCGCCGCGGCGGCGGGCGCGGCGACGGCGACGAGGACGGACGTGCCGGTGATGGCTGTCGCCAGCAGGCTGAGCAGACGGGACGGGCCTGATCGGGGCATGAGGCGGACCCTCCTTCGAGGTGACGACGCCCGGATGACATCGTTGTCATAGATGGGCGTCGAACTCCTGTGTAGGCCCTCGATGAGGAGACTGTCAATGGGCCGGACGTGTGGCGGGGCTGCCGGCACACGTCCGCCCCTGCTCAGGGTGCGAGCCTGAACGCTGCCCCTCGGGCAGCCCGCGCAGCGCGGCGAGCAGGGCGAGGTGCTCCGGCGAGTGGTCCGCGACCGCCGGCGGTGGACCGATCCGACGCAGCAGCCCATCGAGTACGCGCCGACGCCGGTACCGGCTGCGCGCCACGTTCACCGCGACGCGGCGCAGCCACGCCTCCGGGTTCTCCAGCTCGGCGAAACGTCGGGGCGCGGCCAGCGCCTTTGCTGAACGCCTCCTGGACCGCCTCCTGCGCCTCGTTCAGGTCGCCCGTCACCGCGTACAACTGGACCACCAGACGCCGGAAACAGCTGGCGTAAAGCTCGGAGATCAGATCACCGTCGGACACCGCCACCCCCCTTCTTCCACCAGTTCCACCAACGGGCGGGGAGAAGGTTCCGGTGGCCGGTCAGAATATGTCCGGTCAGGGACAACCTCCGGGAAGGGACCACCCGTGCCGACCTACCGCCAACCAGGCACCGTCATCACCGACCTTCGCTTCCAGGTGCCGCTCGACCACGCGGACCCGGCCGGCGAGCGGATCGAGGTGTACGCCCGCGAGGTCGTGGCCGCCGGCAAGCAGCACGAGCCGCTGCCCTGGCTGCTCTTCCTACAGGGCGGGCCTGGCGGCCGGTCACCGCGCCCGGTGGGCCGGGACAGCTGGCTGGACCGGGCGCTGGACGACTACCGGGTGCTGCTGCTGGACCAGCGCGGCACCGGCCGGTCCACCTCCGCCGACCGGCACACGCTGCCGCGGCGCGGAGACGCCGCCGCGCAGGCCCGGTATCTGGCGCACTTCCGGGCCGACTCGATCGTCCGCGACTGCGAGCTGATCCGCCGCGAACTCCTCGGCGAGGACGGGCGGTGGAGCCTGCTCGGCCAGAGCTACGGCGGCTTCTGCACCCTCACCTACCTGTCGTACGCGCCGCAGGGCGTCGGCGAGGCCCTCGTGACCGGCGGTCTGCCCGGCCTGCGCAGCACGGCTCAGCACGTCTACCGGGCCGCCTACCCACGCGTGCAGCGCAAGGTCGAGGCGCACTACACGCGCTACCCGGAGGACGTCGAGACCGTCCGGGCCGTCGTGCGGCACCTGCGGGAGCGGGAGGTGCGCCTGCCCGGCGGTGGGCTGCTGACCGCCGAGGCGTTCCAGGCGATCGGCATCACGCTGGGCACCGGCAACGGGTCGCACACCCTGCACTACCTGCTCGAAGACGCCTTCCTGCCCGGGGTGCCCGGCCCGCAGCTCTCCGACCCGTTCCTCGCCGAGGTCCAGGGCCACCTGTCGTACGCGAGCCGCCCGCTCTACGCGCTGCTGCACGAGTCGATCTACGGCCAGCGTTCGGTGTCGCCGGCCGCCACCGGGTGGGCGGCCGAGACGGTACGGGCCGAGTTCCCGCAGTTCGACGCCGACCGGGCGTTGGCGGAGGGCCGACCGGTGCTGCTGACCGGCGAGATGATCTACCCGTGGATGGTTGGCACCGATCCGTCGCTGGAACCGCTGGGCGAGGCGGCGGAGCTGCTGGCGCGGCGCACGGACTGGCCGGACCTGTACGACCCGCAGCAGTTGGCCCGCAACGAGGTGCCGGTCGCCGCCGCGATCTACCACGACGACATGTACGTCGACACCGACGACTCGTTGGCCACGGCGCGAGCGGTGCGCGGCCTGCGCCCCTGGATCACCAACGAGTACGAGCACGACGGCCTGCGGGTGAGCGAGGGCCGCGTCCTCGACCGGCTGATCCGCATGGTTCGCGGCGAGATGTGAGGTCCTTCCCGCCCGACGGCCGGGTGTCCGGGTCGACGGGCGACCCCGTTTGCGGTCAGGGAGCCTGGGAACTCGCCCCGTTCGTCCGCCGGCAGGCCTGACGGCCGGTCGAGAAGACGGAAGGAGCGGGTCATGGAGTACGAGCAGATGATCGCCACGGTACGGAAGCGCGCGGGCCTCGGCGAGAACGAGGCCGTGCGGTCCATACAGGCCGTCCTGTCGGTGCTCGGCGAACGACTCGCCGGACAGGAGGCCGACCACCTCGCGGCACAGCTACCGAAGGGGTTGGACGCGTCGGTCACCCGTAACCCGCAGGGCCGTCGGTGGGACGTCGGCGAGTTCCTGAAGAACGTCGGTGACCGGGAGCAGGTCGCGAACGCGGACCAGGTACGTCAACACGCCCAGGCGGTGTTGCGTACCGTGGCCGAGGCGCTCGACGACGACCAGCGTCACGACCTGCTCGCCCAGCTTCCCGGCGGCATCACCGATCTCTTCGGAGTTCCCACCCCGCGCGGCTGAGCACCGCAGAGCCGCGCCCGCCGGCGGAGCAGGTCAGGTCTTGCGGACCGCGCTGGTGAAGCCGGCGATGAAGAGGGTGGCGAAGCTCCAGGCGAGCAGTTGCAGGATCCAGCCGGCGATGATAAGGATCTGACCGGCAGCGGCGTCGGTGGGTTGGCAGCGGTCGCGGGCGCCGGTCCTGAGCAGTGGGGTGCCGAGGTCGAGGCCGACACCGATCTGGTCGATGGTCGTGCAGCCGGCGGCAGCGCTGGTGACCGGCTTCTGCGCGAGGCCGCCGTGGTGGCCGCCGATGACGCTGAGGGTGACGGCGAGCGCCAGTGTGGCGAGGAGCATGAGCAGGGCACGCCAGGGCTGGTAGCCGTAGCCGAGGGTGATGCCGATGAGACGACCCCACGCCCGTTCGGCGACGGTCAGCCCGGCGCGCTGGATCTGGTCGCGGCGTTGGGCGATGAGGACGGTGCGGGCGTCGCGGTCGTGGCCCACGGCCCGGTAGGCGGCGGCGAGGTGCTGGTAGGGCTGGGCGCTGTAACGGGGCGTGTGCTCGCGCAGCAGGGTCAACCAGCCCGGCAGTGACGCGGGGCGCGGCAGGCCGCTGTAGGTGAGCCCGTCCAATTCGATCAGCGGTCCCGGACCGGGCGCCGTGCGCGTCATCCGATCGGTGTCAAAGCGGAGACCGCCGGCGATCCTCGCTCCGGCCAGCGCCAGCACCGCCACCTCGTCACCGCCGCTGATGGCGTCGAATCCGTCATCCAGGAGCACGTCCTGGTCGACCCGGACGCTGTTGAGGTCGAGGGCGGGGCCGATCGTGTTCTCCAGTCGCGCGCCGCCGCAGGCCAGGATTCCGCCGATGTGTGCGCCGGCCAGGCCGATGGTGCCCCACTCGCTGGTGCTGGTGGCGGTGAAACCGTCGTCCAGGGCCACGTCCCGGTCGACCCTGAGGACGTCGCCGTCGAGGACCGGTCCGGCGGTGTTCGTCAGCCGCGCACCGCCGGCGCTCAACGAGCCGATGTGGGCGCCGAGCAGCCGGACGGTGCCCTGCTCGCTGGCGCTGCTGGCGGTGAAGCCGTTCGACAGCAGCACGTCCTGGTCGACCCGGAGGTTGTCGGCGTTGAGCGCCGGCCCGGCGGTATTCTCCAGCCGTGCCCCACGGCAGTTGAGCTGCCCGCTGATGTGGGCGCCGAGCAGCCGGACAGTGCCGCGTGCGCTGGGACTGCTGGCGGCGAACCCGTCATTGAGGAACACGCTCTGGTCGGCCCGGAGGCCGTCGGCGTCCAGGGCGGGGCCCGAGCTGTTGGCCAACCGCGCTCCGCGGCAGTCCAACGTGCCGACGCGTGCGCCGGCGAGCCGAACGGTGCCGGCGGCGGCATCAGCGGTGGCCGTGCTCCCGTCGAGTGAGAGCACCCACGCGGTGCAGCGGGTGGCGTCGAGTGCCGCGTCCGCGGAACCGGGCGCCTGCTCGATGCGGCACCCGGTCAGGGCCACCGCTGCCAGCCGGGCGTTGCGAAGGTTCACGCCGCTGGGCAGGAGGCAGTCGCGCAGCTCCAGCGCCAGCTCACTGGCGATGTTCTCCAGATCGATCTGGCCGGCGATCCGTGCTCCGCGCAGCCGCAGGCCGTGCGGGTCGGGCGCGTCGACCACCCGGCCGCGGACCAGGTCACGGATGACCGAAGCGGAGATCGTCCGATCGTCGCCCCAGGACCGCATCGCCGCATCACCGACCGGCCCGTCACCGGCCAGATCCAGCACCTCGCCGCGGGCGACGGACTCGATCAGTCGCTGCTCCACAGGACTGTGCGTCGCGCCGTTCGCATCCCGCACCCGCTGCGCGCCCACTGACGTCATGGCACCCATCATCAACGACAGGTACGCGAGCGGCCGGCGCCACGACGCGGCTCGGCCGGAAGACGGTCGTGCCACGCCCACACGTCGGCGAGATCGGTCAGGTCGACGACCAGGCCGTTGCCCCGGCGGTCGCCGCGGCGGGCGTACTCGTAGGGGATATGACTGTGAGTCATAAATATGACTGTGAGGTATGACGTTCACCGGGGACATCGCCCCCGGACCCGCCCTCCGGCGAGCCCCGCACGACGCCTCGGACCAGCCGGCGCTGCGCCGGCTACCGGGGACGGACTCCCGGCTCGACCGTCAGCGTTCCCGCCACGGCGTCGATCGTGGCCTGCGAACCGAGCGGAACGGTGAGCTGACCGTTGCCGTGGCCCAGCCGGAGCCCGCCGAGGACCGGTACGCCCAGGTCGTAGAGGCGGTCCTTCAGGACCGCCGCCGCGTCCCATTCGTTCGGACCACCGACGCTGTTGGTGATCTGCCCGATGGCCACCCCGGCGACCCGGGACAGCACGCCCACCCGGCGCAACTCGGTCAGCATCCGGTCGATGCTGTACGGCGCCTCGTCCACGTCCTCGAAGAACAGGATGGCGTTGTCGAACTTCGGGGCGTCAGCGGCGCCCAGCGAGGTGGAGATCAGGGTGAGGCAACCGCCGAGCAGGGGACCCGTCGCCCGGCCCGGCACCAGCACGGGCGCCGCCGTCTCGGCAGGATCCCGGGCGATGGTGACGGGTGCGGTCGTCATCACCGCCCGGCGAAGCGACTCGGCCGACTCCGGGCCGGTGCGGCTGTCGCTCCAGTTGACCATCGGGCCGTAGAAGGTGACCAGCCCGGCCTCGCGCCAGAGCCGGCCGTGGATGCTGGTGATGTCACTGAACCCGACGACCACCCTGGGATCGCGACGGAGCCCGGCCACACTGATCCGATCGACGATCCGTTGGGTGCCGTAGCCGCCACGGGCGCCGAAGACACCACGGACCCCGGGATCGTTGAGCGCCGCGTTCAGGTCGGCCAGCCGCTGCGCGTCGGTGCCGGCCAGATAGCCGTACCTGGCGAAGACGTGCGTGCCCAGCTCGACCACCAGGCCCCAGCTCCGCAGGATCTCCACACCGCGGGCCATGTTGTCCGGGTTGGGAGTGCCGCCGGGCGACACGACCCGGACCCGGTCACCGGGCACCAGCACCGGCGCACGCAACGCGCGCTTCGGGCCACCCGGCGCGGCGGACGCCGCCTCGGCCGTGCCGGCAAGCAACGCGGCACCGGCAGCGCCGGCCCCGACACCCAGCACGTGCCGTCGGGACAGGGTGCGGTCCGTTCCGGAAGCACTCACAGGCGGTCCCCTCATTGACATCGATGTCCGCGCCGCACCAGCCTACGACACACGTCGATGGCAATGGGTGTCCAAAAAGGACGCGTGCGCAGCACCGGCGGCGTCGCCAGCCGTAACCTGACGTCAGCACGGGTTCGACTACCGCGACGACAACGAGGAGTCCTCGACCCATGATCAGGCTTGCTGACATCCGTAGCTACGCGATGGCTCTGCCGGAGGTCGTCGAGAAGCCACACTTCCGGCTGCCCGGCTTCCGCGTCGCGGACAAGCTCCTCGCTCACCTGGAGAAGGGCGACGCGCACGCGATCGTGTGTGTCGGGCAGGCGGAGGCCAGCACGGCGCCCGCGGACCAGCCGGACACCTATGAGGAGGTGTGGCGGAACGGCCGGATCTTCGTCGGCCTCCGCGTCGACCTGTCCACGGTCACCGAGGAGCGCATGCGGGAGCTGATCGAGCACGCCTGGCGCAACCGGGCGCCGAAGCGCCTGGTCGCCGCGCATGACAGCCGCTGACGGCCCCGGCCACAACGTCCTTGCCGCCACCGAGGAGGGAAACGGCGTGATGGAGAACGAGCGACAGTCAGCGCCTGGCGCGACGTACGCGGGCGGGGAACCCACGGTGCGACTGCGGCCGGTCGCCGAGGCCGACCTGGAGATGTTCCGACGGTTCTGCACCGAGCCGGGGCTGATCGGGCTGGACTGGTCCGGCTTCCGGGACTCGGGCGCACCGGCGCGGCGGTTCGCCGCCGACGGCTGGCTGGGCGCCGACGACGGGCGGCTCATCGTCCAGGTCGAGCCGGACCAGGCCGCCGCCGGCTTGGTCAGCTACGTCTCCGGGCGCTACAGCGGCAGGGCGTCGTACTGGGAGATCGGGATCGTGTTGCTGCCGGCGTGGCGCGGACGCGGCATCGGCTGGCGAGCCCAGGCGCTGCTCTGCGACTACCTGTTCCAGCACAGCCCGGCGCAGCGCATCCAGGCCGGCACCCACCCGGAGAACGTCGCCGAGCAGCGGTCGCTGGAGAAGGCCGGCTTCCAGCTCGAAGGCGTCGTGCGGGCCTGCGAGTTTCGGGCCGGGCGGTGGCGCGACGGGTACCTCTACAGCCGGCTGCGCGACGACCCGTCACCCTGGGACCGCCCGGGGGAGTGACGCCGGCTCAGGGGCCGAGCCGGTTCAGGGGATGGGCCGGTTCAGGGGATGGGCCACTCGTGCACCGGCCGGTTGCTGTGCATCAGCGTCACGTAGTGCCGGACCACCTCGCGCAGCGCCGCCGGCCGGTCCAGGTGGTCGGCGGACTCCAGCCGGTGCAGCGTCTCCACCTGCCACGTCGCGCCGTTGCGGCCGGTCAGGCAGCGCTGCTCGATGATGCCCAGCAGCCGGTCACGCTCGCCCGGGTCGAGCCCCCAGCGGTCCAGGCCGTGATGCGCCATCGGCAGCAGCCGGCGCAGCACCAGCTCGGTGACCGGCAGGTAGCCGAGGCCGGGCCAGAAGACCTGCGCGTCGATGCCGTACCGGGCGCAGCTGGTGAAGTTCTCCTCGGCGGCGCTGAACGACATCTGCGACCACAACGGCCGGTCCGACTCGGCCAGGGCCCGGACCAGTCCGAAGTAGAAGGCGCCGTTGGCGATGGTGTCCAGCACCGTGGGCCCGGCGGGCAGCACCCGGTTCTCCACCCGCAGGTGCGGCCGGCCACGCGACACGTCGTACACCGGCCGGTTCCACCGGTAGACCGTGCCGTTGTGCAGCCGCAGCTCGGCGAGCCGGGGCACCTCACCGGCGGCCAGCGCCTGCGCCGGGTCCTCCGGGTCGCAGACCGGCAGCAGCGCCGGGAAGTAGCGCACGTTCTCCTCGAACAGGTCGAACACGTTGGTGATCCAGCGCTCGCCGAACCAGACCCGGGGCCGTACGCCCTGCGCCTTGATCTCCTCCGACCGGGTGTCGGTGGCCTGCTGGAACAGCGGGATGCGGGTCTCGCGCCACAGCTCCCGGCCGAAGAACAGCGGCGCGTTCGCGCCGAGGGCGACCTGGATGCCGGCGATCGCCTGGGCGGCGTTCCAGTAGTCGGCGAACTGGGCCGGGCTCACCTGGAGGTGGAACTGGGTGCTGGTGCAGGCCGCCTCCGGGGTGATCGTGTCGGCGGTGACCGCCAACCGTTCCACCCCGCTGATGGCGATCGGCAGGTCCTCGCCACGGGCGGCGAAGATCTGCTCGTTGAGCAGCGCGTACCGGGGGTTGTGCGAGAGCGTCTCGGCGGTCAGGTGTTCGGGGCGCAACGTCGGCAGGATGCCGATCATGACCATGTGGGCGCCGATCGCGCGGGCCTTCTCCTCGGCGGCGTTGAGGCTGGCCCGCACGTGCTCCTCGAACTCGGCGGTGCCGGTGCCGGTCAGCCGGCGGGGCGCCACGTTGATCTCGATGTTGAACTGGCCCAGCTCGGTCTGGAAGCTCGGGTCGGCGATCTCCGCCAGCACGTCGGCGTTGCGCATCGCCGGCATCGACGCCTGGTCGACCAGGTTCAGCTCGATCTCCAGCCCCGTCAGTGGCCGGTCGATGTCGAACCGCGACTCGCGCAGCATCTCGGCGAAGACGTCCAGGCAACGGCGGACCTTGTCCCGGTAGCGGGCCCGGTCCTCTCGGCTGAAGGTCCGTACGCCGACATCCTCGCCCATGGTCACCACCCTGTCACCGCTGGTCCCCCTAACCTCGCACGTGTCGAGCGAGCGGGGAAGACCCGATGGTCCCTTCCTACCCACCTGTGAGCCCGGTGATCCCTGTCGCGCCCGCGTGGTCCGCTCCGGCGCGGCCGGCGCGCACCGCTAGCATTGCCGCCCGAGAGGTGGTGGCGTGGGAATGCGTGAGAAGGTGACCCGGCTCTTCGTCGCGGCGGCGATCGCCGAGGCGTGCTCGTGGCTGGCCCTGTTGATCGGCATGGTGGTCAAGTACGGTCCGCCGGAGAACGAGCTGGGCGTCAAGATCTTCGGCCCGATCCACGGCGGCCTGTTCGTCGCGTACGTCCTGCTGGTGCTGGCGGTGGCCCGGCTGCACCGGTGGAGCCTGCTGGCCACGGTCGTGGCGCTGGCCTGCGCGGTGCCGCCGTTCGCCACCCTGGTCTTCGAGCGCTGGGCCCGCCGTCGGGGCATGCTCGAGTCCGCCCGCCGACCGGCCCGCGAGCCCGCCCCGGTCGGCTGAGCGGCACGTCGCGCTGATCCGCCAGCCGTGCTGACCGGTCAGTCGGCCAGGAAGTCGGCGAGTACGGCGGCGAGAGCCTCCGGCGCCTCCTCGGCCATGTGGTGGCCCGAGTCGATCGACGTGGCCCGGACGTCGTCGGCCCACTCCCGCCAGATCGCCGCCGGGTCGCTGTGCAGCTCCACCATGTCGTCGCGCTCGGCCCAGACGAACAGCACCGGGCAGCCGATCTTCCGCCCGGCGGCGCGGTCCGCGTCGTCGGCCGCCCGGTCCGGGCCGAGGCCCGCCCGGTAGTCCTCGCACATCGCGTGGACCGTGGCCGGGTCGTGGATCGCCCGGGAGTAGTCCGCGTACGCCTCCTCGCCCATCTCGGCGGGGGAGCCGCCGTACCAGGCGTCCGGATCCGCGTTGATCACCCGTTCCGCCGGCTTGTCGGTCTGGCCGAGGAAGAACCAGTGCCACCAGCGGGCGGCGAAACGGGCGTCGCAGCTGGCCAGTGCGGCACCGATCGGCACCCCGTCGAGCGCACCGAGCCGGCTGACCCGATCCGGGTGGTCCAGCGCGGTGCGCACCGCCGCGTACGCGCCGCGGTCGTGGCCGACCACCGCGGCCCGCTCGTGGCCGAGCGCGTCGAGCAGCGCGACCACGTCGCGGGCCATCGCCCGCTTGGCGTACGCGGAGTGGTCGGCGGTCTCCGCCGGCTTCGTCGACCCGCCGTACCCGCGCAGGTCGGGGCAGATCACCGTGTGTCGCTCGGCGAGCAGCGGCGCCACCCGGTGCCAGGTCGCGTGGGTACGGGGGTGGCCGTGCAGCAGCACCACCGGCGAGCCGGACCCGCCGTGGCGCACCCGCAGGCGCACCGGGCCGACGTCGATCTCGTCGAGGGTGAATCCGGGAAACATGCCGATGCCGGTGCCCACCCCGCCGGGCGCGGAAACCCGGGCCCGGCCGGTCAGGTCAGCGCGGAGCAGGCCGCGACGCCGGCGAGCAGCAGCGCGCCCAGCACCGCCTGCAACAGCAGCGGCGGGCCGAGATGCGACCAGAGCGTCGCGGTACGTGGGGTGAGCAGCTGCCCGGTGGTGAGGTTGACGATCCGCTCGATCCGGGGCGGCAGCTCCGGGTCGCGTTGCGGGCGCAGGGTCAGCTGCACCTGGTCGGCGGGGTGCAGGGCGCTCTGCGGCAGGTGGCCGTGCAGCTCCACCTCGCAGAGCTGGCCGGCGGTGTTGCGCAGCCGCACCGGGATGACCAGGTATTCCGGGCCCTGCTTCAGCTCCTTCCAGCGCCGCCGGGCGCCGCCGCCCCCGGCGGAGAAGAGCGAGCGCAGCAGCAGGGCGGGGAGCGCGGCGAACGCGGCTGCGGCGAGCACCACGACCACCACCGGCTGGCCGATGCGCACCTCGCGCGTGTAGCCGTCAAGCAGGCGGACCAACCGCCCGGTGACGATCCGCTCCGTCGGGTGCACGATCCGTCTGGTATCGAGTCCGCTGTCCATCTCCACCACCGAGAGTCCGCTTCTGTTCACGCATCGTATCGACGTCCCCGGTTGAACGACGTGAATGAAACCTGGTCACGGGCTCACGGCCGCGAGGTGACATCCCCGGCGACCCGGGTAAGCGGGGGGCCGAGCTGGAAAGGGGTCGAGCATGCAGCTGTCCTTCCTGCGCCCGCTCTACGACCGACCCGGGCCGTGGTGCTCGGTGTACCTGGACGCCTCCGCCGACACGGAGGACGCCCACCAGGCGCTGGCACTGCGCTGGCGTGCCCTGGCGCGTCAACTAACCGACCAGGGCGCGGACGAGGCGACCGTCGCCGCGCTGGACCGGGTGATCCGTGGCCACGACCCGATGGTCGGCGACTACGGCCTCGCGGTCTTCGCCACCCGCGGCCGGGTGGTGCTCTCCGAGTTCCTCTCCGCGCCACCACTGAGCGACCTGGCGAGTTACGCGCCACTGCCGCACGTGATGCCGTTGCTCGCCCAGCGCGGCGAGCAGGTGGCGTGGGTGCGGGTGCTGGCCGACCGGACCGGCGCGGACGCGATCGCGATCAGCGCCGGCGGTGTGCCCCGGAAGGCGCACGTCGTCGGCCGGGAGACCTTCCAGGTGCGCCGGGTGCAGCCCGGCGGCTGGTCTCAGGACATCTACCAGAAGGCCGCCGTGGAGGCCTGGCACCGCAACGCCGACGACGTCACCGCGGCGACCGTGGAGCTGGCCGAGAAGGTCGGCGCGGAGGTGGTGGTGGTGGCCGGCGATGTTCGGGCCACCGGGATGATTGCCGCCCAGATGCCGGAGCGTTGGCAGGACCTCATGGTGCGCACCGACGCGGGCTCGCGGGCCGGCGGCGCGGACCAGACGCTGCTGGACGACCTCACCGTGCAGACCATCGCGGAGGTCGCCGATCAGCGGATCAGCGCCGCGCTGGACCGGTTCGGCGTGCAGGAGGACGTCGGCGCCGGGCTCGACGCGGTCGTCTCGGCCCTGCAACGCAACCAGGTGGACACCATGCTGATCGTGGACGATCCGTCGGCCAACGGCGAGCTGTGGGTCGGCCCCGAGCCGACCGAGATCGCCGTCGACCCGGGGCAGTTGGCGGCGATGTCGGTGACCGACCCGCAACGGGTTCGCGCCGACGCGGCCCTGGTCCGGGCGCTGGTCGGCACCGACGCGGCGCTGACCGTGCTGGGCCCGGACGAGGCGCCCGAGCTCAGCGACGGCGTCGGCGCGGTCCTGCGGTACGTCGATGCCAGCACGCCCGGGCGCGGCAATGGCTGAGCGCAGCGTTGCCGACCTGGTGGTGGAGCGGCTCCTGGCCTGGCGGGTGCCACGCGCCTTCGGGTACCCGGGCGCGGCGATCGCCCCGCTGGTCCGGGCGCTGGACCGCACGGGCGGCGACCCGGCGTTCGTCCCGGCCCGGCACGAGGAGACCGCCTCCTTCATGGCCACCGGGCACGCCAAGTTCACCGGCGGCATCGGGGTCTGCCTGGCCACCCAGGGGCCCAGCGCGGTCCAGCTGCTCAACGGCCTCTACGACGCCAAGTTGGACAGCACGCCGGTGGTGGCGATCATCGGCGAGGACATCTCCGGGCCGCTCGGCGGCGCGCACCAGCAGATCGGGCTCAGCCGGCTCTTCGCGGACGTGTGCAACCAGTTCGTGCAGTACGGCCGCAGGCCCGAGGACGTACCCGCGCTGCTGGACCAGGCGTTCCGCACCGCGGCGGCGACCCGCAGCCCGACCTGCGTGGTGCTGCCCCGGCAGTTGCAGGAGGCCGTGGTGCCCGACCTGCAGCCGCAGTCGGTCGGCGTGATCTCGGCGACCCCGGGCGTGCCGCTGGCCCGGGTGCTGCCGCACGACATGGACCTCGACGCCGCCGCGCAGCTGCTCGGCAGCGGCCAGCGCACGGCGATCCTGGTCGGCCAGGGCGGTCGGGACGCGGCCGGGGAGATCACCGAGTTGGCCGACCGGCTCGGCGCCGGGGTGGCCACCTCGCTGCTGGGCAAGCCGGTGCTCGACGAGCGGCTGCCCTACCACGCCGGGGTGCTCGGCGAGGTCGGCACGTCGGCCGCGGCCGAGCTGATGGGCGGCTGCGACACGCTGCTGATGGTGGGCACCAACGATCCGTGGACGGACTACTTCCCGATGCCCGGTCAGGCCCGGACCGTCCAGATCGACATCGACGGACGGCGGATCGGCACCCGATACCCGGCGGACGTGCCGCTCGTCGGTGACGCCGCCGAGACGCTGCGGGCGCTGCTGGCGCGGGTGCCGCACCGGCCCAACCAGCAGTGGCGCGCCACGGTGCAGAGCTCGGTGGACCGGTGGCGCTCGACCGCGGCCGACCGGGCCGCCGCGCCGGCCGACCCGGTCAACCCGCAGCTCGTGCTCCAGGAGCTGTCCACCCGGTTGCCGGCCGTCGGCGCGGTCGCGGTGGACGTCGGGTCGGTCCTCTACTGGTACGCCCGGCACCTCGTCCTGCCGCCCGGGGTGAACGCGCAGCTGTGCGGCACCCTCGGCTCGATGGGCTGCGCCCTGCCGTACGCGGTGGCCGCCAAGCTCGCCGCCCCCGACCAGCCGGTGCTCGCGCTGGTCGGCGACGGCGCCATGCAGCTCAACGGGCTCGCTGAGCTGATCACCGTGGCGCACCTCTGGCAGAAGTGGCGCGATCCGCGGCTGGTGGTGCTGGTGCTCAACAACCGTGACCAGTCCGGCATGGGCGGCGGGCGGCAGACGTCGCCCGACCCGGCGCAGCGCCGCCCGGACGTGCCGTACGCCGGCTGGGCCCGGCTGCTCGGGCTGCACGGCGTCCGGGTGGACCGCCCGGAGCTGGTCGGTGCGGCCTGGGACGAGGCGCTCGCCGCGAACCGGCCGTGTGTGCTGGAGGCGGTGGTCGACGCCGCCGTGCCACTGGCGCCGCCGCAGCCGGCCTTCGCCGACCTGCGCGGCCTGTACGCCGACGGGGAGGCCGCCCGGCGGGTCCGCGAGCAGGTGGAGCTCACCGTGAACGCGGAGGGCCTCGTTTAGGGGTGGCCCGCCTGGGCATCAGTAGCGGCCCGAGGACGCTGGAGGTCACATGCTGGAGCCCGCCGACCGTCGTTACGGTCCCGCGGCCCTACCGCAGCCGCGCGGTCCGCTCTCCGCGGCGGTGGCCGGGGCCCTGCGGCGTCCGCCGCACGATCTGCCGGCGGGCCTCGGTGCCGACCTGGACCCGGCGGACCCGCTCGCGGACGAGGATCTCCAGCTGACCCTGTTCCTCTGCTACGAGCTGCACTACCGGGGTTGGCGCGGGGTGGATGAGAGCTGGGAGTGGCAGCCGACGCTGCTGGCCCTGCGGGCCCGTGCCGAGCGGCCCTTCGAGGCGGCGCTGCGCCGGCTGTCCGCCCCGCCGCCGCTGCCGCCGGCCGGGGTGGCGGCGGCCCTGGCCGAGCTGGTCGCGGCCGACGACGGGCCTCCGCTGGCGACCACCCTCCAGCGGCGTGCCGACCTCGCCCAGTTCCGCGAGTTCGTCGCCCACCGCTCGGTCTACCACCTGCGCGAGGCGGATCCGCACAGCTGGGCGCTGCCCCGCCTCGGCGGCCCGGCGAAGGCCGCCCTGGTGGAGATCCAGACCGACGAGTACGGCAACGGCCGGCTGGATCGTATGCACGCCGAGCTGTTCCGGCGCACCCTCGACCGGCTGGGCCTGGTTACCGGCTACGGCGCCCACCTCGACGTGGTGCCCGCGGTGACGCTGGCGACCAACAACCTGATGTCGCTCTTCGGGCTGCACCGACGCCTGCGTGGCGCGCTGCTCGGTCACCTGGCCGCCTTCGAGATGACCTCGTCGGTGCCGAACCGCCGCTACGGCAACGGGCTGCGCCGGCTCGGCCTGGACGAGGTCGCCACCCGCTTCTACGACGAGCACGTCGAGGCCGACGCGGTGCACGAGCAGATCGCCGCGCACGACCTGTGCGGCGGGCTGGTCCGCGCCGAGCCGGCGCTGGCCGGTGACGTGCTCTTCGGCGCGGCGGCCGCGCTCGCGGTGGACCGGCTGTTCGCCGCGCACCTGCTGGACAGCTGGGCCGCCGGCCGCAGCTCGCTGCGGGCGCGCACCGCGCTGACCGTCTCGCTGCCGGCGACCGCGACCGCGACCGCCGCCGCGGGACCCCTGGCCGGCGTCGCCTGACCGCGGCGGTCACCCCTCCCGGGCGGTTCCCGCGCGGAAGTTCACCATCTTGTGGGTGCCGTCGCAGAACGGCTTGAGCGCCGACCTGCCGCACCGGCACAGCGCCACCGTGCCCCGGCGGGCGTCGATCCGCTCACCGTCGGGGGTGACCAGGGCGAAGTCGCCGCGGACCAGCAGCGGTCCGTCCTGGTACGGGGTGATCGTCGCGGCGGCCGGCTCGCTCGTGTCGTCGGTGCGCATGAGCCCGGAAGTGCCCGCCCTGGCCCCGGCGAAACCCGGGCCACCGTGCCCGGCCCGTTCGCCCCCGGCGACCCGCTCCCGCCGCCCACGGCGGATCGTCGTGGAACGCCGGTGATGACCGTGGACCCCCGCCGACCAGCGGATTGTGCCGCCGGGTGGGTGATGCCCCGTTTGAACCCCATCGGGACGGGAAGCCGGGCCGCGTGGTGAGCGAACGAGGCAAGGTAGAGCCGGTGCACAAGGTGCGCAAGGGGCTCACGGCCGACGGTGCCGGTCTGGCCGGCGACCGGGTCGTGGCCGTGAGCAGTCCCGCCCGGGTGCTGGTCGCCGCCACCGCCCGGGCACTGCGTGGTGTGGACTGCGCCGACCTCGGGCACGCCGGGCCGGTGTCGCGGTTCCCCGGCGCCCCGGAGCCGGTCCGTCGCGCAGCGGTCAGCCGGGCCGCCGGCCGGGTCGCGCTCACAATGGCTCAGGTCGACGAGGTGGACGCCGGGCGGGTCGCCCGCTGGTTCGTCGACCAGTACCCGCGCCAGCGCTACCCGGGCGTGCTGATCGGCTCACCGCATGGCGCGGCGGCCCACCTCGCGGTGGCACTCGGCGTGCCGTGGCTGCCGGCCGGCTTCGAGATGTCGGTGCACTGGACCGGCGGCGCGGTGGACCGCCCGGGTGCGGCGCTGGAGCACGGCGAGGCGCTCGCCGCCCGACTGCTCGCCGGCAACCCCGACGTGCATCTCCGCCAGGTGCACTGCCCCGCCAGCCGTGGCCCGCTGACCGGGGTGACCGTGTCGCTGGCCGCCCGCTGGCGGGCGCTGCCGGCGGCCTACACGCAGTTCCTGGCCGACCGGCTGACCACCGGGGCCCCGGTGGTGCTGGTTCGCGACGCGCGGACCTGGCCGGTGCTGGAGCGCGGCCCGGGGCACAGCTTCCAGGTCGGCTGCCCGGCCAGCGGGCTGGACCCGGTGGACTTCCACCCCGACAGCCACGCGCTGCGGCAGGTGCTGCGCTCCGTCGGCGGGGATGCCGCCCGGTGGGAGCCGCCGGAGATGTCCGTCCCCTCGGGCGCAGCCGAGCACGGCGTGGACTCGGGCTTCGAGCTGGCCGCGCGGGACTGGGCGGCCCGCCGGGAGCACCCGCTGCACCGGGTGCTGGTGCCCCGGCCGGCGGCGCTGAGCGCGGCAGTGGCCGACCTGTACCGGCACTGGCTCCGCGGCGCCGGCAAGACCGGTGACCGGTTGGTGGTGGAGTGCGGCCGGTTGATCGATCCGTGGCAGGTGGTGCGCGCGGGGCTGGTGCCGTACTGGTGCGAGAACGCCACCCGGCGCAGCGTGGACGAGGCCGAGTGGTGGCTGGCCGGCAGCGAGACGTTCAGCTCGGTGGACGTGCTGCCCGAGCCGCCCGGGGTGCGCTCGCCCGCCCTGGCCGGGCTGCCGCAGTGGTTGGCCGTGGCCGGGTTCGGCCGGCGTCGTCGGGCGTTGGACCGGACCGCCGCTCGGGGCTACCCGGTCACCTCGGTACCCACCCGCCGGGCCACCGAGGTGCTCCGCGCCCAGCCGTACGACCTGCCCACGCCGCCCCCGCTGGGGGCCGCCGAGGCGCTCTCCATGCTCCGGGACAGCGGCGGCCACCAGGGGTTGCTGATCTCCTGAGGCGGAGCACGCCGAAACATCCTCGCGAACCCGGGGTCCCGTGATTGAGTACCTACGGAGCGGGAACATCGCTGACTGCGACGGCCTGATTGCGCTGCGCAAAGGCGTTGTCGCCCGCTGGCATCCCAGTCACTGACCCACTTTTCCGGCCCGGTGCGTGGCTCGACCACGCGCACGACCGGTTTCCCGATCCGGGCGGGGGACCTTCCTGAGGGAGGCGCGGATGTTCGGACAGACGAGCACGACCACACCACCACCCACCGATCGAGGTCTGGAGGACCTCGATGCGGCAGCGCTGGCGTACGCGGCCCGAATTGAGGGGCTGCCGCCGGAGCGGCGGCAGGAGGCACGGGACGACCTGGTCCGCTTCGCGCTGCCGTTCGCCGGCCGCCTGGCCCGCCGGTACCGGGGGCGCGGGGAGCCACTGGAGGACCTGGAGCAGGTGGCCCGCCTTGGCCTGGTCAACGCCGTCGACCGGTATGACCCGGAACGGGGCTCGTTCACCGCGTACGCCGCGATCACCATCGTGGGTGAGATCAAGCGGCACTTCCGGGACCGCACCTGGGGCGTGCACGTGCCCCGCCGGCTACGCGACCTGATCCTGGAGGTCGGTCAGGCCACCGCCGCGCTGACCAGTGAGCTGTCCCGGGCGCCCACCGTCGCGGAGCTGTCCAAGCGGTTGGAGACGCCGGAGGAGGAGATCCTCGCGGCGTTGGAGTCGGCGGCCGGCTACAGCCCGGCCTCGCTCAACGCCCCGGTGGGCGGGGAGAGCTCCGCGGAGTTCGGTGACCTGGTCGGCGAATCGGACAACGCGCTGGAATCGGTCGACGACCGGGTGACCGTGAGCGGCCTGCTGCACCGCCTGCCCTGGCGGGAACGGCGGATCCTGGCGATGCGCTTCTACGGCAACCAGACCCAGGCGGAGATCGCCGCCCGGTTCGGCATCTCGCAGATGCACGTCTCCCGGCTGCTGTCGCGGGCGCTGACCTGGCTGCGGCAGGCGATGCTCGCCGACGCGCCGCCGCCCTGGCAGAACGGCGCCGCCGAGCCGGACCCGGGCAAGACCCGGATCTCGGTGAAGCAGAACGGCGACCGGGTGGTCGTCGAGGTCGGCGGCGAGATCGACCGGGACGGTGCCGACCAGCTGCGCCGGGCGATGCTGGAGGCGGTCACCGGCCAGCCCAGCGAGGTGGTCGTCGACCTGGTCGGCGCGGGCGGCTTCGACGCCGGCGGGATCGCCGCGTTGATGGCCGGACGGGACGCGGCCGCCCGGACCGGGGTGCCGCTGCGGCTGACCCGGGTCCAACCCGCGGTACGCCGTTCGCTCACCGCCGCCGGCCTGGCACCCGCGCGGGACTGAGCGCAGCCGGGCACCGTACGCGACGAGGGCCGACACCCACGGGTGTCGGCCCTCGTCAGCGCGTACCGCCGGTCAGCGCTCCTCCGGGTCCTGGTCGCTGTGCGGGTGCCGCCACCGCTCGTGCGGCTTCGGCGCCTCCTCTTTGTCCTCGGGCGCGTCGCTCTGCTCGAAGCTCGGCCGGCGGATGCCCTCGGGCTCCGGGACATCCACGGGCCGGGCACCGGACTGCGGGGTCGGCTGGAACTCGGTCGCGTCGCGGGCGCCGTGCGCGCCCTCGGCGGCGGGCGACTCCGGCACGTGGTGCTCCATACGCAACTCCTCGGCGAAGTGCTGTGGCGGCTTGGTCGTGCGCTGTGGCAGGTCCCGGCCCAGGTCGGCGACGAGCGGGCCGTACTTCAGGTCGAACGCGGGACGCTCGGAGCGGATCCGGGGCATCCGGTCGAAGTTGCGCAGTGGCGGCGGGCAGGTGGTGGCCCATTCGAGGGAGTTGCCGAAGCCCCACGGGTCGTCCACCGTCACCATCGCCCCGTACCGCCAGGACTTCCAGGCGTTGTACATGAAGAACAGGGTGGACAGGCCGAGGATGAACGCGAAGATGCTGGAGATCGTGTTCAGCGTGGTGAAGCCGTCGGTCGGCAGGTAGTCGGCGTACCGGCGGGGCATCCCCTCGCTGCCCAGCCAGTGGTGCACCAGGAAGGTGCCGTGGAAGCCGATGAACATGGTCCAGAAGTGCGCCTTGCCGATCCGGTCGTCGAGGAGCCGTCCGGTCATCTTCGGCCACCAGAAGTAGTAGCCGGCGAAGAGTGCGAAGACCACCGTGCCGAAGACCACGTAGTGGAAGTGCGCCACCACGAAGTAGGTGTCGTGGGTGTGCCAGTCCGCCGGCGGGCTGGCCAGCAGCACCCCGGTGAGTCCGCCGAGCAGGAAGGTGACCAGGAAGCCGATGGAGAACAGCATCGGCGTCTCGAAGGTGAGCTGTCCCTTCCACATGGTGCCGATCCAGTTGAAGAACTTCACGCCGGTCGGCACGGCGATCAGGTAGCTCAGGATGCTGAAGAACGGCAGCAGCACCTGGCCGGTGGCGAACATGTGGTGCGCCCAGACCGTCATCGACAGGAAGGTGATCGCGGCGGTGGCCAGCACGATGCCGGTGTAGCCGAAGAGCGGCTTGCGGGAGAAGACCGGGATGACCTCGCTGATGATGCCGAAGAACGGCAGCGCGATGATGTAGACCTCGGGGTGGCCGAAGAACCAGAACAGGTGCTGCCAGAGCATCGGGCCGCCGGTGCCCGGATCGAACACGTGCGCGTTGAGCAGCCGGTCGGCCGACAGCGCCAGCAGCGCGGCGGCCAGCAGCGGGAAGACCATGATCACCAGCAGGCTGGTGAACAGCATGTTCCACGTGAAGATCGGCATCCGGAACATGGTCATCCCGGGCGCGCGCAGGGTCAGGATCGTGGTGATCAGGTTGACCGCGCCGAGGATGGTGCCCAGGCCGGAGATGACCAGGCCGATGACCCACATGTTCGCGCCGACGCCGGGGGAGTGCTCGGCGCTGCTCAGTGGGCTGTACGCCGTCCAGCCGAAGTCGGCCGAGCCGCCGGGCGTCAGGAGCCCGCCGACCACCATCACCCCGCCGAACAGGTACAGCCAGTAGGCCAGCGCGTTGAGGCGGGGGAACGACACGTCCGGCGCGCCGATCTGGATCGGCACGATGAAGTTGGCGAACCCGAACGCCGCAGGGGTGGCGAACAGCAGCAGCATCACCGCGCCGTGCGAGGTGAACAGCTGGTTGTACTGCTCCGAGGAGAGGAACTGCAGCCCGGGGCGGGCCAACTCGCCCCGCATCAGCATCGCCTGCAGCCCGGCCAGCAGGAAGAAGCCGAACGAGGTGAGCAGGTAGAGCACACCGATCTGCTTGTGGTCGGTGGTGGCGAGGAACTTGATCAGAGAGCTGCCGGGGGTCGGCGTTCGCAGTGGCCCGGGGAAGCCCCCGAAGCGGGCCGGTGCCAGGATCGCCGGGCCCCGATCGCGACTGGGTTCCGTGGTTACCCGCTTGGCCATGGCTGCTCACCCCGCCGTTGTGACAGAAAAGGACGGGTGTACCTACCCGACCCTCTGACCATGAAACCAGGGCAGAGCGGCAATTTCAGTCAGTTCGCCAGAGGTTGGCGGAACCACCCGGAACGCTCACGTTGCCGGCACCATCGCCCAGACCGCCTTGCCCTGGCCGGCCGGCACGCTGCCCCACCGCTGAGCCAGCTCCCGAACCAGCAGCAGCCCGCGCCCACCCTCGGCGCGCAGGTCCGCCTCGGCCGGCCGGGCCGCCGCCCGGCTGCCGTCCACCACGGCCAGGTGCAGGTACGGCCGGCGCAGGGTCACCGTCACCTGCATCGGCGTGCCCGCGTGCCGGACCACGTTGCCGACGAGCTCACTGAGCACCAGTGCGGCCGGGCCGGCGGCATCGGGAAGGTTCCACCGCGTGCACGCGTCGACGACCAGCTCCCGAGCCCGCCGGCAGGCCTCGGCCACCGGCTCCAGCCGGGCCTGCAACCGGGGCGGGGCGGCGGCGCCGGCCACCCGGGTCGCCTCTTCGCAGTCCCGGGACACCGGAACCACCCGGCACGCGGTCGACTCGGCCAGCCAACGCGCGGCGGCCGGCGGTGGCGCGCAGAGCACCACCGGCACGGCCGGCCACTCCGCGGCCCGCCGGGCCGTCGCGGCGAAGACGGACAGCGCCAGCCGGTCCCGGACGGTGACCTCGGCGAGGTCGACCACCAGCGCATCCGGTTGAGCGGCCAGCACCCGGTCCAACACGCGGTGCACCGACCGCATGGTGCCCAGGTCCAGCGGACCGCAGAGCCGGACGACCGCCACCGGTGCGGTGTCGCTCACCTCCCAGGTGATCCGGCTGGACATGGACCCTCACCTCGCTGATGTGTCGGGACCTGCGAACTACCCGAGGCGCACCACGGTCAAACCGGACCTACGGGCCGGGCGAGGCAGGTCACGGGTGACGCGGCCGGTCAGGGACGGGCACGGCCGGTCAGCACGCCCAACGCGATCATGCCGACGCCGAGGCCGAGGTGCAGCCAGTCGTCGGCGTCGTTGACCGGCAGCACGTTCGCCCCGGTGTCGTGGTCCACCGCGAGGCCGTACAGCCACAACACCAGGTAGACGGCGCCGCCGCCGACGAGGAACGCCCGCGCGCCGCCGACCGTCCGGGCCAGCACCAGGCCGGCCACCCCGAACAGCAGGTGCACCAGGTTGTGCAGCACCGACACCTGGAACACGCCGAACAGGTACGCGCCCGAGCCGTGACCGGCGAACCGGAGATCGGACGTGCCGCTGGTGATCCCCGGGACGAAGCCGAGCACGCCGATCAGCAGGAACAGCACCGCCACGGTCCCGGCGGCCCGTCGTACCGGTGGCTTGCCGTCGGCCGGATTGTGCCGGGCCCGGGAGTGCGCCATCGGTCCGACCATCACCGACTCCTCGCTGCGGGGCGGGCGTGAGCGCTGCGGGCTACCCGTCGCCGCCGATCGCAAACCCGTCGGAGGCGCCGGTCAGACCGGTTGCAGGCGCGGCGCGCTGGCCGGCTGGCGGACCCGCTGATACAGCTCGACGTACCGCTGAGCCATCACCGCCGGGGTGAACCGCTGCGCGGCCACCCGACGGCACTCGTCGGCGTCGAGCAGCTCGGCGGCCAGCACCAGCTCACCCAGTTCCTCCTCGTCGGCGGTGAGCAGCCCGGTGCGACCGTGCTCGATCAGCTCCGGCAGGCACCCCCGGGCCGTCGCCACCACCGGCGTGCCCAGGGCGAGCGACTCGACCACCGCCGTGCCGCCCGGCTCCTCCCAGCGCAGCGGGAACAGCGAGGCGCGGGCGCTGGCGAGCAGGTCGTCACGCTCCTGACCGGCCACGGTGCCGACCCAGCGGACCAGGTCACCGTCGACGTGGGGCGCCACCTCGTCGAGGAAGAACCGCACGTCCGGGTTCTGCCGGGCCTCGTCGCCGGCCGCGGCCAGGTCGGCCGGGCGGTGGTAGGGGCCGACAGGCCCGGCCAGCACCAGCGGGAAACCGACCTGGTGAGCGAGTCGGGCGCCCACGTCCTGCCCCTTGCCCGGGTTGATCCGGCCGAGGATGAGCAGGTGCTCGCCCTTCTCCGGGAGGGACCGCCGGTCGGCGTCCACGGCCAGCGGGGTGGACAGGTGCACGTGCCCCACCGAGTGCTCGCGGAGCGCCTGCGGGGCCCGGGCCAGCTGGGACGCGGACACACCGTTGACGCGGACCCGCTCGCCGCCGTCCAGGCTGCCGTAGAGCGCGGGGTGCTTGGCCAGGTCCCAGTGCAGGGTGTGCAGGGTCGGCGGGCCGCTCGGCCCCATCGCCGTGAGGGTGGCCAGCCCGACCGCCTCCACGTGATCGTGCACCAGGTCGATGTCGTCGCGGGCGTGCAGCTCGCGCACCACCCCGGCCAGGTGCGCCTGCGCGATCCCGCAGACCTGGTTGTACGGCCGCTGAAGCGCGGCGAACTGCCCGTCGGGAAACACCGACACCTTCTCGTCCACCGGCAGGCTGCTGCTCTCCACCGAGGCGAGCACCACCCGTACGCCGAGACGCCGCAGCTCCGGCACCAGAGTGGCGATAACGTTCTCGATGCCGCCGTAGCCCGGCGGCGGCACGGACAGCCACGGGCCGGCGTTCATCAGCACGGTGAGGCTCATCGGTCCCGGCCCTCCCATGCGCCCGACATGAACGCCCCGGCCCTCACGCCGCGGCCACCCGTCGGCGGGGCACCCGGTGGCGCAGCTCGGCCAGCGGCGGGCGCTCCTCGATGGACACGTCGCTGACCACGATCTCGCGGTCGAGGTTCGGCAGCGTGTCGGAGCCGCCGCGGCGGAACTGGGTCAGCAGCACCTCCGGTGACATGCCGGGGATCGCCCAGCCACGCCGTTGCAACCGGGCCCAGGCGGTCAGCATGATCTGTGCCGACATCCGGCCGAGCGCCGCCGTGTCCTGGTGCCGGTGCTTGCGTTCACCGAGGTCGACCTGCGCCAACGCGTCCAGGCCGACCAGGTCGAGCAGATCGATCAGCATCGCCGTCTCCACTCCGTACCCGGAGACGAACGGCACCTGGGCCAGCACCTCGCGCCGGCCGGCGTACTCGCCGGCGAGCGGCTGGACGAAGCCGGCCAGCTCGGGCCAGAAGAGGTTGAGCAGCGGTCGCGCCATCAACTCGGTAACGCGGCCGCCGCCGTCCGGCTCGACGCTGGCGGTGCCCACCAGTGGCCGGTGGTAGAAGCCCTTCACGAATTCCACCGACGGGTCGGTCAGCAGTGGGCCGAGCAGCCCGCTCACGAAGTGCGGCCGGAACTCCCGCAGGTCGGCGTCGATGAACGCCACCACGTCCCCCTCCGCGGCGGCCAGGCCGGCCCAGAGCGCGTCGCCCTTGCCGGTGAGCCGAGGCAGCCCCCGGGTCATCTCGTCCTGGCTGACCACCTCCGCGCCGGCGGCCCGGGCCACCTGCGCGGTGCGGTCGGTCGACCGCGAGTCCACCACGATCAGCTCGTCGACCAGGGCGACCCGATCCATCAGGTGCTCCCGGATGGTCGCCACGATCGCACCGACGGTGGCCTCCTCGTTGTGCGCCGGCAGCACGACGCTGACCCGGCTCTGCCCCTTGGCACGCAGCAGCCGGCGTGCCGGCCACGCCGCCGCCGACGTCGTCCGGTACGTGGCCCACGCCTCCACCACCGGTGACACGCTCGATGTCGTATCCCGCACGGGCACCCCTTTTGAATCGTGGGCGGATAACCGAGGTTGGTTGTTCCCATTCCCCACCATGCGCTAACCGCCTCCAGCGAACAGCTTGATCACAGGGGTGACCTCGCCGCGTTCCCGGGGGATGAACGTTTGATTGCGCTCACCCCGGGGGACTGCTCCCATCGAAGATGAAACGCTCTCGAAGGGCTTGTCGAATGCGTGTATGCCGGGTGGGTCTGGTGGGCGCCGGTGGAGTGGCACAGCGGCACGCCCGCGTGCTCGCGGGGTTCGATGACGTCGAGCTGATCGGCGTGACCGACGTGGCCCCGGAGGCGGCGTCGGCGCTGGTCGCGCAGCACGCCGGCCGAGCCTGCGCCGACGTCGCCGAGCTGCTGGCCGCCGGTCCGGACGCAGTCTACGTCTGCGTGCCACCGTTCGCGCACGGCCCGGCCGAGGAAGCGGTGATCGACGCCGGTGTGCCGTTGTTCGTGGAGAAGCCCGTCGCGATCGACCTGGTGACCGCCGAGCGGATCGCCGATCTGATCGCCCGGCGCGGGCTGCGTACCGCCGTCGGACACCACTGGCGCTACCTGAGCGTGCTCGATCAGGCCCGCGAGCTGCTCGCCGACCGTCCGGTGCGGATGGTCAGCGGCTCCTGGCTGGACAAGGTGCCGCCGGTGGCCTGGTGGTCGCGGCGGGACCGCTCCGGCGGCCCGGTGGTCGAGCAGGCCGCGCACGTGCTGGACCTGATCCGCGCGCTGGTCGGCGAGGTCACCGAGGTCACCGCGTACGGCAACGGCACACCGCCGCCGGTGGACGGCGCCGACATCGACTCGGTGACCACCGCCACGTTGCGCTTCGCCGGCGGCGCGGTCGGCACGCTCAGCGCGGCCTGCGTGCTGGGCTGGAAGCACCGGGCCGGGCTGGAGATCCTCGCCGACGGGCTGGCTATGTCGATCACCGAGGACGGCCTGCTGATCCGCGACAGCGACGGTGAGCGGCACCTGCCCGCCGGTCCGGAGGCCGCCCGGGTAGCGGTCGACCGCGCCTTCATCGACGCGGTGCGCGGCATCGGCGACGACGTGCGCGTCCCGTACGCCGAGGCGTTGGGCACCCAGCGGCTGGCCCTCGCGGTGGCCGACTCGGCCCGCACCGGCGAGACCGTGCGGCTCACCACACCCGTCGGGCCGACGGTGCTCGCGACCGGCGTGACCGTCGATGCGTGACAGGGTCGTGGTGGTCTCCGCCCCCGGCCGGGTGGAACTGGTCGAGCAGGACGCCGCCCCGCCGCGCCCCGGCACCTTCCGGGTCGAGACGCTGTTCAGCGGCGTCTCCGCCGGCACCGAACTGAGCTACGTCAAAGGCACCAACCCATACCTGCACGTCACCTGGAACGCCGACCTGGGGCTGTTCCAGCCGGGCGGGGCGAGCACCCCGTACCCGGTGACCCGGCTGGGCTACATGCAGGTCGGCCGGGTGGTGGAGAGCGCCACCCCGGCGGTCGCGGTGGGCGTGGTGGGTGCGATGACGTACGGGCACCGCACCGGCTGGCTGGCCGACCCGGTCGCCGAACGGTTCGTGCCGCTCCCCGACGACCTGGACCCGCTGCTCGGCGTCTACGTCGCGCACATGGGCCCGATCTGCGCCAACGGTCTGCTGCACGCCGCCGCCGACCTGTACGGCGCGGGCGTCCGCTCGCTGGGCGACGGGGTGCGCGGCCGGCGGGTCGCGGTGGTCGGCGCCGGGGTGGTGGCGCTGCTGACCGCGCTGTTCGCCCGGCGGCACGGCGCCGCCTCGGTGATGGTGCTCGACCCCACCCCGCAGCGCCGGCAGGTCGCCGAGGCGCTCGGCCTGGAAACCCTCGACCCGGGCTCGGACGACCCGGCTGCGGTGCTCAAGACCCGCTGGGCGCACACCGCCGGCGACCGCGGCGCCGACGTGGTGTTCCAGTGCCGGGGGCAGGCGTGGGCGTTGCAACTCGCGCTGCGGCTGCTGCGGCCACAGGGCACCGTGATCGACCTCGCCTTCTACCAGGGCGGCGCGGACGCGGTCCGGTTCGGCGAGGAGTTCCACCACAACGGGCTGTCGCTGCGCTGCGCGCAGATCGGTCGGGTGCCGCGCGGGCTCGCGCCCACCTGGGACCGGGAGCGGCTCTCCGCCGAGACCGTCGACCTGCTCCGGGCGTACGGGGACGTGATCCGCAAGCACCTGATCTCGGCGGTGGTGCCGTTCGACGAGGCGCCCACCCTGCTCACCGACCTGGCCGAGTGCCGCCGCCACGAGCTTCAGGTGGTGCTGACCGGCTGATCCGGCGCCGGAGCGGGCTTCCCGGGTGACCGGGCGGGCTACCGTTCCCGCCATGAGCACCCCTGACGCCCGGCCCGTCGGCCTGGCCGCGCTGCTGCCGTACCTGCGTGAGCACCGCGGCACGCTCGCCGTGGTGGGCGCCCTGTCGCTGGCCGGTGCGGCGGCATCGCTCGCCCAGCCGCTGCTCACCCGGTCGGTGCTCGACCGGGTGAGCGCCGGCGGCGCGGTGACCGACCTGGTGGCGGTGCTGGTGGTGCTGGTGGTGCTCGGCGCGGCGGTCGGCGGGCTGCGCGACTACCTGCTGCAGCGCACCGCCGAGGGGCTGGTGCTGGGCACCCGGCGGCGGCTGGCCGGGCACCTGCTGCGGCTGCCCATCGCCGAGTACGACAGCCGGCGCACCGGCGACCTGCTCTCCCGGGTGGGTTCGGACACCACCCTGCTGCGCGCGGTGGTCACCTCCGGGTTGTTCGAGACGGTCACCGGGGCGGTGATGGTGCTCGGCGCGGGCACGGCGATGGTGCTGCTCGACCCGCTGCTGTTCGGTGTCACCCTGCTCGGTGTGGGGCTGGGGCTGGGCTTCGCGGCCACCTTCGCCCGGCGGGTCCGGGCGCTGGCCCGTGCCGCCCAGGAACGGATCGGCGAGATGACCTCGGCGGTGGAGCGGGCCATCTCGGCGGCCCGGACCATCCGGGCGAGCCGGGCCGAGGGCCGCGAGGCGGAGATCGTCACCGGCAGCGCCCGGTCGGCGTACGCGGCGGGGCTGCGGGTGGCCCGGGTGCAGGCGGTGGTCGGTCCGATCGGCTCGGTCACCGTGCAGGGCGCCTTCCTGCTGGTGCTCGGCATCGGCGGGGCCCGGGTGGCCGCCGGCGCGATCACCGTCGGCGACCTCGTCGCCTTCGTCATGTACCTGTTCTTCCTGGCCCTGCCTCTGGCCCAGGTGTTGCGCGCGTACACCCAGTTGCAGACCGGCCTGGGCGCGTTGCAGCGGATCGAGGAGATCCTGGCGGTGCCGGCGGAGGGCGGGGCGGACCGGCCGGTGGGAACCGGGGTGACGGCGACCCCGCGCCGCCCCGCCCCGATGATCGAGTTCGACCGGGTGGGGTTCGGCTACCCGGGCGGCGAAGCGGTGCTGCACGAGGTGAGCTTCGCGGTGCCGGCCGGCACCCGCACCGCCCTGGTGGGCCCGTCCGGCGCCGGAAAGTCGACCCTGCTGGCCCTGGTCGAACGCTTCTACGAGGTGAGCGCCGGTGCCGTCCGGCTGGACGGCAGGGACGTACGGGAGCTGCCCCGCGACGTGCTGCGGGCCCAGCTCGGATACGTCGAGCAGGAGGCCCCGGTGCTGGCCGGAACGCTGCGGGAGAATCTGCTGATCACCACCCCGGACGCCACCGACGACCGACTGCACGAGGTCCTCGACAAGGTCAACCTGGCTCATCTGGCGCAGCGGTCCCCGCAGGGCCTGGAGGTTCAGGTGGGCGAGGGTGGCGTGCTGCTCTCCGGGGGTGAGCGGCAGCGGCTGGCCATCGCCCGGGCGCTGCTGGCCGGCCCGCCGGTGCTGCTGCTCGACGAGCCGACCAGCAACCTCGACGCGCGCAACGAGGTCGCGCTGCGCCGCGCCATCGACGCGGTGGCCGTCCGCCGGACACTGTTGATCGTGGCGCACCGGCTCGCCACCGTGGTCGACGCCGACCAGATCGTCGTCCTCGACGGCGGTCGGGTGGTGGCCGTGGGCACCCACGCCGAGCTGACCGCCACCGACCCGCTCTACCGGGAGCTGGCCACCCATCAGCTGCTGGTCGGCTGACCCGGCGGCGTCGGCGTCGACATGCGGCCGGTGGCTGGGCGGCCGGGCGGCAAAAGCCGGTTCGAATCGCGTACCGTTGCCGCTCATGGGTGTGTCGCAACGGTTCAAGAGCAAGTTCCGGCGGTTCCTCCAGCGCCCGGGCTCGACGGTGGATCTTGCTCCGCTGGAGAAACTGCTGCCGGCGATCGAGGCGCGCGAGGATGACCTCGCCGCGCTGGACGACGCCGAGTTGACCGAGGCCGCCGGCGCGGCGACCGACTACGAGGAGATCTGCGCGGTCGGTCGGGAGGCCGCCCGCCGCGGCCTCGACCAGCGGCCGTACGACGTGCAGCTGCTCGGCGCGATGTCGCTGCTGTCCGGCAAGGTCGCCGAGATGGCCACCGGTGAGGGCAAGACCCTGACCGCCGCGATCGCCGCGTACGGGCACGTCCGGCTCGGAAACGGGCCGGTGCACGTGCTCACCGTCAACGACTACCTGGCCCGCCGCGACGCCCAGTGGATGGAGCCGGTCTACACCCTGCTCGGCCTGAGCGTCGGCTGGGTCAACGAGGCCTCCACCCCTCAGGAGCGGCGCGACGCGTACGCCTGTGACGTCACCTACGTCTCGGTCAGCGAGGCGGGCTTCGACTACCTGCGCGACCAGCTGGTCACCGACGTGGCCGACCGGGTGCAGCCGCCGCTGGCCACCGCGATCGTGGACGAGGCCGACTCGATCATGATCGACGAGGCCCGGGTGCCGATGGTCCTCGCCGGCTCGGTGCCGGGCGAGCAGGACCCGGTGCACGCCGCCGCCGCGCTGGTGCGCGGGCTGCGCAGGGGCAAGCACTACACGATCCCCGAGGACGGGCGCAGCGTGGCGTTCACCGCCGCCGGCCTGGCCGCCGTCGAGGCCAAGCTCGGCATCGACCTGTACGACGAGGAGCACGTCGCACAGCTCTCCGCGGTCAACGTGGCGCTGCACGCGCACGCCCTGCTGCACCGCGACGTGGACTACATCGTCCGGGACGGCTCGGTCGAGCTGATCGACGAGATGCGCGGCCGGGTGGCCCAGCGCCGCCGCTGGCCGGACGGGCTCCAGGCGGCGGTCGAGGCCAAGGAGGGCTTGGACGCCACCGCCGAGGGTGAGGTGCTGGGCACCATCGCCATGCAGGCGTACATCGCGCTCTACCCGAAGGTCTGCGGGATGACCGCCACCGCGGTGCTGGTCGGCGACCAGCTGCGGGAGTTCTTCGGCCTCGAGGTGGCGGTGATCCCGCCGAACACCCCGTGCGTGCGCGAGGACGAGCCGGACCGCATCTACGCCACCCGGGCGGAGAAGGACGAGGCGCTGATCGACGAGATCCGCCGCTGCCACGAGGCGGGGCGGCCGGTGCTGGTCGGCACGCTGGACGTCAAGGAGTCCGAGGGGCTGGCCGCCGGGCTGAACGCGGCCGGGGTGCCCTGCGTGGTGCTGAACGCCAAGAACGACGACGAGGAAGCGGCGATCATCGCCGAGGCTGGCGCGTACGGCGCGGTGACGGTCTCCACCCAGATGGCCGGCCGTGGCGTGGACATCCGGCTCGGCGGCAGCGACCAGGTTGACCAGGAGCGGGTGTCCGAGCTGGGCGGTCTATACCTGATCGGCAGCGGCCGGCACGACAGCCGTCGGGTGGACGACCAGCTGCGTGGCCGGGCCGGCCGGCAGGGCGACCCGGGTGGCTCGGTCTTCTTCGTCAGCCTGGAGGACGACCTGGTCGTCCGGCACGCCGCCGACGCCGTGCCGGCGTCGCCGCGGATGAATGCGGACGGCCTGGTCACCGACGACCAGGTGGACTACGCGGTGGAGCACGCCCAGCGGGTCGCCGAGGGCGTCAACCACGAGATCCACCGCAACACGTGGCGCTACAGCGTGGTGATCGAGCAGCAGCGCAAGGCCCTCGCCCTGCGTCGGGAGCGGCTGCTGACCAGCGACGTGGCCGCGCTGATGCTGCTCGACAAGATGCCCGAGAAGGCCGGCGAGATGGACGAGGACGTGCTCGCCCGGGCGGCCCGGTCGATCGCGCTCTACCACCTGGACCGGCTCTGGGCGGAGCACCTGGCCGAGCTGTCCGAGGTCCGCGAGGGCGTGCACCTGCGCGCGCTGGGCCGGCTCGACCCGCTGGACGAGTTCCACCGGGCCGCGGTGCCGGCGTTCAACAACCTGGTGCCGGAGATCGAGGCCCGCACCCTCGCCACGTTCG
Organism: Micromonospora sp. NPDC005163; assembly: GCF_053599835.1. NCBI lineage: Bacteria > Bacillati > Actinomycetota > Actinomycetes > Micromonosporales > Micromonosporaceae > Micromonospora > Micromonospora sp. NPDC005163. The sequence goes on from NZ_JBSFYP010000037.1 coordinate 55,937, forward strand.
CCGAGACCGAATTTGACGAGGACTGGGACCCGGACGACGGCGCGCTGGTCCGGCCGACCGCCACCTGGACGTACCTGGTGCACGACAACCCGTTCGGCTCCGAGCTGGACCGGCTGATCGCGGCGATCGGGCGGCGGCTCAGCGGCGCTCCGCGCTGACGCGACGGCTCAGCGGCTTTCGGGGTCCCTGTTGCGCGTACGCGCGCCGCAGGGACCCCGATTTACGCCGTTTCGACCCGGGTTTGCGAGGGTAGTAGGGCTGGTCGGTCCAGTCCGGGAGAGAGCAGACGATGACACAGGTGACGAGGCTCGCTGGGTGTGCGCGGGGGCGTACGGGGGCTGTGGACCGGTGAACCTGGACACGCGGGAGCCGGTGCTGCAGAGCCTCGGTGTGCTGGAGACCGCCGCGCTGCTGCGCGAGCTCACCGCCGGCCTGATCACGCTGACCGATTTCGATGAGGCGCTGCTGGCGCTGGTCCGGGTCACCCGGGACGCGGTCGCCGGCGTGCGCTGGTGCGGGTTCACGGCCCTGCGCGCGGGCGAGCCCGCCGGGGTGGCCGCCTCCGACGAGCGGCTCGCCGGCCTGGACGACCTGCGGAACGGGCCCGACTCGCCGGCGATGAGCGCGATCCGGCGCCGGGAGATGATCCTCGCCGTCGACCTGGCCGGGGAGCCACGGTGGCCGGCCTGGACGGCGCGCGCCCGCGACCTCGGGGTCCGCGGCGTGATCTCCGCGCCGGTCGACATCGACGACCAGGTGATCGGGGCGATCAACCTGTACGCCGCCGCGCCGGACCTGCTCACCCCGCAGCACCAGTTGACCGCGATGCTGCTCGCCGAGCACGCCGGCCTGCTGCTGGCCGCCGTCCGGGACCGGGGCCGCCAGCTCGCCCTCGCCGGTGAGCGGGACGCCGCGCTGCTGCACGAGGGGGTGGTGGGGCAGGCCGTCGGCGTGATCATGACGCAGCGCGGGTGCCCGCCGGCCGAGGCGCTGGAGGTGTTGCGTACCGCCGCGTCCTCGTTGGCCATCCCGCTGCGCGAGGTCGCTGAGCGCCTGGTCCGGACGGTCTCCCGGCAACGCGACACCTGACCCAGCCGGCCCGCGCCCTGCCTGCTTCCGGCAGTCCGGCGTCGAGGGCGCGGCCGGGGCGCCCGTTCTCCCGGTCGGTGGCGAGTCCGATGGCGTTGTTTCGCCGTTGTAAGGCTCGGGTAGCACTCTGGTACTGGTGAGCTGCGCCGACCCGGGGGAGGACCGATGCAGAGCCGGCTGCGGGTGCAGGGGCACCCCATCCAACCGATGCTGGTGACGTTCCCGCTCGGGCTCTTCGTCAGCGCCACCGTCTTCGATCTCACCGACGTCATCGGTGGGCCGGCCTTCCTGGGCGAGGTCGGCTACTGGACCGGCGTCGCCGCCCTGTTCGCCGCCGCGATGACCGCGATCGCCGGAATGGTCGACCTGTGGGACGTGCCGGGTGACCGCACCCGCCGCACCGCCGTCGCCTTCAACCTGGTGAACGCGACGATGGCGGGCATGTTCCTGCTCACCTGCCTGATCCGGGCGCACTCCCCGCAGCGTGGCGCGTCAGCCGCGATCCTGTTCACCGAGCTGGTCGCGCTGGCCGTCGGCGGGGTCGGCGTGCACCTGGGCGCCCGGCTGATGCGCCAGTTCGACGGGCCGCGCCGTACCGAGGCGGGCACGTTCGACGCGCTCGGCGGCGTGGCCGGCTCCACCGCCGAGGTCGTCCGCCCTCGCCCCTGACGCGACCCGCGCACGCACGGCGCTCGGCATGATCGACTCGGTGTCGGCGATGTCGCGGTGTCCCGGCCCGAGGGATGCCCCGCTGTCGGCGATACGGAGTGGATCACCGCGTTGCGCGGCCGGCCAGGCGAGCGGGCGGCGAGCGGACGGCGCGGCGGCAAATGCGTTGCCAGCGGTGGGGGCGGCCGGCGAGGCTGGCCGGCGTGGAAACTGAGCGCGACGTCGAGGACCTGATCGCGGAAGCGGCCGCCGAGCCGGTCGACGGCTGGGGCTTCGACTGGCTGGCCGGTCGGGCCACCGAGGAACGCCCACCCTGGGGGTACGCCCGGTTGGTCGCCGACCGGATGGCGCACGCCGACGCGGCGCTAGACGTGGACACCGGCGGTGGCGAGGTGCTCGCCGAGGTCCCCCGGCCACCACGGCTGCTGACGGCCACCGAGGGCTGGCCGCCCAACGTCGAGGTCGCCCGGCGCACCCTGCGCCGGGTCGGCGCGACGGTGGTGGCGGTGACCCCGGCCGCGCCGCTGCCGTTCCGCGACGCCTCCTTCGACCTGGTGGTCAGCCGGCACCCGGTCCGCACCGACTGGGCCGAGACGGCCCGGGTGCTGCGTCCGGGCGGCACGTTCCTGTCCCAGCAGATCGGGCCGGGCACCATGCGGGAGGTGAGCGAGGCGATGCTCGGCCCGCTGCCGCCGCCGACCCAGCGGCACCCCGAGCAGGCTGTCGCCGCCGCCCGGGCCGCCGGCCTGACCGTGGTGGACCTGCGCCGGGCCGCACTGCGGGCGGTCTTCCACGACATCGGCGCGGTGGTCTGGTTCCTGCGCAAGGTGATCTGGACGGTGCCCGACTTCACTGTGGACCGCTACCGGCCACAGCTGCGAGCCCTGCACCACCGGATCACCACCGAGGGCCCGTTCGTGGCCCACGCCCACCGCTTCCTCATCGAAGCCACCCACCCCTGACCCACCACCGGTCAGAGCCGGTCAGTGGGGGTCGGTCTGGTGGTGGGCGGCCAGGACGTCGGCGCCGAAGTCGCTCGCCGGGCGGCGGAGCACGGTGTGCGCGTGGTTGCCGTTCTCGGTGGTGTTGTCGTACTCGATCAGCAGGTCGTCGCCCTGCACCCGGTAGTAGTGCCGCTGCCCGGGGCGGGTCGGGCCGGCCCAGGCGAAGTGCAGCTGGCCGCCGTCGAGCCGGCGTGCCTCCCGGATCGCCAGCTCCGGTGACAGCCGGTCCAGGTACAGCGCGACCACCTGGTCGAGCAGCGCCCGGCCGGTGGGCCCCAGTCGGCTCGCCGGCACGCCGAGCGGCTCCAACGGGGTGTCGACACGCCCGCGGGTGGCGCTGATGATGTCCGCCGGGGCCTCGTCGGCGATGATCGCTGCGGCCCGCTCGGCCGGGCCGATCGCGTCGAGCAGCGCGCGGGCCAGGTCCTCCTCGGGGCCGAGTGGCCGCGAGACCGGCCGGCCGGCGTACCGGACCGCCGCCGGGTTGGCGCCGAAGAAGACCGGGGCGGGGGAGACCTGGTCGTCCACCACGGTCATGCTCACCGACAGGTGGTGGCCCTCCAGCCGCCACGCCCAGCGGTCGTCGTGTTCCGGATCGCCGAACACCGCGATCCAGTAGTCGCCGCTGTGCCGCCCCCGCTGCCAGCCCTCGGCCCGGTCCAGCACCTCCTCCAGCGCGACGATCGCCATGGCCTGCGCGTACGCCGAGGGGCTGAGCGCGGTGGCCAGCAGCCGGTGCGCGGCCTTGCGCCCGGCGATGTCCAGCTCCGCCAGGCAGGCGCCGGGGCGGGGCCGGGGCCGGTACTCCAGCCAGCGTCGGGCCGTCTCGTCGTCGAACGGGTGCACGGCGCGGTCACGGGCCGTCGCGTCGAGCGCGGCCAGCAGCGCGGAGCCGGCGGCGCGCATCTGCTCGGGCAGGGGATCTTCCACCGACCCTGTATACCGGGCTGGCGGGGCCGGTGTCAGCCGGCCCGCAGCAGCTCCGTCATCTCCGGCAGGTCGAAGAACTGCGCGGTCTCCGCCGCGGACGGGTTGCCGTGCGCGGGGTCGGCGCCGGCGGCGAGCAGCGCGCGAACCGCGTCGGTGCTGCTGCGGAAGACCGCGGCGGCCAGTGCCGTCTGGCCCCGGTCGTTGATCCTGGAGTGGTCGGCGCCGCGAGCCAGCAGGGCGGCGACGGTGTCCGGGTGCGCGTGGTACGCGGCCAGGATCAGCAGCGTGTCGCCCTTGTCGTTCGTCAGGTTCACCGGCAGGCCGGCGTCGACCTGGGCGGTCAGCTCCTCGGCTGAGCCCGAGCGGGCCAGGTCGAACATCCGGTGCGCGAACGCCAGCGTCTCGGCGTCGAGGTCCTCGGTCACCGGTCCAGGTTAGTCGCGTGGGCCCTGATAGGTTGCTCGGCCGGCGTGCTGGGGGAGGGTCCGATGGGTGAGACGGTGTACGTGGGCAACGCCGGTGTCGACGGCGCCGGCAACGCGGGATGGCTGCTCGGGCACTTCGCGCCGCCGGGGGAGGTCCGGCACAGCGCCGACGTCGAGGTGAAGTGGGGTGTGCACCCGCCCGGGGAGGCCCGCTCGCGGTGGGCGACCGGGGAACGGCGGACGACGCTGCTCGTGCTGATCGAGGGACGGTTCCGGGTGGAGCTTCCGGATCGGACGGTGCGGTTGGCGGCGTCGGGCGACTACGTGGTGTGGGCCCGGGGGGTGGACCACTCCTGGTACGCCGAGTACGCCTCGGTGGTGCTGACCGTGCGGTGGCCGTCGCTGCCCGGCTACCGGGTGGACCCGCCGGTCCTGCGCTGAGTCGGCGCCCTCGTGACCGGCGTCCCGCCTGCTGGAATTACCTACTAAACCTATAGGGTTTACCGGCTAGAGTACGGGGGCACCCGCCGACCGACCCGCGAGGACCGTCATGACCCACCGCCGCCCGGAGCCCGACCTGCTCGCCCTCGCAGCCCGTTGGGCCGATCCGTCCGACTGGCCGGTGACGCTGCGGTTCGACCCCGACGAGCGCTGGTACGCCCGGCTGGCCGCCGACGCCCAGCACGAGGTGTGGGCGCTGAGCTGGCTGCCCGGGCAGGGCACCGACCTGCACGACCACGGCGGCTCCGCCGGAGCGTTCCGGGTGGTCGCCGGGGCGCTCACCGAGGAGATCGTCGCCGGCGGTCGGCTGCGCCCACGCGTGCTGCCCGCCGGCGCCGGTCGCCGCTTCGGCCCCCGCCACGTCCACACGGTGACCAACCGGGGCACGACGCCGGCGGTCAGCGTGCACGTCTACCGGCCGGCGCCGCGCCGGATGACCCGTTACCACCTCCTCGACGGGCGGCTGCGGGTCGCCGAGGTCGCCGAGGCCGGCCGGTCCTGGTGACCGGACGGCCACCATCCACCCCCATTACCGGAAGGAACCGAGAATGCAGGTAACCGCCGAGCGCTGCCCGGCCCCCGTGCCGCCGCCGGGCTCCCGGGGCGTCGACGAGATCCTGGCCGCCGCGCGCGCCCGGCTCGACCGGCTGGACCCGGAGCGGGCGCACCTGGCCTACCGAGCCGGCGCGCTGCTGGTCGACATCCGCCCGACCGCTCAGCGGGCCGCACACGGCGTCGTGCCGGGGTCGCTCGCGGTCGAGCGCAACGTGCTGGAGTGGCGCTTCGACCCGCGCTGTCCGGCCCGCCTGCCACAGGCGGTCGACTACGACGTGCCGGTGGTGATCCTCTGCCAGGAGGCTACACCTCGTCGCTCGCCGCGGCCGCCCTGCAGGACATCGGCCTGCACCGGGCCACCGACGTGGCCGGCGGCTTCGCCGCCTGGCGCATCGCCGGCCTGCCCGCTCTCGGCCCGACGCCGCTGCACCGCGCGTCCCCCCTCGCGTCCCCGGTCACCGCCGGCCCGGCACGCCGCTGACCGCCACGCCGCACCGGGCGTGGCGGGCGTACCGCCATCTCAGGAGGCACCATGTCCGTCGTCGCCATCCCCGCGCGCCCTCACCCGGCGCGCCGTCCCGACCGGGCCACGCCGGCCCGCCCGCGCACCGGCCCGACCCTGACCATCACCCTCGACCTCGCCCCGGGGCCGCTGAGCCCCCGGCTGACCCGGCTGGTGCAGCTGCTCGGCGAGTTGGCCGAGGCGGGGGAGGGCCGGCTGCGCACCGTCGCCGATGTCCCGCCGACGTCGCGACCGGCCCCCACCGACAGCGCGGAGCCGTCTGCCGCCGACGGGGACCAGGTGCGCATCCTGGCCGGCTCGCGGATGGTCCGCCGTGGCGACCGGGTCGTCCCGCTGACCCGCATCGAGTACGAGCTGCTGCTGTTCCTGGCAGAGCGGCCGCGCCGGGTCTTCACCCGCCTCCAGCTGCTGGCCAACGTCTGGGGTTACGAACACGCGGTTGCCCGGACGGTGGACGTGCACGTCCGCCGGCTGCGCGCCAAGCTGACCGGGGTGCCGGTCGTCACCACCGTCTACGGAGTGGGTTACCGGCTGGCCGACGAGTTGTGGATCAGCGTGGACCGCAACCGCTGAACATCCCTCGACTTTCAAATCCGCGGGCGGCGGAACGGGCGGCGGTGAACCGGACGGGGACCCCCGTATCGGGTCATCCGGGCGGCTCTGCTCTAATCATCTAGCCTCGTACGCAGAGCGAGCACGTGGCTCCGATGTGTTCGTCAATTGTCACATTCATGCAACGCAGCCGCCTCTTGACCCTCGCCCGGGCGCCGGGAAGCATCGATGAAGCGGCGTCCCGGGCCGTGGGGAGATACCCGGACCAGCCAAGGAGGACCATGTCGGTCAGCCCCGCCTCGTCGCGCGCCGGATGGCATACGTCCCAACCCGCGGTGCCCGGTCGACCGCCGGGCGGCCAGCGCCGCCCGGCGAACACCGCCGCGCCCGTGCTCACCGTGACGCTGTCCATCCCGCTGGCCTGCGAGGAGTCGCTGACACCGCCCGCACGCCGGCTGCTGGAGGCGGCCCGCGAGCTGCTGGAACGCGGCGAGGCTGTGATCACCAGCTCGGTCCCGGTCGAACGCCGCGCCGACGCGGTGCCGGCCAACCGGTCGCCGGCCCGAGCACTGAGCCCGACCATTCCCGCCCTGCACATCCTCGCCTCGTCCCGGTCGGTGCTGCGCGACGACGAGCCGCTGCCGCTGACTCGGCTGGAGTTCGACCTGCTGCTGCACCTGGTGGGGCATCCCCGCCGGGTCTTCACCCGACTGCAACTGCTCAACGCCGTCTGGGGCTACGAGCACGCCGGCGTCCGCACCGTCGACGTGCACGTGCGTCGGCTGCGCGGCAAGGTCGGCGTCGACGTCCCGCTGGTCACCACCGTCTACGGCGTGGGCTACCGGCTGGCCGACGACGCCCGGGTCACCATCGACCGCACCGGCTGACCGGCTGACCGGCGCCGGCGTCCCGCCCGGCCCGGGGCAGGATGGTCAGGGTGCGCATCCGCCCCATCTCGCCCGACCTGCTCGTCACCGAGCTGACCGGCCGGCTGACCGACGCCGCGACCCACGCCGCGACCGCCGCCGCCGGGCCCGCGCGCCTGCGCGTGGCGGTGGACGGCGCCCCCGCCGCCGGCCCGGACGAGCTGGCCGCCGCGCTGGTCGAACCGTTGCGCGCCCGGGGCCGTCCGGTGCTGCACGTACGCGCCACCGACTTCCTCCGTCCCGCGTCGCTGCGCTTCGAACTCGGCCGGACCAACCCGGACGCCTACTACGAGGGCTGGGTGGACGAGGCCGGATTGCGCCGGGAGGTCCTCGACCCGGCCGGCCCCAGCGGCACCGGGCGGCTGCTCCCCTCGCTCTGGGACGCCGTCGCCGACCGGGCCAGCCGCGCCCGCTACGTCGACCTGCCGCCGGGCGGCGTGGTCCTCGTCAGCGGCGCGCTGCTGCTCGGCGGCGGCCTGCCCTTCGACATCACCATCCACCTGGAGCTGTCCGCCGCGGCGCTGCGCCGACGTACCGAACCGGCCCAGGACTGGACCCTGCCGGCCTTCGACCGGTACGCCGAGGAGGTCGTCCCGGCCAGCTTCGCCGATGTGGTGGTGCGGGCCGACGACCCCCGCCGCCCGGCACTCGTGGAGCCCGGCGCCGACGCCTGACAACCGGCGGCCGCGGCACCTCATCGCTGTCCGGCTGCCACGCGCCCTTGCTTCCTCGGCCCAACCTCGTGCCAGCCCAACACGGTCACGAGCGTTATACCTCAGAGTCATAGATATACCTCAGAGGTATAACGCTCGCGGACGTTGCCGCCGCCGGCCCGGAGTCTCGGTCAAATTCGCCGGTTTGCTCGACTGCCCGGGCGGGTACTCGCCCGGCTCACAGAGCGCGGGTGACCGCCCGCGCACCAGATGCGACCGTGACCGGGGCCAGGTGCCGCCGGCATCCCGGTTCACCTAGACCAGGCCCAGGAAAGGCAGGCAGCGATGCTCGTCCACGACACGGTCGGTACGGGCCGTTCCCAGGCGGAGATCGATGAGATCCGGCTCTCCCTCCAGGCGCGCTACGACGAGCTGTCCGCGGAGTACGAGCAGGCCGTGCTGCAGAGCCAGGTGCTGCGGCTGGTGGAGGTCGGTGACACCGCGGGTGACGACCAGGCCGACAGCGGCACCAAGACGGCCGAGCGCGACACCGCGCAGTCCCTGTTGCGCACCATCCTCGACCGCCGCGCCCAGTACGAGCACGCCCTCGCCCGGCTCGCGGAGGGCACCTACGGCTGGTGTGAAGGCTGCTCGGCGGCGATCCCCGTGGAGCGGCTGGAGATCTTCCCGTCCGCCACCACCTGCGTGGCCTGCAAGCAGACCCGCGAGCGGCGGGCGGCCTGAGCGACGCCAGCGGTTGCCGGTCGGTCCACGACGCGATGGACTCCACCCATGGGTGACATCCTCGTGGGAACCGCGTCCTGGACCGACCGCACGCTGCTGGACTCGGGCTGGTATCCGCAGACCGCGGACACGCCGGAGAAGCGGCTGGCGTACTACGCCCGGCAGTTTCCGCTGGTCGAGGTGGACGCCACCTACTACTCGCCGCCCGCCGAGGCGACCGCATGGCTCTGGGCCGAGCGCACCCCGGCCGGCTTCACGTTCAACATCAAGGCGTTCAGCCTGCTGACCGGTCATCCCACCCGGGTCAGCGCGCTCTACAAGGACCTGCGCCCGGAGACCGACAAAAAGAACATCTACCCCGACGACCTGCCCGCGCAGGCGTACGAGGAGGTGTGGACGCGCTTCCTGTCCGCGTTGGACCCGCTGGTCGAGGCGGGCAAGCTGGGAGCGCTGCTGTTCCAGTTCCCGCCCTGGTTCACCATCAAGCGGGACAACAAGCAGTACCTGCTAGAGGTGGCGAAGCGCTGCGCGCCGCTGCGGCCGGTCTACGAGTTCCGCCACGCCTCCTGGTTCGACGGCGCCAACGCCGACGAGACGCTCGCCTTCCTGCGGGAGCACCGGCTGCCGTACGTCTGTGTGGACATGCCGCAGGGCCATCGCTCGTCGTTGCCCCCGGTGCTGGCCGCGACCGCGGACCTCGCCGTGATGCGCTTCCACGGCCACAGCGACAAGTGGACCAGCAAGGACATCCACGAGAAGTTCGGCTACCACTACTCCAAACGGGAGCTGGCCGACTGGGCGCCGAAGCTGCGCGAGCTGGCCGACGAGGCCGGGCAGACGCACGTGCTCATGAACAACTGCTACCGCGACTACGCGCAGACGAACGCGAAGACCCTCGCCGGGCTGCTCGGCACGGACTGACCGGCGTCGTCCGGCTCACCCGTTCCGGGTGGGGCCGGGTCACCCACCGGACGGGCAGGCTGGCAGGTGCGTGCGGTCGTGACGGCGGCCGGCGCCGGAGACGACACGGAGGTGACGGGGATGACGGTTCGACTGGTGGCGGATAGACGGCGTGGTGCCGTCCTGCACGTGGTCGGTACGGCCGACAACGCCCGGCGCGCGCCGCAGGGCAGTCCGATACGGGCCCGACGCGGCCCGGCGGGGCCGCCACGGCGCAGGGACGACCAGCGGTGGGACACCGCGGAACGGGGGTCGACCGATGGCTGACACGATGATCTCGGCGTTCGAGTCCTCGCTGGACAAGACGAACCTCATCCTCAAGGACATCGAGAACGCCTACGGCTGGCCGAAGGACCGCCGCAACCAGTCGTACGCGGCGTTGCGCACGGTGCTGCACCTGCTGCGGGACCGGCTGCCGGTGAACGAGAGCGTGGAGTTCGCCCAGCAGCTGCCGATCCTGGTCCGGGGGATCTACTTCGACGGCTGGAACCCCTCGGACGTCCCGATCAAGCTCAACCGGGACGACTTCCTCTACGAGGTGCGCCAAGGATTCCCGTACGACGTCGAGGGCGGTCCGGAGCGGGTGACGCAGGTGGTGCTCGACACCCTGCGCCGGCACGTCACCCAGGGCGAATGGCAGGACGTCAAGGACACCATGCCCAAGGACCTGGCCCGGATGCTGCCGTGACGCCGTGAGCCCGCCCGACGACCGTCGGGCGGGTTCAGCCGTGCGGGGCGGCTACCGCGTCCGTCGGCGGTGCGTGGTTCCACCGCCACCCGCACGTCGGCCGGAAACAGCCGCAGCGTCGCGTCGAGCGCGTCGACGTTCGCCGGCAGGTTCGGTGGCAGTTGCAGCAGCACCGGGCCGAGCCGGTCACCGAGCGCGGTCGCCCGGCCGAGGAACCGGGCCACCGGCTCGGCCGGGTCACGTAGTCGCTTGATGTGGGTCAGGTAGCGGCTCATCTTCACCGCCACGCAGAAGTCGTCCGGTGTCCGGGCCCGCCAAGCGGCGAAGGTGTCCCGCTCGGGCAGCCGGTAGAAGGCGTTGTTGACCTCGACGGTGGCGAACCCGGCCGAGAAGTGCTCCAACCAGAGCCGCTGCGGCAGCCCCTCCGGATAGAAGCGGCCGCGCCAGTCCCGGTACTGCCAGCCGGACGTGCCCACCAGGATCACCCCTGCATCCTGGCACCGATCCGCGCCGCCCGGTGAACCGCCCGTGTCGCCCCGGTTCGGCGTCTACGGTGTGGGTTAGAGAAGATCGCGCGTGGGGTACCACCCGCAGCACGACGAACCCCGGCGTACGGCGGGGCGGCACACCCGAGGGAGTACCGATGGCACTCAACGATGACGACATGCAGACCACGGGCGGCGGCGGCCTGGAGGGCCCGGCCGACGGCGGTGCGACCCCGGGTCGCCAGGACGGTGGCGCGGATGGTGGCGCGGAGGGCCCGGCCGACGGCGGTGCGACCCCCGGCCAGCAGGACGGTGGCGCCGACGGCGGCGCGCGGTGACGGCAGCGTCATGACACGTCTCGACCCGCCGGGCGGCCACGGTCGCCCGGCGGTTCCGTCCGTGCGCTCCGCCGCCGCGCTGGCCCGCTGCGTCTCGGTCGAACCGGCCAAGTTCGCCGCCGCGCACTGGGGCCACACCCCGCTGCTGTCCCGCGCCGCCGAGCTGCCCGACCCGGCCGGCTTCACCGACCTGTTCAGCCCCGCCGACGCCGACGAGCTGCTCAGCCGGCGCGGTCTGCGTACCCCCTTCCTGCGCGTCGCCAGGGACGGGCAGCTCGTCCCGGCGGCGCGCTGGACCGGCGGTGGCGGCGCCGGCGCGGAGATCGGCGACCAGGTGCTCGACGAGCGTGTCCTGGAGCAGTACGCCTCCGGCGCCACCCTGGTGCTGCAGGGCCTGCACCGGATGTGGCCGCCGCTGATCGACTTCGCCCGCGACCTGGGCCTCGCGTTGAGCCAACCGTTGCAGATCAACGCCTACCTCACCCCCGCGGGCAGCCAGGGCTTCGCCACCCACTACGACACCCACGACGTGTTCGTGCTCCAGGTCGACGGTCGCAAGCACTGGCGAATCCACCCGCCGGTGCTGCCCGACCCACTGGAGAAGCAGCCCTGGGGCGGCCGCGCCGACGAGGTCGGCGCCACCGCGCAGGGCCCCGCCGCGCTGGACGTGGTGCTCGCCCCCGGCGACGCGCTCTACCTGCCGCGCGGCTGGCTGCACAGCGCGCAGGCGCAGGAGGCCAGCTCCCTGCACCTGACCATCGGCATCCGCGCGCTGACCCGTTACGCCCTGGTCGAGGAGCTGCTCACCCTCGCAGCCGAGGACCAGCGGCTGCGGGCGAGCCTGCCGTTCGGCACCGACGTCGCCGACCCGGACGCCATCGAACCGGAGCTGACCGAGACGGTGGAGGCGCTACGGGACTGGCTGCTGCGCGTCGATCCGGGCGCCGTCGCCGCGCGGCTACGGCAGCGGGCCTGGCCGGCCGCCCGCCCGGCGCCGATCCGGCCGCTCGCGCAGGCCGGCGCGCTGGCCGCACTGGACGCCGACTCCCTGCTCACCCTGCGCCCGGGCCTACGCTGGCAGCTCGGGCCGCACGGGACGGACACGGTGGCGCTGCGGCTGTTCGACCGCACCATCACCCTGCCCGCCGACTGCGAGCCGGCGGTCCGCGTCCTGCTCAGCGGCGCGGTCACCCGGGTTGGCGACCTGCCCGGGCTGCCCGACGACGCCGACCGGGTCACCCTGGCCCGCCGCCTGCTGCGCGAGGCCGTGCTGGTCCCGGCCTGAACGCGAACCGCCGGGGGCACCAGCCCGGTCGGGCCGGCCTGGTCGGGTCAGCGGCCGAGCACCAGCAGCAGCGCGGTGGTGAGCAGGCCGGCGCCGAGCACCACGGTGATCGGCCGGGGCCCGAGCACCGCGTGCCGGCGGTCCGCCGCCATTCGCGCCGGCACCAGGCCGACCAGTGGCCCCAGGAGGGTCACCACCAGCGCCAGCACCGGCATCCCGACCGCGAGGTCGCCGCCGTACCCGAGGCCGAGCGCACGCGCGCCGGCGCCCAGCGCGTACGCCAGCACCGCGCCGGCCACCCCGCAGAGCGCCAGCAGCGGGTTGACCGAGCCGGGCAGCTCACCCGGCTGGCCGGCCCGGTCGAGCAGGTCACGGGCCCGGCTGAGCAGCAGCACCGGGTCCGTCGCGCCACCGTCGACCGGGGTGGGCGGGCCACCGAGGCGACGGGCGCCGGCGCCGAGCCGCTCCCGCAACTGCTGCCACAGGTGCGCCACCTCCGCGTCCACCCGTTCCTGCTGCTCGCGCGCCGCGACCAGCTCCTCCTCGGCGCGCCGCACCTGCTCGGCGGCGTCGGCGACAGCCCGGTCGGCCGCCGCGCACTGCCGGTCGTACCACGTGTGCGCCTCGGCGCGCTGTTCGCGCACCCGGGCGGTCAGCTCCGCCAGTCGCCGCAGCTGGGCCGCGTACGTCTCACTGGCCACCGGTTGGTTCATCGTGACGGTCCATAGGGGATGATCACTTGCCCGGTGCGGTGCACCGCCCGGTCGAAGAAGAGCCCCCGCCACGGGCGGGGATATCAGTCCGGGCCGCCGGTGCCCGGATAGAGCGAGGCGCCCAGCTCGCCGCCGTGCGCGTCCAGCGCCACCCAGGCGCCGATCTGGTCGGTGCGCGCGGCCGGCCCGCCCAGGTCGGCGCGCATCCGGGCCACCCCCCGCCACCAGGCCAGCACGTGGGTCCGCCGTTCCGGCCCGTCGTGCAGGACCCGGCGCAGCTGCTCCAGGCCGGTCCGGCTGCCTGCCCGCGCGGCCAACGCCCCGGCCGCCGCGTCCACGGCGAACAGCAGCAGGTAGTGCGGGCTGCCGGGGCCGGCCAGCCCATCGGCCGTCTCGGCCATCAGCTCACCGACGGTCTCCTCGTCGTACCAGGCGGCGTCGTCGGCAAGGTCGTCGTAGAGAGCGCGGGCCATCGGGTCGGCGTCGGGGTCCAGACAGGCGATGGAGAACCGGGCCGTGCCGGGCGGATGTTGGCGGGCCAGCGACCGGGCGGCAGCGTCCAGCACCGCGCACGCTTCGTCCACCCGGGTGCCCAGCACCGCGAGGTTGCGCCCGGGGGCGCGCGGCAGCCGCAGCGCCGCCGAGCGGGCCTGCACGTCGATGATCTCGCCGAGCAGGGCCACCGGGCTGCGCGGCGCGGTCCCGTCGGCAGGAGCGGCGAGCGCCCGGAAGTCGGGGGCCTCCGCCAGCCGGGGGACCGCGTCGCCGTCGAAGAGCCGGGCCGGCGCCGCGTCGGACGGGCGCATCCGCCACAGCCGGTTCTGCAGTCCGCTCCACGTGTCCCAGTCGCTGGCCGCCGGGATCCGGGCGATCTCGTTGCCCTCCACCATGCCCGACTCGGCGTTGACCACCGCGTGCCAGCGGGGCAGCGACTGCGCCGCGTCGTTGCGCTCGGCCAGGATCCGTAACGCCTTGGGCAGCGCGATGCGCAGGGCGAACTGGGCGACCAGCGCCGGGCGGCCCCACAACGCCTCGATGCCGCGCACGTCCTGCGAGGCGAGCACCAGGTGGATGCCCTGCGACCGGCCGCGCCGGGCCAGGTCCTCCAGCAGGTCCGCCGCCTCCCGGGCGACCACGTCCCGGCCGGCCAGCAGCATCTGGAACTCGTCGACCACCGCGACGATCCGCGGCCAGTGCCCCGTCGGGTCGACCGCGCGCAGCTCGGCCAGCTTAGTCACCTCGTGCTTCTTGGCCGCGTCGGCCCGCCGGCGCAGCTCCTCGGCGAGGAACCGCAGCAGCGCCAGCCCGAACTCCCGGTCGGTGTTCACGTTGATCCCGACCAACCGCATGTGCGGCAGCCAGCTCGGGTCGCGCCGGCCCTTCGCGAACCGCGCGAAGGACACCCCCTCCTTGAAGTCCAGCAGGTAGAACTCCAGCTCGGCGGGGGAGTAGCGGGCCGCCAGCGCGCCGATCCAGGCGAAGATCAGGTTGGTCTTGCCGGTGCCGGACGGCCCGCCGATCAGCGCGTGCGGCGGGTAGTCGCCCAGCGTCAACCGCACCGGCCGGCCCTGCGGGCCCTCGCCGATGGGGGCGGTCAGCCCGGCGGCGGAGTCCTCCCGCCACATCAGCTCCGGCGCAGGCAGCAGGTCGGCGAACGGTGCCGGCGGCGGGCCGGCGTTCACCCGCGCGGCGGCCTCCCGGCAGGTCTCGGTGACCAGCGCCGCCGGTGGGGGCGGGTCCAGCCGCACCGGCAGGCCGGACGGACCGCCGATCCGGGCGCCGGACGCTTCGGCGACCACCCGGGTCACCGTCAGGTCCTCCGGCAGCGGCACGCCACGGACCACCAGGTGCACACCGCACGCCGCGCCGGCCCGCACCACCCGGTCGAGCTGCCCGCGCTCGTGCCGGTTCAGCTCGTCGCCGCCGAGCAGCACCGCCACCCGCCACGGTTCGGGGCGGCGGCCGGTCGCCGTGGCCAGTTCCCGCAGTGAGCCGTACTCGCCGGCCAGCACGGTCTCGTTGATCCGGCGGATCTGCTCGACGAGGTCGTCCAGGAGGGGGCCTAGCCCGCCGGGGCCGACGAAGGTGAGCAGCCCCGCCGTGCCCAGCGGGGCGAACCCGGCCAGGCCGCCGCCGAGGTGCTCGGGGTCGTACCCGATCAGCCGTACCGCGCCCGGGTCGGCGCGGCCGACGGCCCGCAGCAGCAGCGCGGCCACCACCGCGTCGCAGCCGGCGCGGTCGTCCCCGGAGAGGTGCACGTGCCCGGCGTCGAGCAGTGGTACCAGCGCGGGCACCGGGTCGACGTCGTCGATCCGGACCGTGCCGACACGCAGCGCGCCGGGCGACTCGGCCCGGCGGGTGGGCGTCGGTGTCCACTGCGGCCAGTCGGCGCCGGCGCAGCTGGGCGCCTCCCGACGGGCGGCGTCAGCGGCGTGGCGGGCCAGCTCGGCGATCCGGGCGGCGTGCCGGGCGTCGATCTCGGCCAGCCGGTGGTCCCGCTGGCCGCCGACCCGATCCGGTACGGCGGCGTCGGCGCCGAACATGGCCAGCAGGCCTTCCTGGATGTCCTTGGCCAGGCTGCTCACGTGGAAGAAGGTGGCGTGGTTGAACCAGCGGGGGGTG
>NZ_JBSFYP010000038.1:0-68568 GCF_053599835.1 Micromonospora sp. NPDC005163
GCGCCGGTCGGGGTGCGCGCGCCGCGCGGCGCCGGGATGCGGGCGGCCTGGTCGGTGGTACGCGGACGGCCCGCCGCCCGGCTCGGCATCGCGGCGGTGGCGGTCGGCCACCTGGTGATGGTGGCGGTGATGTCGATGACCCCGGTCCGGCTCGGTGAGTCGCACGCCGACGCCGACGTGCTGCGGCTCGTCGGCATCGTGCTGAGCCTGCACATCGCCGGCATGTACGCGTTCTCCCCGCTGGTCGGCTGGCTCACCGACCGGCTCGGCCGGCGGGTGGTGATCCTCGGCGGGGTGGCGCTGCTGCTGGCCGCGTGCGCGGTTGCCGGCACCGCCGGGCACCACACGCCCCGGCTCTCGGTGGGGCTGGTCCTGCTCGGGCTGGGTTGGTCGGGGACGATGGTGGCCGGCTCGACGCTGCTCTCCGAGTCGGTGCCGGGCGGCGTGCGGCCGAGCGTCCAGGGGCTGTCCGACCTGACCATGGGGCTGGCCGGGGCCGGCGCCGCCATGGTCAGCGGGTTTGTCATGCAGGTGGCCGGCTATCCGGTGCTCACCCTGCTCGCGGCGGTCGCGACGGTGCCCCTGGTGGCGCTAGCGTTGCGGCCGGTGCCGACCGGGGCACCGGACGAGGAGGGCTGATCACGTGCGGCTGACCGACTTCTGGGCGCGGCTGGAGGAGGCCTTCGGCCCCGGCTACGCGGCCAGCATCGCCCGCGACCAGGTGCTGTCCCAGCTCGATGGACGCACCATCGAGCAGGCGCTGGCGTCGGGGGAGCAGACGCACGTGGTGTGGCGGGCGGTCTGCGCCGCGTATCCCGACCGCGTGCCCGCGCGACTACGCTGAGCAGCCTTTTCGCGGCTTCCGCGTGTCGCTTGTCGAGTCGTACACCTGTTCGGCTATTGTCCACAGCGGGGTGCTCGTCCACAGCTCGCGGCCCGTCGGCTGGTTTTCTGTCGGACCCAGCGCCTAGCGTGTCCGCGTGACGCGAAGCTCAGCAAAGACGCCGGCGAAGGCAGGGGTGGCAACCATGGCAGCAGGGCCTGACCGGGAGAAGGCACTCGACCTTGCTCTCGCTCAGATCGACAAGCAATTCGGCAAGGGCTCGGTGATGCGGCTGGGGGAGCGGCCCGTCATCCAGACCGCCGTGATCCCGACCGGTTCCATCGCGCTCGACGTGGCACTCGGTGTGGGTGGTCTGCCACGTGGCCGAGTGGTCGAGATCTACGGTCCCGAGTCCAGCGGTAAGACCACGGTGGCGCTGCACGCGGTGGCCAGTGCCCAGCGGGCTGGCGGCATCGCGGCCTTCATCGACGCGGAGCACGCGCTCGACCCGGAGTACGCGAAGGCCCTCGGGGTCGACACCGACGCGATGCTCGTCTCCCAGCCGGACACCGGCGAGCAGGCGCTGGAGATCGCGGACATGCTGATCCGCTCCGGCGCGATCGACGTCATCGTGATCGACTCGGTGGCGGCCCTGGTGCCGCGCGCCGAGATCGAGGGCGAGATGGGCGACAGCCACGTGGGTCTCCAGGCACGGCTGATGAGCCAGGCGCTGCGGAAGATCACCGGTGTGCTCAGCAACACCGGCACCACGGCGATCTTCATCAACCAGCTCCGGGAAAAGATCGGCGTGATGTTCGGCAGCCCGGAGACCACGACCGGTGGCCGGGCGCTGAAGTTCTACGCGTCGGTCCGGCTCGACGTGCGCCGCATCGAGAGCCTCAAGGACGGCACCGACGTGGTCGGTAACCGCACCCGGGTCAAGGTCGTGAAGAACAAGGTCGCCGCGCCGTTCAAGCAGGCCGAGTTCGACATCATGTACGGCAAGGGCATCTCGCGCGAGGGCTCGCTGATCGACGTCGGCGTGGAGCAGGCGATCATCCGCAAGTCCGGCGCCTGGTACACGTACGACGGCGACCAGCTCGGCCAGGGCAAGGAGAAGGCCCGGGAGTTCCTGAAGGAAAACCCGGACGTGGCAGCCGAGATCGAGAAGAAGATCCTGGAGAAGCTCGGCGTCGGGGTCGGCGCGAGTGACGCCGCCGGTGGCCCGGAGCTGCCGCCGGTCGACTTCTGACCGGTCGCTGACCCGTGGCAGGACGACGCGCTCGTACGGGGCGGGGCTGGGATGCCAGTCCGCCCCGTACGGGCGACGCCAGCGATCCACCCCGTCCCCGGCGGGGTCGCCGTGGCCGGTCCGGGGAGGCCGACGCGGCCGAGTCCCCGTCACCACCTCGCGACGAGTCGGAGGTGGCCCGCGAGATCTGCCTGCGCCAGCTCGCCGTCCGGCCACGCACCCGGGCCGAGCTGGCCGGGGCGCTGGCCAAGCGGGGCATCTCCGAGCAGGTCTCGGCCGAGGTGCTCGACCGGTACGACGAGGTCGGCATCATCGACGACGCCGCGTTCGCACGGGCCTGGGTCTCCAGTCGGCACTCCGGGCGGGGTCTGGCCCGGCGGGCGCTCGCCAACGAGCTGCGCCAGAAGGGCGTGGACGGCGAGGTGGCCACCGAGGCGCTTGGCGAGTTGGACGAGGAGACCGAGGCGGAGACCGCCCGCGCGCTGGTGGAGCGGAAGCTGCGCACCGCCCGTGGTGAGCCCGACGCGGTCTTCCGGCGGCTGGTGGGCATGTTGGCCCGCAAGGGTTACCCGCCGGGCGTGGCGATCCGGGCGGTGAAGGACGCGATCGCCGCGCAGAGCGCCGAGGCGGCCGAGTTCGCCGAGCAGATCGACGCCGACGCGCTCGCCGACGCTGAGGGCGAGTTGGAGCGGGACAACCACCCGGGCGGGTGAGCGGCCGGGTGGATGCCCGGGGCCGACCCGCCGCGCCACTCGGCGGATGTCCGCAATTGGACGGATGGGTCACACCGCCGGGCCGGCCTGGACGGCCGAGTGTCATCCAGTGGGCGCTTGGGCCGGGTTGAGCAGGGCGGACACGCTCACTGACCGAGCCCACTCACGGAGTTTGTCCGCCCGTGTCCGGCTCGACATCAGCACGTGGTGATGTGGCGGCTTCTCTCCGTTCGGGGGGTTTGATCATGAGTTCTTGACCAGACCGCCTCCGGAGACCTAGCCTCGCCATACAGGCTCACATTGCCCGACCAAGCGCAGGCTAAGCGCACAACATAGATCGCGTAACAGAACAGCATCACTTTGGCCAGCGCAACCGGCCATTCATCGCAGCTCCGGGCAGGCCGGTCCGGAGCCGGCGCGACAACTGCACCCGGCCGCCGACGATGCCCGCGGGCACCGCCGGCGGAGAGAGCTACCCACGGCCAGTCGCTCCGGTCGGGCGTCCAGAGCCGCAGGAGCGTGCCCTCGGCACGGTCGCTGCGGCGCCGACGTATCCAGGGGGAGGCGGCCATGGCGGGGCGGCACAAGTTCACCGGCGGTCCGCACGAGGTCCCGGCATGAGCACCTTCGACATGGCGCTCCTCGCCGCCGTACTGGTCCTGACCGTGGTGGTGGTCGGCGCGGTGCTCTTCGGCGTCCGGACGCTGCGCCGGGTCGGCGCGGCCCCGGTGCCGGAGGATCCGGCGTTCATCGCCGAGAAGGACCGCCAGGAGCAGTCGCTGGCCGCCCTGCGCAGCGCGGCCGACCACGCCAACAGCACGATCGACGTGGCGAAGTCCGCGGCGTCGGCCGCCCGGGCCGAGGCCGCGGCGGCGAAGGCAGAGGCGAAGGCGGCCCGGGCCGAGGCCCGCCGGGTGCTCGACGACGCCCGCGCGGAGGCCGACACGGTGCTGGAGCGGGCGCACAAGCAGGCCGAGGCGGACGCTGAGCAGTTGCGCACCACGGCCCGTCGGAGCGGCGAGCGGGAGGTGGCGGTGCTCGCCGCCACCACCCGGGAGCAGGCGGCCGAGGTGGAGCGCCGGGCGGCCCGGATGGACGAGCGCGAGCGGCTGCACACCGAGGAGGTGGAGCGGTTCGCCGAGCGGGAGCGGCAGCTCACCGGGGCCCGCGCCGCACTGGCCGCCCGGGAGGCCGAGCTCACCCGACGGGAAGCCGAGCTCACCGAGGCGGAGGAGCTGCGCCGCCGGGAGCTGGAGCGGGTGGCCGGGCTCACCGCCGAGGCGGCCCGGCTGGAGCTGATCGAGGCGATCGAGACGCAGGCCAAGCGGGAGGCGGCGCTGCTGGTGCGGGACATCGAGTCCGACGCCCGCAGCACCGCCGAGCAGCGGGCCCGGCACATCGTGGTCGACGCGATCCAGCGGGTGGCGAGTGAGCAGACCGCGGAGAGCGTGGTCAGCGTCCTGCACCTGCCCGGCGACGAGATGAAGGGGCGCATCATCGGCCGGGAGGGGCGCAACATCCGCGCCTTCGAGTCGGTGACCGGGGTCAACCTGATCATCGACGACACCCCGGAGGCGGTGCTGCTCTCCTGCTTCGACCCGGTACGCCGGGAGGTCGGCCGGCTAACCCTGGAGAAGCTGGTGCTGGACGGGCGGATCCACCCGCACCGGATCGAGGAGGTCTACGACCTGGCCCGGCACGAGGTGGAGGAGCTCTGCCACCGGGCCGCCGAGGACGCCCTTGTCGAGGTCGGCATCACCGAGATCCACCCCGAGCTGGTCACCCTGCTGGGCCGGCTGCGCTACCGCACCTCGTACGGGCAGAACGTGCTCAAGCACCTCGTCGAGACCGCGCACATCGCCGGCCTCATGGCCGCCGAGCTGCGGCTGGACGTGCCCACCATCAAACGGTCGGCGTTCCTGCACGACATCGGCAAGGCGCTCACCCACGAGGTGGAGGGCAGCCACGCCATCATCGGCGCCGACCTGGCCCGCAAGTACGGCGAGCACGAGGACGTGGTGCACGCCATCGAGGCGCACCACAACGAGGTGCCCCCGCAGACCATCGAGGCCGTCCTCACCCAGGCCTCCGACGCCTGCTCCGGCGGTCGGCCGGGCGCGCGCCGGGAGAGCCTGGAGGCGTACGTCAAGCGGCTCGAGCGGATCGAGGAGATCGCGGCCAGCAAGCTCGGCGTCGACAAGGTCTTCGCCATGCAGGCCGGCCGGGAGATCCGGGTGATGGTCAAGCCGGACGACGTGGACGACATCGGGGCGGCTGTGCTGGCCCGGGACGTGGCCAAGCAGATCGAGGAGGAGCTGACCTACCCGGGTCAGATCCGGGTCACCGTGGTCCGCGAGTCCCGGGTCACCGAGATCGCCCGCTAGTCCGCGACACCGGCAGCTCGGCCTGCTCCGCGGGCGGATCGTACGGCGAGTGCGGTGCAGACCACCGCGACGGCCAGGCAGAGGAACGCGATCGGGTTGACGTTCGAGGGAACGAGATCCGCCGTGGTGCCGTCGTTGTAGCGACAAAGGTGTCTCAGCGGCAGCCAGTCGGTGCTGGTCGGCGTCGACGCCAACGGCTTCGCGGAGCAGTACTCGCTGGTGGCCCGGAGGTCGATGAAGTGGCCCGCCCACACTCCGTGCAGGTAGACGATGACGGCGCCGGCCGGCGCCACCACTGTCCCGACGACGAACTGGGCGACGGTGTTCATTGGTGAGAGTTTGCCCTGTTCACGGAGCGAAGTGAGAGGGCCAACCCGGACTCCGGGCTGGCCCTCTCACGGTGAGCTGAGTCTCAGATGCCCCCGCCGCCCTCGGCCTGGGACATCAGTGCCGCGGGCGGCGGATTCTGTGCCGGGGTGTTCGCGGTCTTGCGGCCCTGGGCGAGCCGGCGCTGGACGTACTGCGCGAGCTTCGACAGCGAGTAGTTCACCACGATGAAGAGAACGGCGATCACGACGTAGACCTGGATGGGGTTACCCAGTGCGCCGATGATCTGCTTGCCGATGTTCAGGGTCTCCTCGTAGCTGATGATGAAGCCGAGTGAGGTGTCCTTGAGCACTACCACCAGCTGACTGATCAGCGCCGGCAGCATGATCCGGAATGCCTGCGGCAGAAGGATCATCCGGGTGGTCTGTGCCGGGGACAGCCCGATGGCGGCGGCGGCCTCCGCCTGGCCGCCAGGTAGTCCCTCCATGCCGGAGCGGAGGATCTCGGCGATCACCACCGAGTTGTAGATGGTCAGGCCAATGACCAGATACCAGAGGTTGTCGAAGGCGATGCCGAACTCGGGAAAGCCACGGGCCACGAAGAAGATGGTGATCACGACCGGCAGGCCGCGGAACACTTCGACGCAGACCCGGGTGATCGCCGACAGCAGCGTGCTCAGCCCCCGCAGCAGGTACGCCAGCGGCGTGGCGAGCCCGGTGAACTTGCGACGGGTCAGGCTCTTGAGCTGGATCCGCAGCACCGCCAGCAGCGTGCCGACCACCAGCGAGGCCACGATGGCCATCGCCGCCGCCATCAGGGTGTTCTTGAAGCCGAGGCCGATCCGCTCCCATACCAGGGAGAAGTTCTCGTTGGAGGGGTCGACCAGCGGACCCCACAACTCCATCGACAACTGGCCCTTTTCGTCCAGGGGCCGGTAGATCAGGAAGTACGCCCCGACGAGCAGGACCAGCCCGGCGACGATGCTGCTGATCAGCGTGATCCGCCGCTGCCGGGGCCCGGGGACGTCGTAGAGGACGCTGGTCTGCTGACTCATCGGGCCACCGCCTGTCGCTTCTCGATCCGGTCCAGCAGGGTGCCGAGCGGCACGGTCATGATCAGGTAACCGATCGAGATGCCGATGGCGACCGGGACGAAGGCGTAGCCCTCGGCCCCGGTGAGCTGGTCGGCCGTGGCCGACAGGTCGCCGACCACCCCGAAGAAGCCGGCCAGCGCCGAGTTCTTGATCATCGCGATGATCACCGAGCCGAGCGGCACCACCGAGGCCTGCCAGGACTGCGGCAGCACCACGTAGCGCAGGTTCTGCCCGAAGGTCAGACCCAGCGATCGCGCCGCCTCCGCCTGGCCGGCGGGCACCGCGTTGACCCCGGACCGCAGCGCCTCACAGACGAACGCGGCCGTGTACAGCACCAGAGCGATCAGCGCGAACCGGAAGTACGGCAGGTCCGTGCCGAGCCGGGTGAACAACGAGTCGATCACCGGGATGCGGAGGAAGTCCGCGTTGGATCCGAGCGCCGGCAGACCGAACGCGGCGAAGAACATCACCACGGTCAACGGCATGTTGCGGAAGACGTTGACGTAGCTGGTGCCCACCGCGCGTAGCGGCGGCACCGGCGAGATGCGGAGCACCGCCACGATGGCACCCAGGATGAGGGCGCCGATCGCGGCGAGTATGCAGATCTGGAGGGTGAGCCAGAAACCACCCGCAAAGACGTCGAACTTGTCGATGAGTACGTTCACGGGTCGGTGTTCCTTCCACCCTCCAGATCGAAGGTTCAGATCAGTAGCGGTTGATGGTGGGCGCCGAGCCCAGTTCCGCGCCGAACTTGCCGGCGGTGTCGTCCCAGGCCTTCTTCCAGCTACCGTCGGCGACCGCCTTGTCCAGCGTGTCGTTGATGAAGCTGCGGAAGTCCGCGTCGTCCTTCTTCACGCCGATGCCGTACGGCTCCTTGGTGAAGTTGGAGCCGGCCAGCTTGAAGGACGCCTCGTCCTTGGCGATGTAGCCGAGCAGGATCACGTTGTCCGTGGTCACGGCGTCGACCTGGCCGCCCTTGAGGGCGTCACGGCACTTGTCGTAGGTGTCGAAGAGCACCAGCTGGGTGCCGACGTCCTTGACGTGCTTCTTGATCTCCTCGGCCGGGGTGGAGCCGGTGACCGAGCAGACCTTCTTGGTGCCGTCCTTGAACGAGTCCGGACCGGTGATCGTCGTGTCGGCCTTCTTCACCATGATGTTCTGGCCGGCCTCGTAGTACGGCCCGGCGAAGGCAATGCGCTCCTTGCGCTTGTCGTTGATCGTGTAGGTCGCGGCGACCAGGTCGACCGTGCCGTTGACGATCACGTCCTCGCGGACCTTCGAGGGGGCCTCGACCCACTCGATCTTGTCCTCGGGGATGCCGAGCTCCTTGACGATGATCTTCGCGACCTCGACGTCGAAGCCCTCCGGCTTGCCCGACAGGCCCTTCTGACCGAAGCCCGGCTGGTCGAACTTGGTGCCGACCTTGATCTTCTGGGCCTTGTTCAGCTTCTCCATGGTGCTGCCGGCGGCGAAGGACTTGCTGCCGGCGCCGGTGCCTTCCCCGCCGTCGTCGCCGCCACAGGCGGTCAGGCCGAGCGCCAGAGCGGCGACCGCGGCAACTGCCGCAACGCGCGTGATACGCATACACTTCTCCTTCTTCAACGGGGCCCGCCGGTGGCCGGCGTGCTCCACTACGGACGCCTAGTGCGTGAGGATCTTGGAGAGGAAGTCCCGGGCGCGCTCGCTGCGCGGGTTGGCGAAGAACTCCGCCGGTGGGGCGTCCTCGACCAGTTGGCCGTCGGCCATGAAGATGACCCGGTTCGCGGCGTGCCGCGCGAAGCCCATCTCGTGGGTGACCACGACCATCGTCATGCCGTCGCGGGCCAGCGAGGTCATCACGTCCAGCACCTCGCCGACCATCTCCGGGTCCAGGGCGCTGGTCGGCTCGTCGAAGAGCATCGCTTTGGGCTGCATGGCCAGTGCCCGGGCGATGGCCACCCGCTGCTGCTGGCCGCCGGAGAGCTGGGCTGGGAACTTGTCCGCCTGGTTGGCGATGCCGACCCGGTCGAGCAGAGCCAGGCCGCGCTCGCGGGCAGCGGCCGGCTTCTCCTTGCGGACCTTGACCGGGCCGAGGGTGACGTTCTCCAGGATGGTCTTGTGGGCGAAGAGGTTGAAGGACTGGAAGACCATCCCGACCTCACTGCGCAGCTTGGCGAGGGGCTTGCCCTCGGCCGGCAGCGGCTGGCCGTCGAACGTGATGGTGCCGGAGTTGATTGGTTCCAGTCGGTTGATGGCGCGGCACAGCGTCGACTTGCCGGAGCCGGACGGGCCGATCACCACGACCACCTCGCCCCGGCCCACCGACAGCGAGACGTCGTCCAGCACGTGCAGCGGCCCGAACCACTTGTTGACCGCGTCCAGCACGATGAGCGGTTCGCCCGTCGTCACGTCGTCCACCGTCCCTGTCGTCTCCCCGATAGGGGTCGGTTGACCCCCGGTGCGGCCACTGTAGGCGGCGTGATGTGGCGGAACGCAACCTGGCGGGTCACGGAGCGGTAACACCGGTCGGGTTCGTCGCGACGAGTCCGATTCCGGTCACCGTGCGAGCCCCATCGGTGGCGTCGACGGCGGGTTACCGAGACCATGGGGGGATGACTGAACCGGTACGCCTGACCCGGTACGCCCGCGGCGGCGGCTGCGCCTGCAAGATCCCCCCGGGCGAGCTGGAGATCATGGTGGCCGGTCTCGGGCCGGCCACCGGCACCGCGGAGCTGCTGGTCGGGTTGGACCACGGTGACGACGCGGCGGTGGTCCGTCTGGATGAGCGGACCGGCCTGGTGAGCACCGCCGACTTCTTCACGCCGGTCGTCGACGACGCGTACGACTGGGGTCGGATCGCCGCGGCCAACGCGCTCTCCGACGTGTACGCGATGGGCGGCGTCCCGCTGGTCGCGCTCAACCTGCTCTGCTGGCCGCGCGACGTGCTGCCGCTGGAGCTGGCCCGCGAGGTGCTGCGGGGCGGTCAGGACGTGGCCCGGGAGGCCGGCTGCCACCTGGCCGGCGGGCACAGCGTGGACGACGACGGCCCGAAGTACGGCCTCGCGGTCACCGGCACCGTCCGGCCGGAGGAGCTGATCACCCTCGACGCGGGCCGCGCCGGGGTGCCGCTGTCGCTGACCAAGCCACTCGGGGTGGGTGTGCTGAACACCCGGCACAAGGCCACCGGCGAGATCTTCCCGGAGGCGGTGGCCACGATGAGCGCGCTCAACCGGGACGCCGCCCGGGCGGCGGTCGCCGCCGGCATCCGGTGTGGCACCGACGTGACCGGGTTCGGCCTGCTCGGGCACGCCTCGAAGCTGGCCCGTGCCAGCCGGCTGACGGTGGCGATCGACACCGCGCGGGTGCCCTACCTGCCCGGTGCGCGGGAGGCGCTGCGCGACGGGTACGTCAGCGGCGGCAGCCGGCGCAACCTGGACTGGGTCACCCCGTGGACCGACTTCGGCGCCGTAGGCGAGGACGAGCCGCTGCTGCTGGCCGACGCGCAGACCTCCGGCGGCCTGCTGGTCGCCGGTGAGCTGCCGGGGGCGCCCGTGGTGGGCGAGTTGCTGCCGCGCGGCGAGCACCTGGTCGTCCTGCGCTGACCGGCTGCCGGTGCGCGGTCGCCGGTTCGGAACGCGCGCCGCCGGTCGTGTGGGCGGGGCACCATACCCGATAAACTGTCACCTTCCCGCCACTCTGAGCATTGGCGGTCAGGGAAATTTTGCCCGGAATGGTCACAGACCGGTAACTTGCCCCCGGCTGAGGTCATATGCCCCCCACCATCGTCAGTAAGGCCCGATCCGGAGGCCGGTGGGACGAACGCAGCGAGGAGGCGGAATGACCGAGCTGTGGAACTGGAGAATCGACCGGGTACGACCCGTGGAGGTCTACCCGGCGCTGGCCGAGGCGCTCGGCCGTGTGGTGATGCCGCTGGCGGTGGCCGACCCGGCCCGGCTGCCGGCGTACGCGGTGGTCTGCGACGTCTGGCAGGCGCCGGGGGAGTTCGCGACGATCGTGGACTGCTACGGGGTGCCCGAGCGGCTTCCCGAGCACGCCAGCATCGCCGCCTTGGCCCGACTGCTCGACCGCAACTGCCTGCTGCGCGACGACACGCTCGACGCCGGCCGGCATCTGCTCGTCACACCGGACGGCACGGTCCGCCCGGTGCACTTCGACATCCGGGACACCGACGACGGCGAGGTGCTCAGCAGGCAGCGGCTCTGCACGTTGGCCGACCCGGGCTGCCGGGGTTGGTCGCAGTGCCACCGCTCACGCTGGGCGCCCGACACGGTCGCTCCGGCCCTCGCCGCGGCCTGACCCCGGTCGGCCCGGCTGGCCCGGTCCGCGGTGCCGCGCCGATCAGCTGGAGGTGGTGGCCGTCCGGTCGGCGGCGGCGGGCCCGGCTCCCCGGACCACGAGCTGGTCGAGCAGGGTGCGGGTGGCCTCGGTGACGGCGGCCACCGCGGCGTCGAACGCGGCGGCGTTGTGCGCGGCGGGCGCCCGGAAGCCCGAGATCTTCCGGACGTACTGCAACGCCGCCGCCTCGATGTCCGCGTCGGTCACCTGCGGGGTGAACGGCTCACGCAGGGTCTTGATGCTCCGGCACATGTGACACTCCTCATCTGTCGCTGTCGACACCCCGGCTGCCACCGGCGGTGCCGGCGGCCGCACCGACGGTGACATTGAGTCGATATTTGTCTATCCTGGTCACGGACCAGAGCCTTTCGAGCCATTGTCGCCGCTCGCGCTCCCGCGCCCCGGGCCCCCGGAGACTCATTGTGGACCATGCCCCCACCCGCCCATCCCGTCCAGCGCTCGACGATCTGACGCGTAGCCTGCACACCCCGCTGGAACGGATCGCCGTCGAGCATGCCGACCTGGTCGCGACGGTTCGGCAGCGCGTCCTTGCCGGTGAGTCGATGCCCTCGGGCGCCGTTCCCGTCGCCGCCTTCAACTCGTCCATCTGATCGATGGTCTGCCGGTGCGGCTCGTCCGGATCGGGCGGATCCTGCCGGCGGGTCAGCCAGTTCGTGCTGAAGGTGCACAGCAGGTGTGACCTCAGCTGCGACCACTGCTACGTCTACCAGCACGCCGACCAGACCTGGCGTGGCCGACCGGTCCGGATGGCACCGGCCACCGTCCGGGCTGCCGCGAAGCGGATCGCCGAGCACGCGCGCGAGCACGAACTGCCGGTCGTGCACGTGGTGCTGCACGGCGGCGAGCCGCTGTTGCTCGGCGCGGCCGGGCTACGCGAGGTGGTGGCCGAGCTGCGGGCGGCGATCACGCCCTGGACCCAGCTCGACCTGCGCATGCAGACCAACGGCGTGCTGCTCGACGAGGAGCTGTGCGGCGTGCTGGTCGACCACGACGTGAAGGTCGGCGTGTCGTTCGACGGCGACCGCGCCGCCAACGACCGGCACCGCGTGTTCGCCCACGGCGGCAGCAGTCACGACCACGTTCGGCGGGCTCTGGCCCTGCTCCGTCAACCGGCTCATCGGGCCAGCTACGCCGGCATCCTCTGCACCGTCGACGTCCGCAACGATCCCGACCGGGTGTACGAGGCGCTGCTGGCCGAACACCCGCCGCGGGTCGACCTGTTGCTGCCGCACGCCACCTGGGACCGCCCTCCCGACCGCCCCGGCGTCACGGCCACCCCGTACGCGGACTGGCTGGGGCGGATCTACCGGCGGTGGGTGGACGACGGGCGGCCCGTGTCGATCCGGCTGTTCGAGGCGCTGCGTCCGGGTGGAGGCGGCACCGAGGCGTTCGGCCTCGCCCCGGCCGACGTGCTCGTGGTCGAGGCGGACGGCACCTGGGAACAGGTGGATTCGCTGAAGACGGCGTACCACGGCGCGGCCGGCACCGGATTCGACGTGTTCGGTCAGTCGGTGGACGAGGCGGCCCGGCACCCGGGGGTCGCCGTCAGGCAGGCCGGCGTGGCCGGGCTCAGCGCCACCTGCCGAGCCTGCCCGGTCGTCGACCGGTGCGGCGGCGGGCTGTACGCCCATCGTTGGCGCACCGGCTCCGGGTTCGACAACCCCTCGGTGTACTGCGCCGACCTGCGCCGCCTCATCGACACGGTGGCCGCGTACCCGGCGCCGGGCCACGCCGCCCACCCCGATCGCGACGACTCGCCCGTCGACGAACTGCTGGACGAGCTGGCGACCGGGCACGAGTCGGAGGGCACCCTCGGTCTGCTCGCCGCCACCCAGCTCTCCATCACCCGGGCACTGCTGGTGGCCTGGCGGGAGAAGACCGGCCCCAGCGCCGCCTGGGAGTTGCTCGCACACCTCGACGGCACGGCACCGGACGCGGTCCGGGCGGTCCTGGCGCACTCCTTCGTCCGCCCGTGGCTGGTGCACCTTCTCAGGCCGTCGACCCGGTCCGGGCCGACCCGGGCGGGTGACCCGTTACCGGCCCTCGCCATCGTCGCCGCCCTGAGCGCGGGCGTCCCGACTGCGCTGAACGTCCCGGTGCGGGCCGGCGCCATCACGCTGCCCACGCTCGGCAGCCTGGTGTTGCCCAGCGGTGGCGGGGAGACCGCCGAGGTGACCGTGCTCCCGGGCGGGTTCCGGGTCCGTGGCGGGCGGGCGGAGCAGGTGGTGTCCCTCGATCCGGGCGAGCCGCCGCCGGCCGGCTGGCGACCCACGCGCCGCGTGCCGGTGCCCGGCCACCACCTGCTCGTCGAGGACGGCGACCCGTACCGGGACTGCTACGGCCAGCCGGTCGCCTCCCGCCTGGACGACGCGGGGGCGCGCGCGTTGGGCCGTACCCTGGCTGACGCCTGGCGTGTCGTGCACCGTGACGTGCCGGCTCACGCGGCGGCGCTCGACGCCGGTCTGCGCGTCGTCGTGCCGCTGGCCTCCGACCCGGCGGGACCGCTGCGGAGCGCCACCGCCCGGGACGCGTTCGGTGCGGTCGCCGTCACCCCCGTTGCGGACCCGGAGGCGCTGGCGGTGCTGCTCGTGCACGAGTGGCAGCACGCGAAGCTCGGCGCGGTGCTCGACCTGTGCGACCTCGTCGAGCCGAGCTCGGCCACCCGGATCCGGGTGGCCTGGCGACCGGACCTCCGGCCGCCCGAGGGGGTGCTCCAGGGGGTGTACGCGCACCTGGCGGTCACCCGGGTGTGGCGTTCCCGGGCGGATGCCGACCGGCCCGAGCATCGGGACGCGCTGGCGCACGCGGCCCGTTACCTGTCGTGGACCCGGGACGGCGCCGACGCGCTGTTGGCCAGCCGCACGCTCACCCCGGCGGGGGAGCGGTTCGTGGGGCGGATGCGGCACGCCCTGGAGGAGACCCGTGTCGGGCCCGGATGAGCCACGACACCTGCCCGCGCTGGGTCGCGACGGCCTCGCCGCGGACCTGCGGGCGCTGGGCGTCCGTGCGGGTGCGTGCCTGCTCGTGCACTGTGGCCTACGTCGGGTGGGCCCGCTGGAGCACGGCCCGGGGACGCTCGTCGGAGCGCTGCGCGACGTCCTCGGCCCGGCCGGCACGCTGCTGGTGCCCACCCAGACCGACGGCAACTCGACCACCTCCCGGACGTACCTCGCGGCCACCGCCGGCATGGACGCGGCGCAGCTCGCGCGATACGAGGTGGCCCTGCCGGGCTGGGACCGCCGGACCACCCCCTCGCAACGGATGGGGGTGCTCGCCGAGTACGTCCGGTGTGCCCCCGGCGCGGCACGCAGCGACCATCCGCAGACCTCGTTCGCCGCGCTCGGTCCCCGGGCGCGGCAGCTCACCGACGGCCACGACCTCGACTGCCACCTGGGCGAACGCTCACCGGTGGGCGCCCTGTGCGCGGCGGACGGGCAGATCCTGCTGCTCGGCCTCGGCTACGAGGCGTGCAGCGCGCTGCACCTGGCCGAGTACCGTCTGCCGGTGCCGCCGCCGGGGCGGGATTACCGCTGCTTCCGTCTCGTCGACGGGCGTCGGGTCCGCCTCGACTTCCACGCCCTCGACCTGGACGACACCGACTTTCCGAGGGTGGGGGCGGCGCTCGACGCCGAGCCGTTCGTCCGGCACGGGACGGTCGGCCGGGCGAGCGCCCGCCTGCTGCCACTTCGCGCCACTGTGGACTTCGCGGTCGGTTGGTTTGCCGCGAACCGCTTGACGGTGCGGCGTTGACGTGGGGACTACGCTGATGTTCCGGCCGCGTGGGGAGGGCGGAGGGACTGCGGTGAGCACAGTGGACCCACGCTCTGGCGCGCGCGCCCCGCTGTTTTTTCTCAGCTATTCCCTGCCGCCGATCCACTGGGTCACCGGCAACCCCGCCGAGAACATCTCCCGCTTCTACAAGGACCTGTCGGTCCACGTCAGCGAGCTGGTCGGCCCGGTGACCGGAGTGGATCCCGGCTTCCTGGACAGCTCCATCGCCGGCGGGGAACGCTGGAGCCCCGAGCTGCTCCAGGCCGCCGGCACCTGCCAGGTCTTCGTTCCGCTGGTGTCCAGCGCGCTGCTCGGCAGCGACTGGTGTGGCCGGGAGTGGGACGCCTTCGCCCGCCGGCGGATCGTCCCGCGACCCGGTGCCTCCTCGGCGCACGAGACGGCGATCGTGCCGGTCACCTGGTCGCCGACGGACGGCACGCCACTGCCCCGGGTGCTCCGCGACATCCAACGGTTCTCCCCGACCGCGATGCCGGACCCGGACATCGCGGTGCACTACCAGCGGGATGGGGTCTACGGATTGCTGACCATGCAGTGGGAGAACGCCTACCGGGCGGTGGTCTGGCGGCTCGCCCAGCGGATCGTGGCCATCCACCGGTCGTACCTGGTGGAGCCCTGGGTGCCGGCGAGCGTGGACGAGCTGTGCAACCGGTTCGTTGAGGAGCCCGGATGAGCCCGCCGGCGGGCCGACGCAAGGCGGCGGATCTGGGGACGTACTTCTTCCTCAGCTATGCCCACTCCGCTCCGCCGCAGGGCGCCCAGGCCGACACCGACGTGTGGGTCGGCAAGTTCTTCGCCGACCTGACCGACGAGGTGACCCGCCAGGCGAAGCCGGTGGCCGGGATGCGGATCGGGTTCTTCGACCAGCACATCCCGTTGGGCGCCGACTGGAAGGCGGCCCTCGCGGAGGCGCTCGGTGCCGCGGAGGTGTTCGTCCCGCTCTACTCGCCCGGCTATTTCAGCCGCCCGTGGGCGCTGGGGGAACAGGAGTCCTTCCGGGCCCGGCTGGCCGCCGCCGGGCCGGCCCGGGCGGCCGCCGGCCACCTCACCCCGGTGCTGTGGATCCCCTTCCCACCGTGGGAGACCCATCCGGAGCTGGACGGCGCTCTCGACCTGGGCCGGGACGTCCCGGAGTACGCCGAGAACGGCCTGCGCGCGCTCTGCATGCTGGCCTCCTACCGGACACAGTACGAACTCCTGCTGAGCCGGTTGGCCGGCCGGGTCGTGCACACCGCCGAGCGGCGGCCGCTCGGCCCGTCCCGGGCACCCGGCCTGGACGAGGTCACCCGCCCGGCACCGGCCGACCCGGACTTCGTCGTCGCCGTCCTCGCACCCACCCGGGACCGCCTGCCGGCCGACCGTGATCCCGCCGGCTACGCGGCCAGCGGCCGGCTCTGGCGGCCGTACGGCAGCCGTCAGGAACTACCCGCCGCCGAATACGCGGCCAGCACGGCCGAGCGGCTCGGGCTGTCGGCGCGTACGGCGGACTTCGCGCAGGCCGCCGGGCTGCTCGATCGCAGACCGGCCGTGCTGCTGGTCGACCCGTGGATCGTGACGGCACCGGATGCGCTCGGCACCGTCGAAGGCCTGCTGCACGGCCTGCGGGAGTGGGTCGTCCCGCTGGTGGTCACCGACGACGACGATGCGCAGGACACCGCCCGATGGGCCACCGAGGTGACCGAGCTGCTGCACGACGCCGGCCTGCCCCAGGTGAAGCGGGCGTGCACCATGCGGGAGTTCGTCGACCTGATGCCGGCGCTGGTGACCGAGGCCCGCCGCCAGTTCCTCAAGCACGCCCCGGTCGTCGCCTTCCCCCCGCCGGAGCCGGTGCCCAGCCTGCGCGACGTGCCGCCCAACCCCGGCCCGGCGACTCTGCCCGACCCTGCGTCCCCGCCCGATGATCCGGCGACACCGCGTCCCCACGGAGAGACCCCATGAGCAACGATCGCGAAGGCCAGGTCGTCACCTTCTACTCGTTCAAGGGTGGAACGGGCCGGACGATGGCGCTGGCCAACGTGGCCTGGATCCTGGCGGCCAGCGGACGGCGGGTCCTGGTCGCGGACTGGGACCTCGAGTCACCCGGCCTGCACCGCTTCTTTCACCCGTTCCTCGACGCCGAGGCGATCCAGGGCACCAGCGGCGTCATCGACCTCATCCGCGACTACGAGTGGGAGACCACCCGGGCCGACGACCGCCCCGAGCGGTGGATGGAGCAGTACGCCCGGGTCGGCCGCCACGCGTTCTCGCTGCGCTGGAACTTTCCCGACGGCGGCGGCCTCGACTTCCTCTCCGCCGGCCGGCAGAACAGCGACTACGCCGTCTCGGTCAGCGGGCTGGACTGGGACAACTTCTACAACCGGCTGGGCGGGGCGCAGTTCTTCGAGGCGCTGCGGGCGGACATGAAGCGGCAGTACGACTTCACCCTGATCGACAGCCGGACGGGGCTGAGCGACGTCGCCGACATCTGCACCCTGCACCTGCCGGACACCCTGGTCGACTGCTTCACCCTCAGCGACCAGGGCATCGACGGTGCGGCCCGGGTCGCGCACTCGGTGCGGGACCGGTACCGGCGGCGGGACATCCGGGTCCTGCCGGTGCCGATGCGGGTGGACCAGGCCGAGAAGGAGCGCGCCGAGGCCGGCCGCCTGCTGGCCATGCGCCGGTTCGCGGGGCTGCCAACGGGCATGACGGAGGCGGAGCGGCGCCGGTACTGGGCGGCGGTGGAGGTCCCGTACCGGCCGTTCTACGCGTACGAGGAGACGCTGGCGACGTTCGGCGACCCGCCCGGCTCGCCGACGTCGTTGCTGGCCGCGTTCGAGACGTTGACCGGGATCCTCACCGACGGCGCGGTGACCGCGCTGCCGGTGATGGACGAGTCGGTGCGGGAACGGGGCAAGGCCCGCTTCCGCCGGCGTACCGAGGCGATCGACGACCAGATCGTGCTCCGCTGCGCCCCGGAGGACGCCATCTGGGCCGAGTGGCTGGAGCGGGTGCTCAGCGCGGCCGGGATGCGGGTGGTGGACGCCGCGTCCGCCGTCGGGTCCGCCGGCACGCCCGCCCCGCGCACGCTGACGGTGGTCTCGCCGGCCTACGTGGCGACGCCGTCCGGTGGCCTGCCGGCCCGCGACACCAGCACCGGTTCGACGGCACTCGCCGTGTACGTTGCCGATCTGCGCCCGCTGGCGGAGTTCCCGGCCCAGAGCTCGACCAACCTGGTCAACGTGAGCGTCGCGACGGCTGTGGAGCGGGTGTTGCGGCTGGTCGGCCGGCCGGTGCCCGCAGCAGCGGACGGCCCGGCGGGCGGCGGCGCCCGCTATCCCGGCGCCGAGCCGTTGATCTTCAACGCGCCCAACCGGAACGCCCGGTTCACTGGCCGTGAGGACGACCTGGCGCAACTGCGCAGGCAGTTGCAGAGCGGGGGCAGCGCGGTGGTGCTGCCGGTCGCTCTGCAGGGCATGGGCGGCGTCGGCAAGACCCAGGTCGCCCTGGAGTACGTGCACCGGTTCAAGGCCGCCTACGACGTGGTCTGGTGGATCGTTGCGGACCCGCCGCAGTTCGTCGACACCGCGCTGGCCGACCTCGCCGGTCGGCTCGGCATCGCCGCCGGGCCCACCCTGCCCGACACCGTCCGGTCGGTGCTCCAGGTGTTGGGCCGGGGCGAGCCGTACGAGCGGTGGCTCGTCGTGCTCGACAACGCGGAGGAACTCGACCAGATCGAGCCGTTCCTGCCACAGGGGCCCGGGCACGTCCTGCTGACCTCCCGCAACCGCGCCTGGGGCGATCGGGCGAACCCCATCCAGGTCGACGTCTTCGACCGGACGGAGAGCGTCGCCCACCTCGCTCAGCGGGTGCCCACGATCAGCGCCGAGGAGGCCGATCGGGTGGCTGAGGCGCTCGGCGACCTGCCGATCGCCGTGGCCGCCGCCGGCGCGTGGCTCGCCGACACCGGCACGTCGGTCGCGGACTACCTGCGGCAGATCGAGCGGCACGGGCCCAGCGCGCTCTCCGTGGAGGCCACCTGGGACCTGTCGTTGAACCGGCTGCACGATCAGGCGCCCGCCGCGTACCGGCTGTTGCAGCTCTGCTCGGTGCTGGCTCCGGAGATCGCCCTCGACCTGATCTACAGCGACGAGATGGCGGCGGCCCTCGTGCCGTTCGACCCGTCGGTGTCGGAGCGGCTCGTGCGCGGCGCACTGATCCAGCAGATCAACCGGTTGGCGCTGCTCAAACTGGATGTCCAGGGCGGTCGGGTCCAGGTGCACCGGCTTCTGCAGGCGGTGGTTCGGGACCGGATGACCGACGACGAGATCGTCACCGCCCGGCATCAGGCGCACCTGGTGCTCGCCGCGTCCCGACCCCGCGGCGACGTCGACGACCCGACCACCTGGCCCCGGCTGCGCATGCTCTGGCCACACCTGGAGGTCTCCGAGGCGGTGACCTGCCCCGACGAGTCGGTGTGTCAGCTGCTGATCGACCGGGTCCGCTACCTGTGGCAGCGCGGCGGCCTGGAGCAGGCTGACGGGTTCAGCCGGCTGGTGGACGACACCTGGTCTGCCCGGCTGGCGGGTCTGGACGACGAGGGCGAGGCCACGGCGCTGGGTCGACAGCTGCTGCACCTGCGGTTCAACCGGGCGAACATCCTGCGCAGCCTGGGTCGGTTCGACGAATCCCGCGACCTGGACGAGGCGGTGCTGGCCGAGCAGCGCCGGCTGCTGGGCAATCTGCACCCGCACAGTCTGATGACCGCCGGCAGCCTCGCGGGTGACCTGCGGGCGCTCGGCCGGTACGCCGAGGCGCTGGAACGGGACCGGTCCACCTACGCCTCCTGGCTCCAGGTGTTCGGCGAGGATCATCCCCGGACGCTGAGCGCGGCCAACAACCTCGCCGTCTCGTACCGGCTGGTCGGCGACTACCGGTCGGCCCGCCGATGGGACGACGAGGTGCACCAGCGGCGGCGGCTGGTGCTCGGCCCCACCAACCCCTACACGCTGATCTCTGCTGTCCGCCTCGGCAGCGACCTGCGCGAGGCCGGCGAGTACGAGCGGTCGGCCACCCTGCTGCGCACCGTCCACGACGCGTACTGCGAGGTGCTCGGGCCCGACGACGGCCTCTCCCTCGGCGCCCAGGTCAACCTGGCGGTGTCCCTGCGCAGTGCCGGGCGGGCCGGCGAGGCCGCGCCGATGTTCGAGTCGGCCTACCGGAAGCTCGAAGAGCGCTTCGGCCCGGATAATCCGGACACGGTGGCGTGCCGGTCGAGCCGGGCTGCGAACCTGCTGTCCGTCGGCGACGCGGTCCGGGCACTGACCGAGATGATCGCGGTCAGCCAGGCGTACGAGGAGGAGCTGCGCCTGGGCCCCACCCATCCGCACACCCTGGCGACGTTGAGCAACATCTCCGCCGCCGAACGTGCGGTCGGCCGTCGGTCGGCGGCCCTCGCGTCGGCCACGCGTGCGGTCGGCGAGCTGCGCAAGGTGCTCGGCCCCGAACACCCGCACACCCTGGCGGCCGAGGTGAACCAGGCGGTGTGCTCCGCCGAGGAGGGAGAGTGGGTGCCGGCGCGGGACCGGCTGCGGGAGACCGCCGACCGGCTGTCCGGGGTGATCGGCGCGGATCACCCCGACACGCTGCGCTGCCTCGGTGATCTCGCCCTGGTGTCGAGGCACGCCGGCGACGGCGCTCCCGCCGAGGCCGTTACCGCAGTGGCCGACCGGTTGGCCGAGGTGCTCGGCCAGGAGCATCCGACCGTGCAGACCCTGCGTGAGCGGCGGTTCGTCGTCCGGGTGATCGACCCGCACCCGTTCTGACCGACGGCGGGAGGCGGCTCGGCGGGCGGTCCAGCCGTCCGGGCCGCCGTGGCCGTGGTGCGGCTCGGGCTTACAGCTGCGGGCTGGCCGCGAGTTCCGGCGTGGCCAACCAGGCCAGGGTCTGCGGCAGGATCTCCACCGCGCCGAAGTGCGCGGCGCCGGCCTGCACCTGGACCTCGGCGTGCGGGATCCGCGCGGCGAGCCACCGGGAGTGCTCCACCGGGGAGAACCGGTCCTGCTCGCCGTGCCACAACCGGACCGGCGCGCGGATGGCGCCGAGGTCGAACCCCCAGCCCCGTCGTATCGCCAGCACGTCGTCGATCCAGCCCTCGGGGCCGTGCCGCAGCGCTTCGGCGTACATGTCGGTCAGCAGCCGGCGGATCGCGATGTCGTCGACCACCCGGATGTCCGCCTCGGGCAGCTGGGGGCGGAGGAATTCCAGCAGCGTCATCGGATCCCGCCGGGCCTGTTCCGCGCGGACCTGCAAACTGAGCGTGAGCTCGGCCAGGTCCTCGTCGGCCTGCCCGTAGTCCTCGACGTTGTTCTCCGACATGCCGGCGTACCAGTCCAGGTCGGGTGCGCCGGCCGGGGCGAGCCCCACCAGCACGGCGGCCCGGGTGACCCGGTCCGGCAGCAGCGCGGCGCAGGCCAGGGCGTGCGGCCCGCCGCCGGAGCGGCCCACCACGGCGAACCGCTCGATGCCGAGGTCATCGGCGATGGCCGCCACGTCGGCCGCCGCGTCGGCCACCCGTCGACCCTCATGCCGGCAGGAGTCGCCGTAACCGGGCCGGTCGTAGCAGACGAGTTGCACGCCGAGGCGGTAGAGGACGATGCCGCGCGGGCGGGGACCGCTGCGGCTGCCCGGCGTACCGTGCAGCAGGAAGACCGCGGGCCCGTCCGGCGAGCCGGAGGTCTCCACCGCGAGGTGCCGGCCGTCCGGAGTGGCGACGGAGCGCTGTGCCGCATGTTGTCGCGTCACGGTTGCCTCCCGCGGGTCGTCATGTGCTCCCCCGAGTGCGGAGCCGCGCATCGGCGGCGCCGAGTGCAAAGCCCCCGAAATCGCCCAGAACACATTCTTGTTGTGCAGCGTACTGCCCGTCGTGGGCCCCCGCCATGGGTCACCGGGTCAATGCCGGTCGGCCGGGCCCGCCGGCGGGGCCGCTACCCTGGTAGCTCGAGGGGAAGGGGCACCAAGAGGGTGGCTAGGACCTACAACGTCGTGACGTACGGCTGCCAGATGAACGTGCACGATTCCGAGCGCATTTCCGGCCTGCTCGAACAGGCCGGCTACGTACGCGCGGCGCCGGCCGACGACACCCCCGACATCGTCGTCTTCAACACCTGCGCGGTGCGGGAGAACGCCGACAACCGGCTCTACGGCAACCTCGGTCGTCTGCGCCCGGTGAAGGACAAGCACCCCGGGATGCAGATCGCGGTCGGCGGCTGCCTGGCCCAGAAGGACCGTGGCGAGATCGTCCGCAAGGCGCCCTGGGTGGACGTGGTCTTCGGCACGCACAACATCGGTGCGCTGCCGGTGCTGCTGGAGCGAGCCCGGCACAACGCCGCCGCCGAGGTGGAGATCCTGGAGTCGCTGGACGTCTTCCCGTCCACGCTGCCCACCCGGCGTGAATCCACGTACGCCGGCTGGGTCTCCATCTCGGTGGGCTGCAACAACACCTGCACGTTCTGCATCGTGCCCGCCCTGCGCGGCAAGGAGAAGGACCGCCGCCCCGGCGACATCCTCTCCGAGGTGCGCGCTCTGGTCGACGAGGGCGTACTGGAGGTGACCCTGCTCGGGCAGAACGTCAACTCCTACGGTGTCGAGTTCGGCGACCGGTACGCGTTCGGCAAGCTGCTGCGCGCCTGCGGCGACATCGACGGGCTGGAGCGGGTCCGGTTCACCAGCCCGCACCCGAAGGACTTCACCGACGACGTGATCGCCGCGATGGCCGAGACGCCGAACGTCTGCCACTCGCTGCACATGCCGTTGCAGTCCGGCTCCGACGCAGTGCTCCGGGCGATGCGCCGGTCCTACCGGTCCGACCGCTACCTGGGGATCATCGAGAAGGTCCGGGCGGCGATGCCGGACGCGGCGATCACCACCGACATCATCGTGGGCTTCCCCGGCGAGACCGAGGCCGACTTCCAGCGGACGCTGGACGTGGTTCGCGAGGCCCGGTTCTCCTCGGCCTTCACCTTCCAGTACTCGAAGCGCCCCGGCACCCCGGCGGCGACGATGGACGATCAGCTGCCCAAGCAGGTCGTGCAGGAGCGCTACGAGCGGCTGGTCGCCACCGTGGAGGAGATCACCTGGGCGGAGAACAAGCACCTGGTGGGGGAGACCGTCGAGGTGCTGGTCGCGGTCGGCGAGGGTCGCAAGGACGAGCGGACCGGCCGGATGTCCGGCCGAGCCCGCGACGGTCGGCTGGTGCACTTCGCGACCACGGCGTCCGATGGTGTGTCGCTGGCCGATCAGATCCGGCCCGGGGACATCGTGCACACCGCGGTGACGTACGCCGCCCCGCATCACCTCAACGCCGACGGCGCGCCGCTGGCGCACCGGCGGACCCGGGCCGGCGACGCCGCCGAGGCGGGCCGCTCCCCGCGTACCCGCGGGGTGTTGCTCGGCCTGCCCACGATCGGCGCCCCGGCGGTCGCGGCCGCGCCCACCAGCGGCTGCGCCGCCCACTGAGTGAAAGGAAGGGCCCCTTGTTATCGCCCGGCGATAACAAGGGGCCCTTCCTTTCACTGTGCGCCGGTCAGATCGCGATCCGGGCAGTCCCGGCAGCTCAGCAGCCGGTGCCGTTGAGCCGCACCGTGCCCGGGGCGCTCGCGGTGCCGTTGGCGGTGAAGCCCACGGTGACCGACCCGCCCGCCGACAGGGACGGAGCGTGGCTCGGGGCCGCGGCCGTGACAGTCGTACCGGACTGCGTGACGGTGGCGTTCCAGCCACTCCCCAGCGTCACCCCGGACGGCCAGCTCCAGGTCACCGACCACGGGTTCACCGCGGCCGACCCGGCGTTCCGCACGGTCAACTCGCCCTGGAAGCCGCCCTGCCAGGCATTGACCTGCCGGTAGGTGGCCGAGCAGGCGCCGGTCGGCGGGTTGCTCGGCCCGCCGGTGGGTGGCGTCGGGCCGGTGCCGCCGGACGGCGCGATCAGGTACGGCTGGAGGATCGCCTGCTTCGTGGTGTTGATGCTGGTCCAGTCGTCCAGCGCGATGCCGCCGGTGTCGCCGGAGTTGGGGTTCCACGACCAGTAGGTGAAGGACATCCCGGTGACCGCGGTGCCGGTGTAGGCCATCAGCTTCTCCAGCCATACCCGGTCCTTCGGGTCGGCCAGCGTGCTGCCGAACTCACCCATCATGATCGGCGCGATGTTCTGCTTGTGGAGGTAACCCCAGTACCGGTCCCAGATGGCTGGCATGTTCGCCGGATAGTCCGGCGCGTCGAACCAACTCTGCCGGTAGACCGACGTGGCGTACTCGTGCGGTGAGTAGACGAGTCGATTGGCCACGTCCAGCCGTACCGGGAACTGGCCGGCCTTGGACAGGTTGCCACCCCACCAGCCGCAATCCTCGTCGTTGCTCGGGTCGTTATCCCAGACGTTGGAGAGGCCGCCACTCGGGCAGCTCACCCCCTCCACGAAGATCAACCAGTTGGGCTGGCCGCCGAGGATCGCGTTGCCGGCCCGCTCGGCGGCGAGCCGCCAGTCCCGGGCCGGGTCGCCACAGCCCCAGCAGGCGCCGATGGCCGCCGGGTTGGTGCCCTCGGCGTGCGGCTCGTTGTGCAGGTCCGCGCCGATCACCGTGGGGTTGCCCGCGTACCGCTGGGCGAGCATCTTCCAGTCGTTGATCCAGGTTGCCTCGGAGACGGTCGAGGTGTACCAGAGCGGCGACTGCCCCGCCGACGTCGGCCGGTGCCGGTCCAGGATGACCCGCATCCCCTTGCTCCCGGCGTACTCGATCACCTTGTCCAGGATCTGCAACGGGGAGAGCCCGACCAGGTCCGGGTTGACGAAGTCGTTGATCCCGCTGGCGGTCGCGCCCGGCTTCAGCGCGTCGTTCGAGTACGGCACGCGCAGCGTGTTGTAGCCGAGCCGGGTCATCGTGTCGAGCTGCCCCCGCCACGGGTTGCTCGACCAGAGCCCGTGGAAGGTCTTGTTGTCGGTCTCCATGCCGAACCAGTTGATGCCGGTCAGCCGGACCGTGGTGCCGGTGCTGTCCACGATCTGGTTGCCGCTGGTGTGCAGGTACCCGGTGCCGGTTCCAGCTGCGGCGGCCGGGCTGGTGCTGACGGCGGCGATGAACACGCCGGCCGCGGCGGTGACGAGCGCGGTCAGCGCGCCGCCAAGTGCGGTGGGACGGAACATGCGAGCTCCACTTCGGAGGCCCGGCGCCCGCCGTGGGCGGCGCGGGCGGGCGGCCGTCCGCACGCCACGGTCCCTTTGGGGGTACGCGGACAGTGCGCGACGGCCGAGGTCACGCGGACGGGGACACTCGCGGAGGCTCACCGACGACCCCCGACGGCGGTGTCCCGCCGTCGTCGCCCTCGTGCCGGTGACCCAACCTGGCTCCGGCGCCCATTCTCATCAGCCCAGCTCGATGCGTCAACAAGGCCCCGGCTGCCGCTCCCACCCCGCATGATCGTGCTCGATCCTGGAGGTAGTGGTCTCACCCTGGGGTGGATGCCACTACAACCAGGATCCAGTGCGACCTTGGGGCGGCGTGCGGGGTGCGGATACGCCGGAGCCCCGGTCCCGTGCGGGACCGGGGCTCCGGAAGGCTCAGGTCAGGTCAGCCGGCCTGCTCGGCGAGCTGGAGGAACTGCCGCTTGGCGGCGAGGGCCTGCTCGGCCTCCTTGATCCGGCGAGCGTCCCCGGCGCTCTGCGCCCGGGCCAGCCGGTCCTCGGCCTCCGCCACCTGCGACCGCATCTGGGCGAGCAGCGGGTTGTCCTCCTTGGTGGTCCGGCGCCAGGCCGAATCCATCACCTCGCGGACCTTGTCGTCGATGACGCGCAGCCGGCGCTCCAGCCCGGCGGCGGCCTCCCGGGGCACCCGGCCGGCCTCGTGCCACTGGGCCTGGATGTCCCGCAGCTTGGCCTGGGCGCCCTTCGGGTCGGCGTCGATGTCCAGTGCCTCGGCCTCGGCCAGCAGAGCCTGCTTGCGCTCCAGGTTGGCGCGCTGCTCGTTGTCGCGGGCGGAGAAGACCTCGCTGCGCCGGCTGAAGAAGGCGTCCTGCGCGGCCCGGAACCGTTCCCAGAGCTTCTGCTCGGCCTCCTTGGAGGCGCGCGGCGCGGCCTTCCACTGGGTCATCAGCTCCTTGAGCTGGTTGGCGGTGGCCGCCCAGTCGGTGGAGTCCTTGAGCGTCTCCGCCTCGGCGACCAGCTCCTCCTTGGCGGTCTGCGCCTGCTTGCGCTGCGCGTCCAGGGAGGCGAAGTGGGCGCCCCGGCGCCGGGTGAAGCCGTCCCGGGCGGCGGCGAACCGCTTCCACAGCTCACCATCGGCCTTCTTGTCGACTCCGCGGATGGTCTTCCACTCGTCGAGGATCTCCTTGAGCCGGTCGCCGGCGGTCTTCCAGCCGGTTGACTCGGCGGCGAGCTTCTCGGCCTCCTCGACCAGCGCGGTCTTGCGGGCCAGGGCTTCGCCGCGAGCGGCGTCCCGGGCGGCACGCGCCTCGCCGGCCTTCTCCTCGGCGAGGGTGGCCAGCTTGTCCAGCCGCGCGGCCAGCGCGTCGATGTCGCCGACCACGTGGGCCTCGGGCAGCGAGGCGCGGATCCGCCGAATCGTGCTCAGCGAGTGCCCGGCGTCCGCCGCACCCGAGTTGAGCCGCGCTTCGGTCAGGTCCACCTCGGTCACCAGATCGGCGAAGCGCCGTGCGAAGTGCGCGAGGCCCTCCTCCGGTGCTCCCGCCT
This sequence comes from Micromonospora sp. NPDC005163, assembly GCF_053599835.1. Lineage (NCBI taxonomy): Bacteria > Bacillati > Actinomycetota > Actinomycetes > Micromonosporales > Micromonosporaceae > Micromonospora > Micromonospora sp. NPDC005163. The sequence continues at coordinate 26,454 of NZ_JBSFYP010000038.1, forward strand.
GCCAGGATCCGACCACCCGCTCGCCCTCGGTGGTCTTGACGTACACGGTGCCGTCCGCGTCCACCCGTCCGAAGGCAGTCCAGTCGCTCATGTGCCCATCCTCGTTCTCCCGGCGTCGAGGGAACCGTCCCCCGTCGCCGCCACGGCGCAGCCAAGTTGCTTCCGGCATTGTCACAGGTCCGACCCGGTCCGCGTCGAGCGCCTATCGCCGACCGTGACCATACGGTGTCCTAGGGCCCGATTGACCGGATCAGCGCGGAGACGCACCGGGGATTCCCGCTACGGTAAACGGGTGCCACTGGTCGCCGCCGCCGTCTGCCCGCATCCGCCCCTGCTCGTGCCTGAGGTGGCGGGCGCCGCCGCGCCCGAGTTGGACGATTTGCGGGCGGCCTGCGACACCGCCGTACGCGGGCTGCTGGCCGCCGACCCGTCCACCGTGGTGCTGCTCGGCGCCGGCCCGGTGACCGGCCCGGTCCCGCCTCCGGCCACCGGCTCCCTGCAGCCCTGGGGCGTCGACCTGGACGTGCCGCTCGCCCCCGGCCAGCCGGACCGGGGCGCGGTGCTGCCGCTGAGCCTGACCATCGGTGCGTGGCTGCTGGCCCGGCACGCCGTGCGGCTGCCGGTGACCGCCGTGCAGGTGGCCGCCGACGCCGCCCCCGCCGAGCTGGCCGCGCTCGCCGACGAGGTCGGCGCTGTGGGTGCCCGGGTGGCACTGCTGGTGCTCGGGGACGGGTCGGCCTGTCGGGGGGAGAAGTCCCCGGGGTACGACGACCCGCGCGCCAACGCGTACGACCAGCGGGTGGCGACCGCCCTGGCCGAGGCGGACGTGGATGTCCTGCTCGATCTCGACCCGGTTGTGTCCGCCGAGCTGAAGGCCGCCGGCCGGGCGCCCTGGCAGGTGCTCGCCGGCGTGGCCCGGTCGACCGGCGGCGGGTGGCGCGGCGAGCTGCTGCACGACTCGGCCCCGTACGGCGTCGCCTACTTCGTGGCGTCCTGGGTGCCGGCGTGAGTGGCGACGGGGGCCGCCCGATCGGCACCGTCGTCGCGGTGGTCGGCCCGACCGCGGCGGGCAAGTCGGCGTTGAGCATCGCGTTGGCGCATGCCCTGGACGGGGAGGTGGTCAACGCCGACTCGATGCAGCTCTACCGTGGCATGGACATCGGCACCGCCAAGCTGACCCCCGCCGAGCGGGACGGGGTGCCGCACCACCTGCTGGACATCTGGGAGGTCACCGAGCCGGCCAGCGTCGCGGAATACCAGCGTCTGGCCCGCGCGGCGGTGGACGACATCCTGTCCCGGGGGCGGGTGCCGCTGCTGGTCGGCGGCTCAGGGCTGTACGTGCGGGCGGTCCTGGAGCGCTTCGACTTCCCCGGCACCGACCCGGAGCTGCGCGAGCGGCTGGAACGGGAGCTGGCCGAGGTCGGCCCGGCGCCGCTGTACGCGCGGCTGCGCGCGGCCGACCCGGCCGCCGCCGAGGGCATCCTGCCCGGAAACGGCCGGCGGATCGTCCGGGCCCTGGAGGTGATCGAGCTCACCGGTGCCCCGTTCACGGCGTCGTTGCCGGAGCCGGCCCCGTACTACCCGTCGGTGCAGCTCGGAGTCGACCTTGACACCGGGCTGCTGGACGAGCGGATCGCGCTGCGGGTCGACCGGATGTGGGCCGACGGCCTGCTGGCCGAGACCCGCGAGCTGGTCGGGCGGGGGTTGCCCGAGGGGCGGACGGCCAGCCGGGCGCTCGGCTACCAGCAGGTGCTGCGGTTCTTCGCCGGTGAGTTGACCGAGACGAAGGCGCACGACGAGACGGTCCGGGCCACCCGGCGGTTCGTCCGCCGGCAGCGGTCCTGGTTCCGGCGCGACCCGCGGATCCACTGGCTGGATTCGGCCGCGCCGGACGTGATCGAGGCCGCCCTGCGTCTGGTGCCCGCTCCTGCGCGATGATGGGGGCGTGGAGTTCACCAAGGGCCATGGCACCGGCAACGACTTCGTCGTTCTCCCCGACCCGGACGGTCAGCTCGATCTGACCCCGGAGCTGGTCGCGGCGCTCTGCGACCGGCGGCGGGGCATCGGCGCGGACGGGGTGCTGCGAGTGGTCCGCGCGGCCAAGCATCCGGAGGGTGCCGGGCAGGCCGGTGAGGCCGAGTGGTTCATGGACTACTGGAATTCCGACGGCTCGTTGGCCGAGATGTGCGGCAACGGCGCCCGGGTCTTCGTCCGCTACCTGGTCGACACCGGGCTGGCCATGCCGGCCGGTGTGGCGCTGCCGGTGGCCACGAGGGCAGGCGTCGTGCGCGCGCGGGTCGAGGGGGACGTCATCGCCGTCGAGATGCGCCGCCCCCGGCTGCACGCCGACTCGACCGCCACGCTCGGCGGGCTGACCCTGCCCGGCACCGCCGTGGACGTCGGCAACCCCCACCTGGTCTGCGTCCTGCCGGCCGGTCTGGAGCTGTCCACGCTGAATCTCGCCACCGCGCCCGGATTCGACCCGGCGCTCTTCCCGAGCGGCGTGAACGTGGAGTTCATCGTGCCGGGCGAGCCGGTCGACGGCACCGACGAGCACACCCTGATGCGGGTGTACGAGCGCGGCAGCGCGGAGACCCTCTCCTGCGGCACGGGCGCCTGCGCGGTGGCCGCGGTGGCCCTGCGCGACGCGGCCCGGGACACCGGCAGCGTCGCCGTCGACGTTCCCGGCGGCCGGGTCACGGTGACCGTCACCGAGGACTCCTGCTGGCTGTCCGGCCCCGCCCTCCTGGTGGCCAGCGGCGAGGTCGACCTCGCTGCGCTGCCCGCCTCGGCCTGACGCCCGGCGGCGCTGGCCCGTCCGGTCCTCTGCCGCCCGCGTGCCGCGTCTGCTGGTCGCCCGTGTGCCGCGTCTGCTGGTCGCCCGTGTGCCGCGCTCGACCGCGGTCGGTCACCGCGAAGCCTTTGCTCTGCTTCACCCCACGCAACGGTTGATGTCCGGTAATCGGACACCGACCGTTGCGGTGGTTGAAGCAGAGCAAAGCGGGGGAGACGACCACCAACCGGTCGTCTCCCCCGCTCACGTCGATACCGGCGTGTGCCGGGCCGGCTCCGCGTCGATCAGTCCGTCAGGGGGTGGCGCTGGCGTTGGCGGCGATCTCGGGGAGGTCGGCGGGGCCCGGGTCGGCGGCCGGCAGCGGGCTGGGGTTGTGGGCGGCGGCGCGGACCGCGGCGGCGACCGCCGGGGCGACCCGGGAGTCGAAGACGCTGGGCACGATCACCGTCGGGTTGATCTTGTCTTCGCCGACCACGTCGGCGATGGCCTGGGCGGCGGCGAGCGCCATCTCCTCGGTGAACTCCTCGGCGTGCGCGTCCAGCATGCCGCGGAACACCCCGGGGAAGGCGAGCACGTTGTTGATCTGGTTCGGCTGGTCCGAGCGGCCGGTGGCCACCACGGCGGCGTGCTTGCGTGCCTCCCGCGGGTCGACCTCCGGGTCCGGGTTGGCCAGCGCGAAGACGATCGAGTCCTTGGCCATCTGGGCGATGTCGTCGCCGGTGAGCAGGTTCGGCGCGCTGACCCCGATGAAGACGTCCGCGCCCCGGATCGCACCCGGCAGGTCGCCGGAGTAGTTCTCCTTGTTGGTGTTGTCCGCCAGCCACTGCCACGCCGAGTTGAGCCCGGTCAGCCCACGGTGCAGGGCGCCCTCCCGGTCGTACGCGATGATGTCGCCGACGCCCTGGCGCAGCAGCAGCTTCATGATCGCCGTGCCGGCCGCGCCGGCGCCGGAGACCACCACCCGCACGTCCGCGAGCTGCTTGCCCACGACCCGCAGCGCGTTGGTCAGCGCGGCCAGCACGCAGATCGCGGTGCCGTGCTGATCGTCGTGGAAGACCGGGATGTCCAGCAGCTCACGCAGTCGGGCCTCGATCTCGAAGCAGCGCGGCGCGGCGATGTCCTCCAGGTTGATCCCGCCGTACGCCGGCGCGATCGCCTTGACGATGGCCACGATCTCGTCGGTGTCCTGGGTGTCCAGGACCACCGGCCAGGCGTCCACCCCGCCGAAGCGCTTGAACAGCGCCGCCTTGCCCTCCATCACCGGCAGCGACGCGGCCGGGCCCAGGTTGCCCAGGCCGAGCACCGCCGAGCCGTCGCTGACCACCGCGACGGTGTTGCGCTTGATGGTCAGCCGGCGGGCGTCCGCCGGGTTCTCGGCGATCGCCATGCAGACCCGGGCCACCCCGGGGGTGTACGCCCGGGACAGCTCGTCGCGGTTGCGCAGCGCGACCTTCGAGGTCACCTCGATCTTGCCGCCGAGGTGCAGCAGGAACGTCCGGTCCGACACCTTGCGCACGTCCACGCCGTCCAGCGCGGTCAGCGCGTCCACCACCTGGTCGGCATGGCCGGCGTCGGCGGTGTCGCAGGTCAGGTCGACGATCACGTGGGTCGGGTCGGAGTCCACCACGTCCAGCGCCGTGACGATCGCCCCCGCCTCGCCGACCGAGGTGGTGAGCCGGCCGATCGAGGAGGCGTCCGCGGTCACGGCGATCCGGATGGTGATCGAGAATCCGGCGCTCGGCAGTCGGGTGATGGCCACGGGGTCCCTCCGTCACAGCTGTGCGGCCGCTCGGCCGCCGCCCAGCATTTCTACCGGGTTGTCGAGGTCGACCGGCATTCGCCCCCGCTTTTGGCGACCTTCGGCACGGGCATATAGCAGGTGCGCTCGGCGTTGACACATGTCAGGATTACGTTCTACTTATCAAAACGGACAGGAGAACCGCTTGCGAGACCAGGAGAGCTTTGTCCCCGTCGAGGACGAGCTCGACGACGTCACCACCGGCGAGATGGAGCTGTCGGAGCGGCAGTCGCTACGACGCGTACCGGGCCTCTCCACCGAGCTCACCGACGTCACCGAGGTGGAATACCGGCAGCTGCGGCTGGAACGGGTCGTCCTGGTGGGGGTCTGGACCGAGGGCACGGTGACCGATGCGGAGAACTCGCTGACCGAGCTGGCCGCGCTCGCCGAGACCGCCGGCTCGCAGGTGCTCGAGGGGCTGATTCAGCGCCGTACGCGACCCGACCCGGCCACCTACATCGGCCGCGGCAAGGTCGACGACCTCGGCGCTGTGGTGCTCTCCACGGGCGCCGACACGGTGATCTGTGACGGTGAGCTGTCCCCGTCCCAGCTGCGCAACCTGGAGCAGCGCACCAAGGTCAAGGTGGTCGACCGGACGGCGCTGATCCTCGACATCTTCGCCCAGCACGCCAAGAGCAAGGAGGGCAAGGCGCAGGTCGAGCTGGCCCAGCTGGAATACCTCCTGCCGCGGCTGCGCGGTTGGGGCGAGACGCTCTCGCGGCAGACCGGTGGTAGCGGTCGCGGCGGCGGCGCCGGCGGCGGCGTGGGTGTGCGTGGCCCCGGTGAGACCAAGCTGGAGACCGACCGGCGGCGCATCCGGCACCGCATCTCCCGGCTGCGCCGCGAGATCAAGAGCATGAAGACGGTACGCGTGACCAAGCGCGCACGGCGCACCCGTAACGCCGTCCCCGCGGTGGCCATCGCCGGCTACACCAACGCCGGCAAGTCCAGCCTGCTCAACCGGCTGACCGGCGCGGGTGTGCTGGTGGAGAACGCGCTCTTCGCGACGTTGGACCCGACCACCCGTAAGGCCACCGCCGCCGACGGGCGCCTCTACACCCTCTCGGACACGGTCGGCTTCGTCCGGCACCTGCCGCACCAGATCGTCGAGGCGTTCCGCTCGACGCTGGAGGAGGTCGCCGAGGCGGATCTGGTGGTGCACGTCGTCGACGGCGCCCACCCGGACCCGGAGGAGCAGGTACGGGCGGTCCACGAGGTGCTCGCCGAGGTGGGCGCCGACCGGCTCCCCGAGCTGCTGGTGGTCAACAAGACCGACACGGCCGACGAGGACACGCTGCTGCGGCTCAAGCGGCTCTGGCCGGACGCGATCTTCGTCTCCGCGCACACCGGGCGGGGCGTCGAAGGGCTGCGCGAGGCGATCGAGGAGCGGCTTCCCCGACCGGCCGTGGAGGTCCGGGCCGTCCTGCCGTACGACCGGGGTGACCTGGTGGCACGGGTGCACCGTACGGGCGAGGTGCTCAGCACGTCGCACCTGCCGGAAGGCACCCTGCTGCACGTGCGGGTCGGCGAGGCGCTCGCCGCCGAGTTGGCGCCGTTCGACGTTGAGCGACAGGGGCAGACGGCCGGCAGCCGGCGCTGAGCGGCCCCGGCGTCATCCCCCGGAAACGCGCGGCATGCGACACTGACCGAATGCGCCGCGTTGTTTCCTCGGTCACGGTTGCCCTCGGCCTGTTCGGGGCAACCGTGGCGCTCGCCGGAGTGGCTGTCGCCGCTCCCGCCCCCGCATCTCTCGAAGCGCCCGCCGTCACTCCCGGTAAGAAGCGGTGCACGATCGCCGACGAGCGACTGCGCGAGCTGTCCGGGATGGTGGTGACCAAGAGCGGCTACATCGTCATCAACGACGGCACCGAGGTCTCGGCACGCAAGCGGGTCTTCTTCCTGGACAGCAAATGCAAGATCTCGAAGGACCCGGTCCGCTACTCGGGGGATGGCCCGTTCGACACCGAGGACCTCGCTCTCTCACCGAACGGCGCGACCCTCTGGATCGCGGACACCGGCGACAACGTCTTCGCCAAGGAGCGCCGTAAGCGGGTCGCGCTCTGGTCGATGCCGGTCACCGGCGGCAAGGAGCCGGTGCTGCACCGGCTCTCCTACCCCGAGGGCAAGCCCCACGACGCCGAGGCGCTGCTCATCGGCAACGATGGCAAACCGCTGATCATCACCAAGGTGACCAGCGGGAAGGCCGAGATCTACACCCCCACGGCGGCGCTGAAGAACGGCGACACCGACCCGGTGCCGATGCGCAAGGTCGGCGACATCGCGCTGCCCAGGACAGAGACCGAGAACCCGCTCAACACGTTCGGCCGGGTCGCGATCACCGGCGCGGCGCGGTCGCCGGACGGCACCCGGGTGGTCCTGCGCACCTACGCGGACGCCTTCGAGTTCGACGTGACCGGCGGCGACATCGTCGGCGCGCTCACCACTGGCAAGCCCCGGGTGACGCCGCTCACGGACCCGTTCGGTGAGGCCATCAGCTACACCACGGACGGCAAGACCTTCCTCACCGTCTCCGACGGCCAGCAGTTCACCGAGGAGGAGACGGTCGACATCCTCAGCTACACGCCGTCCACCTCAACGGCGCAACCGCTGGCGGAGGATGCCGGTGAGTCCAAGTCGGCCGCCTCCAAGTCCTGGATCGACGGGATGAGCTTCGACGACATCACGTACCTGGTCGGCGCGGTCGGGCTGATCGGCCTGCTGCTGGTTGGTGCGGGCATCGTCGGCATCCTCCGGGCCCGCCGCCGCCCGCCGACCGCCGATGGCTCCGACCGGTCGGATCCGGACGGCGAGCCTCTGGGCCCGCCCGGCGCCCGTGCCGACGACGGGTTCCCGGCCGGTGACCGTGCGGGTGGCGTCTACGGTGGTGGCGCGCCGGCCGGTGGGGCGGTCTACGGCGCCGGCGGCGGGACGTACGGCGGCGGCGCGGGTCGTGGTGGTCCCGCCCCGGCGGGCGGCGGGGTGTACGGCGGTGGCCGTCCCGCGGCCGCCGACGGTGGCTACGGCCCTGCCCCGGCGGGCGGCCCGCCCGGCGTCTACGGCGGGGGTCGTCCCCCGGCGGGCGGCGGTGGTCGGCCGGCGGGTGGCGGCGGTCGTCCTCCGGGCGGTGGCCGTTCCGGCGGAGGCGTGTACGGCGGCGGAGGCCAGCCCGGTGGTGGTGGCCAGCCCAGCGGCGGTCGGGCGGAGCCGCCACGGCGTGGTGGGCCGGAGCCGGACTACCGGGGCCAGCGGCCCGGTCGTCGGCGTGAAGAGGACGCGCCCGTGGACCCGTACGGGCAGTATCCCGGGGGCGGTCGCGGCCACCGGGGCGACCGCTACTGACGCGTCCCGGCCACGTGCCCTGACGCACCCTGAACGACTGCACCGCCCTGGGCGGCGCGGGTGAGTGCCGTGGGCACTCACCCGCGGACCGGTCAGATCCGGCGCAGCACCGCCACGACCCGGCCCATGATGGTGGCGTCGTCACCGGGGATCGGGTCGAAGGCTGGGTTTTGCGGCATCAGCCAGACGTGCCCGTCGCGCCGCCGGTAGGTCTTGACGGTCGCCTCGCCATCGAGCATGGCTGCCACGATCTCGCCCGAGTCGGCGGTGGGCTGCTGCCGGACGACCACCCAGTCGCCGTCACAGATCGCGGCGTCGAGCATCGAGTCGCCCTTGACCTGGAGCATGAAGACCTCGCCCTCGCCCACCAGCTCGCGGGGGAGGGGGAAGATGTCCTCCACCGCCTGCTCGGCGAGGATCGGCCCACCGGCGGCGATCCGGCCGAGCATCGGCACGTATGCCGGGGTCGGCCGCTGCGCGCGGGACAGTTCGTCGTCGATGGCCTCGCTCGGGGCCCGGACGTCCACCGCGCGCGGCCGGTTGGGGTCGCGGCGCAGGAAGCCCTTCTTTTCCAGCTCCTTGAGCTGGTAGGCGACGCTGGACGGCGACACGAGGCCGACCGCCTCGCCGATCTCCCGGACGCTCGGCGGGTAGCCGTGGCGCTCCACCCAGCTGCGGATGAACTCCAGGATGCGGCGCTGGCGGGCGGTCAGGTCGACCGTCGCCGGGTCGGGGAAGGTGCTGACCACCGGGGTGACCGGGCGCACGACGGGCTGGCCCGTCCGGCTGCGCGCGGCGCTGCGGCGTCGGGTGGCCGGCGGGCCCGCCTCGGTGATCTGCTGCGGGCTCTTCGGCCGGCTGGCCCGGTCCTCGGTCACGTCCGTCCTCCCTGGTCGGCGCTGGGTGCCTCGTCGGCTCGTGGTGCGTGCGGTGGTGCCACGACGGTGCTGGGGGTGGTGCGTCGCCGCGTGTGGCGAAGATCCATCGCACCCGGCTGTTCCTGACCGTATAGGTGAGATCGGTCATTTTCAAACATCTGTACGACCTCTCACCGGCGTGTCGGGGTGAAAAACCGCTCCTGTCGTACGGATGTTCTGATAAATGGTACGTCGGATAGCACGGGTGTTCGATCCTCGGTCGTTTTGCGGGCTACTTCGGCCCGTTGGCCGGTAACCGCGGCGGGGGTCCGGCGTTGGGTCTTCCGGTGGAGCGCTGGGGGTGGATGACCGGATGGTCCGTGACGCGCCGGACACGCCAGCCAACTTGACCCGGGTTCGCCAGCGACATACGGTCAACCCCTAGATGTAGTAGTGACACGGGCGTAAGTTGCCTACAGGTTGGGTCCGACTGCCGACCGCACTCTCGTAACGTCGACCACGGCGGGCGCCGTCTCCGGACGGCACCGTCGTGGCGAGCCGTGCCCGGGAGTGCCCGGCGCAACCGTGGTTGATCATGATTAGGAGGTAGGCGATGCGGTGTCCGTACTGCCGGTACGCCGACTCCCGGGTGGTCGACTCGCGGGAGGCCGACGACGGTCAGCTCATCCGGCGGCGACGGTCCTGCCCGGAGTGCGGCAAGCGGTTCACCACCGTCGAGGAGGCGGTCCTCGCGGTCGTCAAGCGCAGCGGGGTGACCGAGCCGTTCAGCCGTACGAAGATCATCGGCGGGGTGCTCAAGGCGTGCCAGGGCCGGCCCGTCGACGAGGACTCGATCGCGCTGCTGGCCCAGAAGGTCGAGGAGACCGTGCGGGCCAAGGGTGCCGCCGAGATCCCCAGCCATGACGTGGGGCTGGCCATCCTGGGCCCTCTGCGGGACCTGGACGAGGTGGCGTACCTGCGGTTCGCCAGCGTCTACCGGTCCTTCGACTCGCTCGCCGACTTCGAGCAGGAGATCGAGACATTGCGGGCCGCGGCCCGCGCCCGGGAGGGCGCGGCCCAGGCCGGGGCGGCGGGGACCGCCGGCCGTACCAACTGAGGTTTGTGTTGCTGACAGGTGGAAGCGCGGCGGGTGGCCGCGTGGACGAGGGGGCGGATGAGATGTCGGGGGATGGTGTGACGACAAGCAGGTCACGGAGCAAGGCCAGCGCGAGCGCCGGGGTGAAGATCGAGCGGGTGTGGACGACCGAGGGGGTCCACCCGTACGACGAGGTCACCTGGGAGCGCCGCGACGTCGTGATGACGAACTGGCGGGACGGCTCGATCAACTTCGAGCAGCGCGGGGTGGAGTTCCCGGAGTCGTGGAGCGTCAACGCGGCGAACATCGTGACCACCAAGTACTTCCGGGGCGCGGTGGGGACCCCGGAGCGGGAGTGGTCGCTCAAGCAGTTGATCGACCGGGTGGTCAGCACCTACCGCACCGCGGGTGAGGAGTACGGCTACTTCGCCAGCCCGGCCGACGCCGAGATCTTCGCGCACGAGCTGACCTGGATGCTGCTGAACCAGGTGTTCAGCTTCAACTCGCCGGTCTGGTTCAACGTCGGTACGCCGTCGCCGCAGCAGGTCAGCGCCTGCTTCATCCTGTCCGTCGACGACTCGATGGACTCGATCCTCGACTGGTACAAGGAGGAGGGGCTGATCTTCAAGGGCGGCTCCGGCTCCGGGGTCAACCTGTCGCGGATCCGCTCGTCCCGTGAGCTGCTCTCCTCCGGCGGCAACGCCTCCGGCCCGGTCAGCTTCATGCGCGGCGCGGACGCCTCGGCCGGCACCATCAAGTCCGGCGGCGCGACCCGGCGGGCGGCCAAGATGGTCATCCTCGACGTGGACCACCCGGACATCCAGGAGTTCGTGGTCACGAAGGCGCGCGAGGAGGACAAGATCCGCGCGCTGCGCGACGCCGGGTTCGACATGGACCTCGGCGGCTCCGACATCGTCAGCGTGCAGTACCAGAACGCCAACAACTCGGTCCGGGTCTCCGGCGAGTTCATGGCGGCGGTGGAGAACGGCGGCGGCTTCGACCTGCGCGGCCGGCTGGACGGCTCGGTGATCGAGACCGTCGACGCCAAGAAGCTGTTCCGCGCCATCTCCCAGGCCGCCTGGGAGTGCGCCGACCCGGGCCTGCAGTACGACGACACGATCAACGACTGGCACACCTGCCCGGAGACCGGGCGGATCACCGCGTCGAACCCGTGCTCGGAGTACCTGCACCTGGACAACTCCTCGTGCAACCTTGCCTCGCTCAACCTGATGAAGTTCCTCCGCGCCGACGGTGGCTTCGAGGTGGAGAAGTTCGTCAAGTCCGTCGAGTTCGTCATCACCGCGATGGACATCTCCATCTGCTTCGCGGACTTCCCGACCGAGAAGATCGGTGAGACCTCCCGCGCCTACCGGCAGCTCGGCATCGGCTACGCCAACCTGGGCGCCCTGCTGATGGCCACCGGCCTGCCGTACGACTCGGAGCAGGGCCGCTCGGTCGCCGCGGCGATCACGTCCCTGATGACCGGCACCGCCTACCGCCGCTCGGCCGAGTTGGCCGGCGTCGTCGGCCCGTACGACGGCTACGCCCGCAACGCCGAGCCGCACAAGCGGGTCATGCGCAAGCACGCGGCGGCCAACGACGAGATCAAGCCGACCAGCCCGGTGGCCACCGCGATCGTCCGCGAGGCGACCAGGCAGTGGACCCAGGGCAACAAGATCGGCGACAAGAACGGCTGGCGCAACGCGCAGGCGAGCGTCCTCGCCCCGACCGGCACGATCGGCTTCATGATGGACTGCGACACGACCGGCGTGGAGCCGGACCTGGCGCTGGTCAAGTTCAAGAAGCTGGTCGGCGGCGGCTCGATGCAGATCGTCAACCAGACGGTTCCGCGTGCCCTTCGCAGCCTCGGCTACCCCGAGGAGCAGGTCGAGGCGATCGTCGAGCACATCGCCGACAACGGCCACGTGGTGGACGCCCCCGGCCTCAAGCCGGAGCACTACCCGGTCTTCGACTGCGCGATGGGTGAGCGGACGATCGCCCCGATGGGTCACGTACGGATGATGGCGGCCATCCAGCCGTTCGTCTCCGGCGCGATCTCCAAGACGGTCAACATGCCGGAGGCGGCCACCGTCGAGGACGTCGAGAAGATCTACTTCGAGGGCTGGAAGCTCGGCCTCAAGGCGCTGGCGATCTACCGGGACAACTGCAAGGTCGGCCAGCCGCTTTCGGTGGCCAAGTCCAACAAGGCCACCGAGCCGGCCGCCGTCGAGACCGCAGCCGCCGCGCCGGCCGCGGTGGAGAAGGTCATCGAGTACCGGCCGGTGCGTAAGCGCCTGCCGAAGAAGCGCCCGTCCGAGACGGTCAGCTTCTCCGTCGGTGGCGCCGAGGGCTACCTCACCGCGTCGTCCTACCCGGACGACGGCCTCGGCGAGGTCTTCCTCAAGATGTCCAAGCAGGGCTCGACCCTGGCCGGGGTGATGGACGCCTTCTCGGTGGCCATCAGCATCGGTCTGCAGTACGGCGTGCCGCTGGAGACGTTCGTCAGCAAGTTCACCAACATGCGCTTCGAGCCGGCCGGGATGACCGACGACCCGGACGTGCGGATGGCGGCCTCGGTGATGGACTACATCTTCCGTCGCCTGGCGTTGGACTTCCTGCCGTACGAGCGCCGCGCCGAGCTGGGCATCTTCACCGCCAGCGAGCGGGCCGCGCAGCTGCGGGCCGAGGCCGACGCGGAAGCCGCCGCCGTGACCGGCGCGGAGCTCACCGCGATGGCGTCCTCGGCACCGGTGGAGGCCCCGGCCAAGCCGGAGGCCGTCGCGCAGCCGGCGCAGGAGATGGTCGAGGTGGCCGCCGCCAAGCCGGCTCCGAGCGTGGGTTCCAGCACCGAACTGCTCGAGGCCGTGATCGGCAAGGCCGCCGACGCGCCGCTCTGCTTCACCTGCGGTACGAAGATGCGCCCGGCCGGTAGCTGCTACGTCTGCGAGGGCTGCGGCTCCACCAGCGGCTGCAGCTGACGTACGCGATCGACCGTATTACCCGCGAGCGCGGCAGGGATCACCTGCCGCGCTCGCGGCATTCCCGCCTGATCGACTCGGGTTCAATGAAATCGGGGCATCATCCTCGCCCGGATACCCCGACATCACGGAACCCGAGTCGATCGTGATGGACCGAAGCCACGCGAGCAGCGCGGCTCGTCGGGTCAGGGGCGGGCGAACAGCGGCCCGTAGTTCGACCGGAACATCTGCTCGCCGAGGCGGCGCAGCACCAGGTCGCGCAGCGCGGGCGACAGCCCGGTGGCCTTGTCCCGGCGGTGCGTCTGGCTGAGTACCCAGTCGGTACGCGGGCGGCGGCGCGTCTCGTACCCGTGCAACGCCTCGGCGATGCTTCCGGCGGCGGCCAGTGACTCGGCGAGCACGATGGCGTCCTCCAGAGCCATGGCCGCGCCCTGGGCCATGTTCGGCGAGGTGGCGTGAGCGGCGTCGCCGATCAGCAGCACCGGCCCCCGGGACCAGGAGTCGAGGACGACCTCCTGGTTCGGCCCGGCGTGCAGGGTGCTGGCGTCGTAGTCGAGGGCCTTGAGCATGGTGGCGGCCGGCTCGGTGAACGTCGCGCCCAGCTCGTCGCGCCAGCCGGGTCGGTCGGCGACCGGTCCGTCGTTGTAGTAGCAGTACGTCTGCTCGGCGCTGATCGGGATCGTCAGGAACTGCCTGCCGCGCCCCAACTGCACCGACCAGACCGGCTCGTCGTCGATCCGGGGAGCGACCCACCGGTACGCGTACTGGCCTAGGTCGCGGGCCGTCTGACCGTTGAAGGCGAGCCGCCGGACCGTCGAGTTCACCCCGTCGGCGCCGATCACCAGGTCGTACCGTGCGCTGCTGTCGTCGTCGAAATCGACGGCGACCACGTCGCCCTCCCGGCGGAGCGCGACCGGCTGGCGGCCCCAGCGGATCGGGGCGTCGCCGACGCCGGCGAGCAGGGCCCGGTGCAACTGCGCCCGGGACAGCGACGCGCAGGGCCCGACGCCCTGCCACAGTGCGGCCACGTCGATGTCGAAGAGCCGGCGTCCGCGCTGGTTGGCGCTGCGCTGCCGCGTGATCTCCACGGCGACGTCGGCGACCGGCTCCCGCAGACCGAGTACGTCGAGCATCCGGGTCGCGTTGCCGGTGAGGTAGATGCCGGTGCCGGAGTCGGCCGGCCCAGGTGCCCGCTCAACCACGTCGGCCGTCGCGCCCCAGTCCCGCAACGCGGACACCGTCGCCAGTCCGGCGACACCACCGCCGACGATCAGTACCCGAACACCGTCACCCCGCACGACATGTACCTCCCCGTTGCCCGTTCCGGCCGGCTGAGCTGCTGCTCAACGGTCCGGCCGCCGCCGCACTCTACGAGGCGGGGAAGGCGGCGGCTGGCATCGGGGACACGGGGTGTGCCGTGCCGGCGGATGGCTGCGACGATCAGGACATGACGACCGCTGAGGCGTACGCCAGGTTTGCCCGCCGCGAGGTGCGCGGGGTCTCGCCCGCGTACGAGCGGCTGTCCCTGGCGGTGTCCCGCGACGACGAGCTGCTCGCCCTGCTCGACGGGCTTCCGCCGGCCAAACGGCAGCCGAACCTGTTGTTCGGTGTCGTCCGGTGGCTCGGCGGCCCGGTCGAGGACCCGGCCGCGTTCCACGACTACGCCGTGGCGAACTGGTCGGCCATCGAGGCGCAGGTGCGGGCTCGGGCCACCCAGACGAACGAGGCCGGGCGGTGCGCGGTCCTGCTGCCGGTGCTCGCCGCGCTGCCGCAGCCGCTCGCTCTACTGGAGGTCGGCGCGTCCGCCGGGCTCTGCCTCTACCCCGACCGGTACGCCTACCGCTACGGCGAGCATCAGGTCGGCTCCGGCGAGCCGGTCCTGGACTGCGCGGCCAGCGGACTGGTACCGCCGGCACGCGTACCCCAGGTGGTGTGGCGGGCCGGCCTGGACCTCAACCCGCTCGACGTGACCGACCCCGACGACGTGTCCTGGTTGGACGCCCTGATCTGGCCGGAGCACGCGCACCGGCGGGCCCGGCTGCGCGCCGCGGCGGCGGTCGCCGCGGCCGACCCACCGCTGCTGGTCCGCGGTGACCTGGTGGACGACCTGCCGGCGCTCGCGGCGCGGGCGCCGGCAGGCGCGACCCTCGTGGTCTTCCACACCTCCGTGCTCTACCAGGTGCCCGTGCCGCGTCGGAAGGCGTTCGTCCGGCTGGTCAGTGGCCTGCCCGGGCACTGGGTCGCGAACGAAGCCCCGGAGGTGCTGCCGTACGACGGGTTGCCCGACCTCCCGGAGGCGGCGCTGCACAACGTCCTCGCCTTGGATGGGAAGCCGCTGGCGTGGACCCGGGGGCACGGCCAGTCGATGACCTGGTTCGGCTGACGCCCCCGGGGCGTCGATGCCGGATACGGGTCAGAGCGAACGGCTGAACTCCATCCGGTCGGCGAAGTTGTCGTAACCCGCACGCTGAAAGCCCTTGAACATCGCGATGTTCTGTACGTCGCAGTCGCCGCGGATCTCTGTGGCACCGTTCTCCGCCAGGATCGCCGTACTCCGTGCCACGACCGACGAGCTGTAGCCCTTGCCCCGGTGGGCGGGAGCGACACCGACGAAGCCGATCACGGGAAAGGCGGGGCTGTGCGCCGGGAGGCTGATCACGGCCGGGGTGCCGTCGGCGTCGTACCCGATCTCCCACCACTGCGGCTCGTGGTGGAGTTCGGCCGATTCCTCGAACAGCAGCTCCGCGGCCTTGCGCCGGCCGTGACGGCGTACGTCTTCGGACAGCCGGGCGTCGGCGGTGTCGGCGAGCAGGGCCTCCAGCAGGTCGACGAAGGGTTCGGGGCCAAGGTCGGCGAGGGATCGGAATCGAAGCCGCTCGTCCTGCGCGGGCAGTTCCCCGCCGGCCAGCCAGCGGAAGCGCCGGCCGTCGCGGGCCACGGTGAATCCGGCCCGGCGCAGCAGTTCACCGCGCCGCTCGGGATGGCGCTGAAACTGTGGTGCCTGGGCCGGGGAATCCACCACGTGCCCCAGTTCCGTGGCACCGAGCGTCCTGGCCAGGGTGGCCATCTCCGCGAGCAGGGCGAGCCCGACGGTCAGGTCGGGGTCGTCCCAGGGGGCTTCCAGGAGCACGACATCGCTCGGCATGTCGTGGCCCGGCATGGTCCACCCGGCGACGCTGCCGATCAGACGGTCGCCGTCCTCGGCCACCAGGCACCACTCCGGCCGCGTGCAGCCCTTGGTGAGTAGGTCGGTCAGGTAGGTGCTGGTCGCGGCATTGCGTCCGGCATCGTTCGCGTCTTGGACGAGCCCGGGGATTTCGTCGGAGCGGGCAACACGGATCGTGGTCACAGGAGGGGCCCTTCAGTGTGGGTGTGGGGCAGCTTACGCAGGGTGCGGCTCGGACATCCGACCGCGCAGGGCCCGGATGAACCAGTCCAGCGCCGGCGCGGTCTGCCCGCCCGTCGGCCAGCCGTTGACCACCGCGAGCAGGTCGAGGTAGCGGTCCCGGCGAGGATCGTTCGCCGTCCCCAGCCGGGTCAGCAGTCGACGCCGCAGATCGGCGCCGTCGGACTGGCCGCTGAGCTGCGCGTACCGGCCGGTGACGGTCTCCACGATGGCGTCGGCGGCCGGCGAGGTCGGGTCGACGCCGGCCGCCAGGGCGGGTGCCACGGCGTCCCGGACCACCGCGACAGCATCCGGGCGGGGCAGCCCCGGGACGTCGTGGTCGGCGGCGTACTGCCGCACCAGTCGCCGCATGCCGGCGCGGAAGTCCGGGTCCCGGGCCAGCTCGGCCAGCTCCACCCACGCCTGTATCTGCGCCGCGCTGGGCTCGTCAGGCAGCTCCGGGGTCAGCGACCGCATGATCCCCGGGTACGCCGGCACGGTCACCAGGCCGTCGAAGACGGCGTCGAGGAAGTCGTCGACCAGCCGGCGACGCTCATGCCCGGAAAGCCGGGCCAGGGTGTGCAGCAGCTCCAACTCGTCGGCTCCGCCGCCGCGCCGGGTCGCCGCGATGAGCACCGCGTGGCGCAGCCGCAGGACGCGGATCTGCACCGCCAACGCCTCGGCGTGTGCGGCGGCCACCTCTGCCAGCGGCACCTCGTGATCGACCACCCGACGGATGGCGGCGAGGTCCACGCCGAGGTCGCGCAGCGTCCGGACCAGCTCCAGCCGGGCGACCGCGTCCGGGCCGTAGCGGCGGTAGCCGGCCGGACTCCGGTCGGTGGGCGGCACGATTCCCCGGTCGGCGTAGTACCGGATGGTCTTGACGCTCAGGCCGGTCCGCCGGGCCAGGTCGCCGATCGTGTAGCGCGTTTCCCCGTTCATGCCCCCACCCTGCTGTCTCCCCCCACTGGAGACTCAACCCAACACCGGCGGCGGCCGCTGACCACGCCCCGGCCGTACCCTGCCACGCGCCCTTTGCTCTGCTTCACTCCACGCAACACTCAGCACGGACAAGTGTTGCCTCCGTTGAAGCAGAGCAAAGGACCACACCCGGGCCTGGGCGCCGGCCGGCGCCGCCGACGGCCGGGAGCGCCGCCTGCGCTGACCCGCCGCCTGCACTGACCCGCCGCCGGCCGGGCGCGGCACTGCGCGAGTGTGGTGCCGTCGGGCGCGGCGAAGGTGGCCATGAGTACGCCCTCCCAGGACGGTTGGCCCGTGCGGAACCGCCCGGGCGATGTGGGTCAGCCGGCCCGCTCGTGGCGCAGCAGGACGACGCCGTTGCCGAAAACCCGGCTGCCGGGCGAATCGTCGGACCCTACGACGAAACCGTCGGATCCTTCGACGACACCGCCGGCATGTCCCGCATCCGGCGCAGCGGGGAGCAGACCACGAACAGGCACGCGGCCCAGGTGCCCAGCACACACACCCAGAGGGCGGCGCGCAGACCCAGCGCGGTGCCGAGCGCGCCGCCGGTCAGCGCCCCGAGCGGGATCACCCCGAGGCAGATCCAGAGGAACGCCGCGTTGACCCGTCCGAGGATCGCCGGCGGGGTGATCCGCTGCCGGTACGACATCGCCGCCACGTTGAACAGCACCGCGTTGGCCGAGAACGCGGCCAGCCCGGCCCCGTAGAGCAGCAGCCCCCAGCCGGGCTGCGCGAGCGGCATGAGCAGGTAGAACGGGCCAGGTGCGGCCATCGCCACCCAGATCACCCGGGCCGAGCCGAGCCAGGCCGTCAGCCGGGCGGCCAGCACCCCCACCACCAGCCCGCCGACCGCGCTGACCGAGAAGACCAGCCCCACCTGCACCGGGTTGGCGTGCAGCTCGCGGACCAGGAAGGTGACCTCGATCGAGCCGGACGCCATCACCCAGAAGTTCGACCAGGTGGTGCACGCCAGGATGCTGACGAGGATCGGTTGCCGCCGGATGAAGCTCAGCCCGTCGGTCAGCTCCACCCGCAGCGGCACCCGGGGGGCCGGCTCGCGGCGTACCGGCGCCTCGCGGATGAGGATCAGCGTCAGCGCGCTGACCAGGAAGGCGAATCCGTTGGTCAGGAAGGTCCGGGCCGCGCCGACCAGCCCGATGAGCACGCCGCTGACCGTCGGGCCGACCAGTTCGGCGGCATCCTCGCTGATGGTGAGCTTGGCATTGCCGTCCACCAGCAGGTCCGCCGGCACCAGCCGGGGCAGCAGGGTCTTGTACGCCACCGTGAACAGCACGGTCAGCACCCCGCCCAGCCCGACCACCGCGTACAGGAAGGTAAGGGTGAGTTGGCCGACCAGAGCGGCCACCGGCAGCGACAGCATGAGCGCGGCCCGACCCAGGTCACACGCGATCATCAGCCGCCGCTGGTCGAGCCGGTCGGCGACGATGCCCGCCGGCAGCGAGAAGAGCAGGTACGGCAGCCAGGCCAGGACGGTCAGCAGGGAGACCTGGAAGACGCTGGCGTTCAGGGTGTCGGCGGCGAGCAGCGGCACCGCAACGTTGGCGATCCGGGTGCCCAGCTCGCTGACCGTCTGACCACCCCAGAGCAGCAGGAAGCTCCTGCTGCGCCACAGCGACGGGACGGCACCGGTCGCGCTCGCCGGGGCCTGGGTCACCTGCTGGGTCACGATCACAGCCTGTCTGTGCGGTCACGCGTGCCGCCGGCCGGCTGCCCGGGGACCCTACCGGGGCCGCGATCGCACACGACACCGTATTTCGCGCCGCCCGGTCGGGTCGCCGGCCCGCTCAGGGGCAGGGCAGGTACCGTCCCAGGGCCGCGGGACGCCCCAGCGGCGAAAGGAGGCATCCGTGTCCATCGCCCTGATCACCCTCGGCGGCACGATCGCGATGGGCGGCGTCGACACCGGCCGCCCGGGCGTGGTCACCCGACTCACCGGCGCGGACCTCACCGCCGCCGTGCCCGGCCTCGCCGAGCTGGGCGTACCCGTGGACGTGCGCGACACCCACGCGGTGCCCAGCGCTCACCTCACCGGCCGTCAGCTGCTCGACGTGGTCGCGGAGGCGTCCCAGGCGGTGAACGGCGGCGCGACCGGCGTGGTGGTCACCCAGGGCACCGACACGGTGGAGGAGACGGCGTTCCTGGCCGACCTCATCTGGCCGCACGCCGCCCCGCTGGTGTTCACCGGCGCCATGCGCAACCCCACCCTGGCCGGCGCCGACGGGCCGGCGAACCTGCTCGCGGCACTGCGGGTGGCCGCCGCGCCGGCCGCCCGTGACCTGGGCGTGCTCGTCGCCGTCAACGACCAGGTGCACGCCGCCCGCTGGCTGCACAAGACGCACAGCACCAGCACCGCCACCTTCGCCTCGCCCAACGCCGGCCCGCTCGGCCAGGTGATCGAGGGGGAGGTACGGGTGCTGACCCGGCCGCAGCGGCACGAGCCGCTGCCGCCGGTCGACCCGGACCGGCTCGACGCGACCCGGGTGGCCCTGTACGTGGTGACGATGGACGACGACGGGCTGCTGCTGGATGGGTTGGCCGACACCCACCAGGGCCTGGTGGTGGCCGGCTTCGGAGTGGGGCACGTGCCCGCCACCCTGGCTCCGGTGCTCGGTGCCCTCGCCAGCCGGATGCCGGTGGTGCTCACCTCCCGATCCGGGGCCGGGTCGGTGCTGCGGCACACGTACGGGGCGGTCGGCTCGGAGACCGACCTGCAACGGCGTGGGCTGCTCAACGGCGGGTTGCTCGACCCGTACAAGGCGCGCGTGCTGCTGCGCCTGCTGCTCGCCGCCGGTGCCGGCCGGGACGAGGTGGCCGCCGCGCTGGCCCGGCACGGCTGACCACGGGCCGGGCGCTCCGACGGCGTCCCTAGACTGCTGCGGTGACCGGAGAGCGACGACCCCTGGCCGACCGGCCGCTCACCGAGCCGCACCCGTCCCGGCTGCCGCCCGAGCACCCCGACCGGCCCCGGATCCTCGCGGCGCACACGGCCGCGCTCGCCGCCGGGGAGGCGGGCTATCTCGACCCGGCGACCGGGCTGTTCGTGCTCAGCGCCGGTTTCCTGGCCGGCCGCGGCACCTGCTGCGGACGCGGCTGCCGGCACTGCCCGTACGCGGACGACCGGCCGGCCGGATGAGCGCCGGCCAGGTCGCGGCGGACCCGCCGAACGAGGGCTTCCGCCGGGCCCGGACACCCCGTACGGTGTCCGACGGACATCTGGCGGGCACCTTCCGCCGTCGGTCGGCGAGAGGGTGGAGCGTGCGCGGGCGGATCGTGGTCGCCGGGCTGGCGGCGCTGCTGGTGAGCGGCTGCGCCGCCGAGGCCGAGCCGGTGGCGGTGCCACCGCCGGCACCGATCGCGGTGGACGTGCCGGCGGCGTCGTCGGGCGGCGCCTGCCGCCTGCTCGACTTCACGGTCATCGAGCAGCTGGTCAAGGTGCGCTTCGACGTGGCGGCCGCCAGCGAACGGGGCGACACGTTCACCTGCGTCGTCCGGGCCGAGCGCGCGGCGCTGCCGGAGCTGACGCTGAGCGTGACCGACACCAAGATCGACAAGGCCACCTTCGGTGCGGACGTGGTGCCCGACAAGGCGACGAAGGTGACCGGGCTGGGTCAGCAGGCGTACCGGCGGACCATCGCGGCGGCGAGCGGGCGCGGGCCGGTCGCCGAGGTGGGGTGGCTGGCCAGCGAGGGGCGGCTGGCAACGCTGAGCTGGACGGCGGCGCGCGGTGCCCAACGTTCGGCGGCCGAGAAACTGACCGGTGACCTGGTCGCGCTGGCCAAGAAGGTGAACACCCGGACGCTGTGACGCCCGGGTCGCCCTCCTGGCCGGCGGTTGGTCAGTTGGCGGCGACGAAGACCCGGGAGGCGACCTCGCGGGGCAGCCGGACCCGGTCCCCGGAGCGGTCGATCGACACGCCGTCGCGCTCCTGGGCCACGGTCACCGTGGCGCCCGGGTCGACGCCGGCGGCGTGCAGCTGGCGCAGCACGTCGGCGTTGGTCTGCACGCTCTCGCAGATCCGGCGCACCACGACCGGCCCGGAGAGACCGGGGAAGGCCAGGTTGCGCTCACCCTCGCCGGCCTCGGCGGGCGCCGCCTCCGGCGAGCCCAGCTCCTCCAGGCCCGGGATCGGGTTGCCGTACGGGGAGCGGGTCGGCCGATTGAGCAGGTCGTACACCCGCTTCTCCACGGCGTCGCTCATCACGTGCTCCCAGCGGCAGGCCTCCTCGTGGGCCTCCTCGTAGGGCATCCCGATGACGTTGACCAGCAGCAGCTCGGCGAGGCGGTGCTTGCGCATCACGGACACGGCGGTGCCGCGACCCTGGACGGTGAGCATCAGGTGCCGGTCGCCCTCGACGGTGAGCAGGCCGTCGCGCTCCATCCGGGCGACGGTCTGGCTCACGGTGGGACCGCTCTGCTTCAGTCGCTCGGCGATCCGGGCGCGCAGCGGGGGCACACCCTCCTCCTCCAACTCGAGGATGGTGCGCAGGTACATTTCGGTCGTGTCGACGAGCGAGTGAGCGTTTATCTTCATCACCTGTTAGCGAGGACCGTTACCGGAGGCTCTAGTGTCTCACGATCGACCGACGATCGACCACCACCACCCCGGAGGCAGCCGTGGGTGAGCCTGTACCGCTGAGGTGCGGCATCTACTGCCGGATCAGCGGACCGAGAGTCCGAGGAGAAGGGCGTCACGGATCAGGAGGCCGACTGCCGGGAGCTGGTGGCGGCGTTCGGGTGGGAGGTGGCTGAAGTCTTCGTCGACAACGACCTGTCGGCCAGCACCAAGGCCAAGAAGCCCCGGCCGCGGTTCGAGGAGATGATGGAGCAGGCCGAGGCCGGCTCGCTCGATGTGCTCGTCTCGCTGAGCAACAGCCGGTTCACCCGTCGCCCGATGGAGCTTGAGCGGCTGATCACGCTGCACGACGCCAGGGGGACGCTGCTCTATACCGTCAAGAGCGGCAACGACGACCTGTCGACCGCCGATGGCCGCATGGTCGCCCGGATCAAAGCAGCGGTTGACGCCGCGGAGGCCGAGCGGACCGGAGAGCGTGTCGAGCGGGCCGCCAGGCGGCGCCGGGAGGCCGGCGAGCTGCACGGGGGCTCCCGGACGTTCGGCTACGTCCACGACTCGCCGCTCGGGTACTGCCGGGAGAAGGACCCGATTGCCGAGAAGGCCCTCAAGGACGGCAGGGATGTCCTGCTCCAAACCGGCAAGGTGTCCAAGGTCCGGCAGCTTTGGCAGAGCATGGGCGTTCTCACTCCGCTGGGCAAGGAGTGGAATAACGACGGCAACGTGGCCCGAACTCTGCGCAACCCTCGCATCGCCGGCCTTGTGTCGCACGACGGCGAGATCGTCGGGGTGGGCAAATGGCCTGCCATCTTCACCCGCGCGGACCATGAGGCCATCGTCGCGGCTCTGGGCACTCGGGGCGGCAGGGGCAAGGGCGGACCCCCGAGGGCTCGGAAGTACCTGCTGCCGGGGTTCGTGTACTGCATGTGCGGCACCCCGATGTCCGCTCAGGTCTACGTCGCCCCCGAGGGCAAGACCGGCAGCTTCAACCGCTACATCTGCATCAAGCAGAGGGGCGGGTGCGGCCAGGTCTCGCGTCAGCGTCCGTGGCTGGAGCTGGTGGTCAGGGAGTGGGTGGCCGGCGCCATTGAGGGCCGCCTGAGTGTCCCTGAAGGCGAGGATGCGGGCGACCCTAACCCTGTCCTGGAGGCGGAGATTCAGGAGCTGGAGGCGGCGATCAAGCGGGTGCGGAGCGCGCTGGTCAAGGGCGTCTTCACTGACGATGAGGCCCTGGAGGAGATCATCCCGATGCGGGAGCAGATCCAAGCGCTGCGCTCCAAGCAGGGGGAGCTGGCCAGGGAGGCTGCGGCGATCCCGGTCGACAAGGACCAGGAACTAGAAGACTGGCTTGACGATGACCCGGAGACGTTGCACCACCGCAGGGAGATCCTGGGTCGGTACGTCAAGCGGATCATCGTCAAGCCAGTAGGGAAGGGCGGTAGCAACGGAGTGGACGGGCCGCCGATTGACTCGGTGGTTATCGCTCCTCGCGGCTGAGCCTGGCCTTCCGGATAGATCGAAGGATGGCAGTTACCTCGGGGGTCTGCGAGGAGATCCCGCCGGCCGGCGCGTGGATCTCCTGCACCCACCGCATCTGGTTCTGCTCGCCCGGCAAGTGGCGCACGCGGGCGCTGGTGACGGGCACCGGGCCGAGCGGCACGCCGTTCTCCTTCAGCCCGGACGACAAGGCCGAGGCGCAGATCGTGTCCTGCCCGAAGCCCAAGAAGTAGGATCGGGGCATGAAGACGTGGGGGATGGCGGTCGAGTACCGAGGGGCGCCCATCGAGCCGCACCTGGACGGTGGGCGGATCGACGAGCGCGTGGAGTTGGCCAGCATGACGGTGGACGGGGAAAGCAAGACCCGGATCACCGCCTCGGTGACCGCTGAGTCGGAGGAGGAGGCCCGCGCGATCGGGACGGCCGGCATCGCCGAGCTGGCCCGTACCCTGCGCCTGCCGGCGGAGCCCGCCAGCATCAGCGTCACCGCATAGCGCTACCCAGAAGGCCCGGCTCCCTACTCGGGGGTCGGGCCTTCTTGCGTTTCCAGCAGCTCCGGCCGGTGATCCTTGATCCACTTCCCCACGTCGGCCTTGCGCCACACGTTGCCCATGGTCAGCTCAGCGATCGGGTCAGGGAACCCCTTCGAGGAGGCGATCACATGGGCACGCTGACGGGACACGCCACCCAACATCACGCGGATCTCCGCGACTCCCACCAGTTCCACGTCATTGACGGTAGACATGTGCGGAGTGCTACGTGAAGACAACGTCGATCACTGCTGGCGGCCATCACTGACGACTGTCCCGTCGGTTGTTGACGGCCATCACTGACGACTGTCAACCTGTAGGGCATGGAGCTGAGCAACCGAAGTTCGCACTACATGTCCGGCCAGCCGGAAGTCGTCCGCCCCTACGTCGACCCGCGTCGACTGGCGCCGAACCGCCCGCACATCCCGCAGCGACCGATCTGGCAGTGCAGGGTCTCTGCGGTGACCCGTGGCCGTGCGAGCCGTCCCGGCTGCTGATGCTGATGGAATACCGGCGGAACATGATCGCCCTGTCGATCTACATGGGCAGCTACCTACACGACGCGGTCGGCGACCTGATCCGCCTGCACCCGGACACTCCGCCCGACTCCCAGGACTTGTTCGACAGGTTCATCGCTTGGACCAACCCGCGCCGGCACTCTGCGGACGAGACCCAATAGCGCAAGACGAAGGAGGTCCCTGGCCATCGCGGCTTGGGGCCTCCTTTTTGGTGCCCTTTTTCCGTTTGGAAAGTCAGGCGGCGAAGCGGACCCGACTCCAGTCGAAGTGCCCTTTGCCCTCGTGGATGTAGAGCGCGGGCCGCGGAGCGACGCGCCGGGTGAACCGCCCCTCGAACCAGACCTCGCCCTTGCGCCGGCCGTGCTCGCTGGCCGTGGCTCGCAGGTAGGCGCGCGTGTCGGTCACCAGCTCGACGCGGCACCGGACAGGGTGCCGGTCATCGTCGAGCCAGTACGCGAGGTCACCTACCGTGAGCTGCCACACGCGGGGAAGGATACGCCCGGCTCGCGTGGATATGCACGGTAGGTGACCCGCCCCACTGCCTCTGGCCAGCGAAAACGCTAGCGGCGCTCCCGGCTGCCCTGCGCGCTCTGCTTCTCCTGCGCCGCCAGTCGCTGGCCGTACTCGCGGCCGAGGTTGCGGAAGTGGTCCCGGACGCTCTGCGGAAGGTTGCTCATCGTGACTCCCTGTACCTAGTAGAACGGGCGATCGACCGCCGCCGACCCGCGAACCGACGACCGGCATGGTGTTGGATGGTCGCCATGTCCGGTAATCAGGAGCCGCTGGTCGAGGTCGAGCGGCTCGCCGCCGAGCTCGACCGCGCCGACCCGCCCACCCTGCTCGACGTCCGCTGGCGGCTCGCCGGCCCGCCCGGCCGCGACGACTACCTGGCCGGTCACCTGCCCGGCGCGGTCTTCGTCGACCTGGACACCGCGCTCTGCGGGCCGCCCGGTGCGGGCGGCCGGCACCCGCTGCCCGACCCGGCCGCGTTGCAGGCCGCGCTGCGGGCCGCCGGCGTCCGGGCCGGTCACCCCGTGGTGGTGTACGACGGCGGCGACGGGCTGGCCGCCGCCCGGGCCTGGTGGATGCTGCGCTGGGCCGGGCACCGCCCCGTCCGCGTGCTGCACGGTGGCTACCCGGCCTGGGTCGCCGCCGGTCGACCCGTCTCCACCGCGAAGCCCACCCCGGCCCCCGGCGACGTCGAGGTGCGCCCCGGCGATCTTCCGGTGCTCGACGCCGGGCAGGCCGCCGCGCTGGCGGCCGCGGACGACGCCGTACTGCTCGACGTGCGGGCCGCGCCCCGCTACCGGGGTGAGGTCGAGCCGATCGATCCGGTCGCCGGGCACGTCCCGGGCGCGGCGAACCTGCCCGCCGGAGAGTACGTCGACCCGGACGGGCGTTTCCCGGCCGCCGACGTGCTGCGCGAGCGGTTCGCCGCCGCCGGGGTGACCGGGGCGCGGTCGGTGGGGGCGTACTGCGGCTCCGGGGTGACCGCCGCGCAGGCCGTGCTCGCGCTGCACCTGGCGGGCCGACCGGACGCGGCGCTCTACGTCGGATCGTGGAGCAACTGGGTGGCCGACCCGACCCGGCCGGTTGCCTCCGGGCCGACACCCGGCCCCTGAGCAGCGCGTGTGGTGGGCCGGCGACGGTCCTCGTGCGACGATGGGCTCATGTCCGACGACACTGTGGTGGTGTGGGACGAGTCGCTGCTCGCCTACGACATGGGTGACCATCCGCTCGACCCCGTCCGGGTGGAGCTGACCGTCGCGCTCGCCCGTGAGCTGGGCATCCTGGACCGCCCCGGGGTCCGCCTGGTCAAGCCGGAGCCCGCCGACGACGCCCTGCTCACCCGGGTGCACCACCCGGCCTACCTGGCCGCGGTGCGCGCCGCGCCGCGCGACCCGCTCTTCGCCGGGTACGGGCTGGGCACCTCCGACAACCCGGTCTTCGACGGGATGCACGAGTCCAGCGCGCTGGTCGCCGGCGCCACGGTGGCCGCCGCGGAGGCGGTCTGGCGCGGTGAGGCGCGGCGGGCGGTGAGCGTGGCCGGTGGCCTGCACCACGCGATGCCCGCCCGAGCCTCCGGTTTCTGCGTCTACAACGACCCGGCGGTGGCCATCGCCCGCCTGCTCGACCTGGGCGCCGAGCGGATCGCGTACGTGGATGTGGACGTGCACCACGGCGACGGGGTGCAGCAGATGTTCTGGGACGACCCTCGGGTGCTCACGGTCAGCGTGCACGAGACCCCGCTCGCGCTCTTCCCGGGCACCGGTTTCCCGGACGAGACGGGTGGGCCGGGCGCGCAGGGCACCGCGGTCAACATGCCCCTGCCGCCCGGCGTCAACGACACCGGCTGGCAGCGGGCGTTCCATGCGATCGTGCCGTCGGTGCTGCGTGCGTTCCGGCCGCAGGTGCTGGTCAGCCAGTGCGGCGCCGACGGGCACCGGCTGGATCCGCTCGCCGACCTGAACCTCACGGTGGATGGGCAGCGAGCCACCTACGTCGCGCTGCGGGCGCTCGCCGACGAGTTGTGCGACGGCCGCTGGGTCGCCACCGGCGGCGGCGGGTACGCGTTGGTCGAGGTGGTGCCCCGGGCCTGGAGCCACCTGCTGGCAGTGGCCACCGCTGACCCGCTCGACCCGGCCACGCTCACTCCGCCGGCCTGGCGGGCACTGGCCGCCGCCCGTGGTCCGGGCCGGGAGGTGCCGCTGCGGATGACCGACGACGCGGACCCGTCGTACGAGCCGTGGCAGCCGACCGGCGAGCCGAACGCGGTGGACCGGGCGATCGCGGCCACCCGCAAGACGGTCTTCCCGCTGCTCGGGCTCGACCCGTACGATCCGCGGGACTGAGCCGGGCCCGGGGGAGGACCGCGCCGGTGACCACCGTGGACCAGCCGGTGGACGTGCTGCTCAGCGACGGCAGCACCGTCCAGTTGCGACCAATCAGGCCGGATGACGCGCCGGCCGTCGTGGCGATGCACGGCCGGTTCTCCGAACGCACCCGCTACCTGCGCTACTTCTCGCCGTACCCGCGCATCCCCGAGCGGGATCTGATCCGCTTCGTCACGGTCGACCACCACGATCGGGAGGCGTTTGTGGTGCTGGCCGGCGACCGGATCGTCGCGGTCGGCCGCTACGAACGACTGGGCCCGCAGGCCCCGGAGGCGGAGGTCGCCTTCGTGGTGGAGGACGCCCACCAGGGCCGGGGCATCGGCTCGGTGCTGATGGAGCACCTGGCCGACGCCGCACGGCGCAACGGCATCATGAGCTTCGTCGCCGAGGTGCTGCCGGCCAACGGGCAGATGCTGCGGGTCTTCGCCGATTTCGGTTACCAGGTCCAGCGCGAGTTCGCCGACGGGGTGGTGCACCTCAACTTCCCGATCGCGCCCACCGAGGCCACGCTGGAGGTGCAGCGCGGCCGGGAGCACCGTACCGAGGCCCGCTCGATCGCCCGGCTGCTCGCCCCGCGCGGCATCGCCGTCTACGGTGCGAGCGCGACCGGCCAGGGCGTCGGCGCGGCGGTGCTCGGGCACCTGCGCGACGGCGGCTTCACCGGCGCGGTGGTGCCGGTGCACCTGAGTGCGTCGACCGTGGCGGGGCTGCCCGCGTACCCGTCGGCGGTCGAGGCCGGGGTGCCGGTGGACCTGGCGGTGGTGGCGGTGCCGCCGGAGGCGGCGACCGCGGTGGTGGCCGACGCCGCGGTCGCCGGGGTGCACGGCCTGGTGGTCATCTCCGCCGGCTTCGCCGAGGCCGGCGCCGAGGGCGCGGCGGCGCAGCGGGCTCTGGTCCGGGCGGCGCACGCCGCCGGGATGCGGGTGGTCGGCCCGAACTGTCTCGGCGTGGCCAACACCGACCCGGCGGTACGCCTCAACGCCACCCTCGCCCCGGCGCTGCCGCCGGCCGGACGGGTCGGCATCTTCAGCCAGTCCGGCGCGTTCGGGGTGGCGTTGCTCGCCGAGGCTGACCGGCGCGGCCTGGGGCTGTCCAGCTTCGTCTCGGCCGGCAACCGGGCGGACGTGTCCGGCAACGACCTGCTGCAGTACTGGCAGGACGACCCCGCCACCGACGTGATCATGTTGTACCTGGAGACGTTCGGCAATCCGCGTAAGTTCGCCCGGCTGGCCCGGCGGATCGGCCGGGCCAAACCGGTCGTGGCGCTCGCCTCGCCGGCCCGCCCGGTCGGGGTGGGCGACACCGCCGGCCCGGACGAGGTGGCCGTGGCCGCGCTCTTCGCCCAGTCCGGGGTGATCCGGGTGGACACGGTGCCGGAGCTGCTCGACGTGGGGGTGCTGCTGGCCAACCAGCCGCTGCCCGCCGGTGGCCGGGTCGGCGTGGTCGGCAACTCCTCGGCACTCACCGGCCTGGCCGCCAGCGCCTGCGCCGGGCACGGCCTCACCGTCGTCGACGGGTACCCCCGCGACGTCGGGCCGCACGCCGGCGCTGCCGAGTTCGCGACCGCGCTGGCCGAGACGGCCGGCGACGACCGGGTGGACGCCCTGGTGGTCGTCTTCGCCCCGCCGCTGCCCGGCCAGCTGACCGGTGTGGACGCCGACGTCACCGCCGCGCTGCCGGCGGTGCTCGCGTTGGGCAAGCCGACCGTGGCGACCGTCCTGGTCGGCCGGCTGCCGGCGGGGGTGCCGGCGTACGGCGGCGTGGAGGAGGCGGTGCGTGCCCTCGCCCGGGTGCACCGGTACGCCGAGTGGCTGCGCCGGCAGCCCGGGGTGGCACCCGAGCTGCCCCGGATCGACCGGGCTGCCGCACCGGCCGCGCTGCGCGCCGACGCCACCGACCCGATCGCGCTGCTGGCCGCGTACGGCGTCGACGTCGTGGCGTCGGTGCCGGTCGACTCGGTCGACGGCGCGGTCGACGCGGCGGTGCGGTTGGGCTTCCCGGTGGCGCTCAAGGCTGCCGCGCCGGGGCTGCGGCACCGGCTCGACCTCGGCGCGGTCCGGCTGGACCTGCCCGACGAGCCGGCGGTCGGCCGGGCGTACGCCGAGTTGGCGGCCGTCTTCGGCGCGGACGTCCTGGTGCAGCCGATGGTTGCGCCCGGCGTGGCCTGCGTGGTGGAGCTGGTGGAGGATCCGGCGTTCGGGCCGGTTGTCGGCTTCGGTCTGGGCGGCGTCGCCACCGAGTTGCTCGGCGACCGGGCCTGGCGTGCGGTGCCGTTGACCGACCGGGACGCCGCCGAGCTGGTCGACGAGCCGCGGGCGGCGCCGCTGCTGCGCGGGCACCGGGGCGCCGCCCCGGTCGACCGGGCGGCCCTGGCGGATCTGCTGCTGCGGGTCGGTCAGCTCGCCGACGAGCAGCCCCGGGTGCGGTCGCTGACCCTCAACCCGGTGCTCGCCCGCCCGGACGGCATCTCGGTCCTGCACGCGCAGGTGCAGGTCGGCGGCGTGGCCGCCCGCCCGGACACCGGCCCCCGCCGCTTGTAAGGAATTGCACCTTCTTAACGCCTCCGGTAGAGGAAGGGCCCCTTGTTAACCAGGGCTGGCGGGCGAGCGCGGGCGTGCGGCGGATCAGGCGCGGCTGGAGATCTGCTGGATGGCCCAGGCGTTGCCGTCGGGGTCGGTGAAGAAGACGAAGCCGACGTTGTCCAGCGGGTGCGGCGTGGGGCTCGGGTTGGCGCCCAACACCTGGATCTCGCTGACTTCCACACCCCGTTCGACCAGCTCGGTGCGGGCCCGCTCCAGGTCGGGCACCACCAGTTGCAGGCCCTTGAGGGAACCCGGCGGCATGTCCGGGACGGCGCCCTTGCCGATCACGACGGAGCAGCCGGAGCCGGGCGGGGTCAGCTGGACGATTCGCACGTCGTCGCCGATCACCGTGTCGTGGTCGACGGCGAAGCCGAGCCGGTCGGCGTAGAACGTCTTCGCCCGGTCCACATCGGAGACCGGCACGACCACCACTTCCAACGTCCAGTTCACGGTGTCTCTCCTCGCATCGTCGTTGTCAGGCGCAGCAGGTCGGCGAGCCGCGTGAAGCTCTGCCCGACGCCTCGGGCCATCGGGTAGCGCAGCACGGTGTCCCGTCCCTCGGGGGTGGCGTAGCGCAGCGTGGTGGTGACGGTCGTCCGTCCGGC
Source organism: Micromonospora sp. NPDC005163 (assembly GCF_053599835.1). Taxonomy (NCBI): domain Bacteria; kingdom Bacillati; phylum Actinomycetota; class Actinomycetes; order Micromonosporales; family Micromonosporaceae; genus Micromonospora; species Micromonospora sp. NPDC005163. The sequence goes on from NZ_JBSFYP010000038.1 coordinate 56,902, forward strand.
CAGCTCGGTGAACGCGTGGCTGACCAGCGTCTCGCCCGGGTAGGACTGGTCGTCGAAGAGTTCGGTGCAGACCAGCCGGTGCGGTGGCTCGATCTGCCGGTAGACCCCAGCCTGGACCATCCGGGCCCCTTGCGGGCCCAGTGACACGAACCGCCACCGCCCGCCGACCCGCAGGTCGACGTCGCACTCCGCCAGCCGCCAGCCGCGCGCGCCGTACCACCGAACCAGCAGTGTGGGCTGGGTGAAGGCGGCGAACACCAGGTGTGCCGGCGCGTCGAACAGCCGACTCAGCACGATCTCCCGGTCGCCGGGGGTGTGCACGACGACCGGGTCGTCGACGCCCGTCATCCGTCGGTCCCGTCCGGTTGGGCGTGCCGGTGCTCGGCGGCGGTTTCCTCGACGGCCTGGAGTTCGTCGAGCAGGGCATCGAGGCGCTGGTAACTCTCCGCCCAGTAGTCGCGGTAATTGGCGAGCCAGGCCGTCGCCTCCCGCAGCGGTCGGGCCTCCAGTCGGCACGGCCGGCGCTGGGCGTCCCGCCCGCGGCTGACCAGGCCAGCGCGTTCCAGCACCTTGAGGTGCTTGGAGATGGCCGGCTGGCTCATCGCGAAGGGCTCTGCCAGCTCCGTCACGGTCGCCGCACCTCTGGCGAGCCGGGCGAGGATGGCCCGCCGGGTCGGATCGGCCAGCGCCGCGAACGTCGCGTCCAGCAGTTCGGTGCCCACCGCTCATAACCTCCTGGTTTCATAACCAAGTGGTTTGTATCGCGGATCGACGTCACCGTCAAGCACCTCGACAACACGGAAGGCCCCGGCGAACCGCCAGGGCCTTCCGTGGGACCGGTGCGTCAGCAGGCGTACGCCTCCAGGCGCTGGGCGCGCTCCGGCGCGCGCAGCTTCAGCAGCGTCACCTTCTCGATCTGCCGGATCCGCTCCCGAGACAGGCCGAACTCCCGGCCGACCTCGTCCAGGGTGCGCTGCCGGCCGTCGTCCAGCCCGAACCGGAGCCGGATGACCGCCTGCTCCCGCTGGGAGAGAGTGGCCAGCACGATGCTCACCTCGTTGCGCAGCTCGCCCTGCGCGGCCGCGTCACCCGGCTCAACGCGCGGGTCCACCGCGGCCACGAAGTCGCCCAGCGCGCTCTCGCCATCGTCGCCGACGGCCTGGTCCAGGCTGACCGGCTCCCGGTCGTACGAGATCAGCTCGATGACCTGGAACTCGGGGATGTCCAGCGCCCGGGCGACCTCCGCGACGGTGGGTTCGCGGCCCAGCGTCACCGCCAGCTCGCGGCGGGCCCGGACCATCCGGTTGACCTGCTCCACCATGTGCACCGGGATGCGGATGGTGCGGGCCTGGTCGGCCATCGCGCGGGTGATCGCCTGCCGGATCCACCAGGTGGCGTACGTGGAGAACTTGTAGCCCTTGGCGTAGTCGAACTTCTCCACCGCGCGGATCAGGCCGAGGTTGCCCTCCTGGATCAGGTCGAGAAACGCCATCCCGCGTCCGGTGTAGCGCTTGGCGATGCTGACCACCAGCCGCAGGTTCGCCTCCAGCAGGTGGTTCTTGGCCGCCCGGCCCTCCGCGACGATCAGCTCCAGATCGGCCCGCAGCTCCGGTGAGACGGGGGTGCAGGTGGCCAGCTTCTCGTCGGCGAACAGGCCGGCCTCGATCCGGCGGGCCAGGTCGACCTCCTGAGCCGCGGTCAGCAGCTTCGTCCGGCCGATCCCGTTGAGGTAGGCCCGGACCAGGTCGGTGGAGATGCCGCGCTCGTCGGTGGCGTCCAGGTCGACGAGGACCTCGGTGACCCCGTCGGTGTCGGTGCTGGCGGCCGGGCGCGTCCGGTTTTCCGTCATCTGCAGGACCATCTCTGTCTCTCCCCGTGTCCACGTCTGTGCCGTGTCTCCGGCCCAGTGGTGCCGGTGTGACCCACAGCTTGGCGGGCGGGGCGTAAAACGGGAGTGAGGCGATCGGGCACCCGACAGGAATCCGGTCGGATCGGGGCGGGAGTGTGTCGCCCCGGTGTGTCCTTGCCCGCCCCGGCTACCGTGCCGACGGTCGGCCACCCACGGTCGGCGGCGACAGGAGATGGAGAACGACGTGGTCTTCAAGCGGCTCATGCAGGCGATGGGGGTCGGCGGCCCGTCGGTGGAGACGGTGCTCACCAACCCGAACTGCCGACCGGGCGGCCAGTTGGAGGGCCGTATCCAGGTCATCGGCGGTGACCACCAGGTCGACATCGACCACGTGGCGCTGGGGCTGGTCACCCGGGTGGAGGTGGAGAGCGGCGACAACGACTACGACACCACTCAGGAGTTCCACCGCCAGCAGGTCACCGGTGCGTTCCGGCTGGAGCCCGGGCAGCGACACGACATCCCGTTCCGCTTCGACGTGCCCTGGGAGACACCGGTCACCGAGCTGTACGGGCAGCATCTGCACGGCATGACGATGGGGCTGCGTACGGAGCTGGAGGTGGCCCGCGCGGTAGACAAGAGTGACCTGGACGCGGTCTCGGTGCACCCGCTGCCGGCACAGGAGCGGCTGCTCGACGCGTTGCTGCGCCTGGGGTTTCGGTTCGCCCGCGCTGATGTGGAGCGTGGGCACATCTACGGCGTCCGGCAGACGTTGCCGTTCTACCAGGAGATCGAGTTCAACCCGGCGCCGCAGTACGCCCGCTCGATCAACCAGTTGGAGGTCACCTTCATCGCCGACGGGCAGCAGATGCAGGTGGTGCTGGAGGTCGACAAGCGCGGCGGCGTCTTCACCGAGGGTCGGGACGCCTTCGGCCGCTTCACGGTCGACCACGCCACCGCCGACCGCACCGACTGGACCGCCGAACTCGACGGCTGGCTCCGCCAGTCCCTGTCCCGCCGCGGCCTCTTCTCCTGACCCACCCCTCGGCCCCCGGCCCCGCCGATCAGAGGTCCAGGAGGATGGTGCGGGGGCCGATGTTGGTGCTCTCGACGAGCATGTGGGCGCGGAAGCGGCCGGTCTCCACCTTGGCACCGCGCTCGCGGAGCGCCTCGACGACGGCCGTGACCAGCGGTTCGGCCACCTCGGCCGGGGCGGCGGCCGTCCAGCTCGGACGGCGGCCCTTGCGGGCGTCGCCGTAGAGGGTGAACTGGCTGACCACCAGGACCGGCGCACCGGTGTCGGCCGCGGACCGCTCGTCGTCGAGGATCCGCAGCTCGTGCACCTTGCGGGCCATCGTCCGGGCGGTCTCCGGCGTGTCGCTGTGGGTCACCCCGAGCAGCACCAGCAACCCGTCCTCGATCGCGCCGACCACCGCGCCGTCGACCGTCACGCTGGCCCGGCCGACCGTCTGCACCACCGCCCGCATCAGCCGGTCACCGGCGCGATGAAGCCCCGCTCCACCAGGTGCGCGACGATCGGCCCCGCCGCCTCGGCCAGTTCGTCCGGCTCGACCTCGTGCGCCGCCGCCAGCAGGGCGAGCTGGTCACGTAGCGGCAGCCGGCCGTCGGCCCCGCCGACCAGCGCCAGCACCAGCGGGTCGACCTCCTCGGTCCACCGCAGGCCGTCCGGCATCGCGAGGACCTGCCGGTCCACCGCCCAGCCCTCGTCGCCCATGGTGGCCTCCTGGCGCAGCTGGAGGCCGTCGGCGGCCCGGTAGCGCTCGGCGAGCAGCGCCTCGGTGTCGCGTACCCGCAGGAAGTCCTGACGGTCGAACCAGGCGGCGACCTGGTCGCCCAGCGGCGGCTGCACCCGCTGGCGCAGCTCCTCCACCCGGACCACCGGGTCGTCGTGCCCGCCGCGGCGCAGGGACACGATGCCGAAGCCGATCGCCTCCACCTTGTGCGCGTCGAACCAGTCCAGCCAGGCGGCCATCCGCTCCGGGTCGGCGCTCTCGCCGACATCGGTGAGCCACAGGTTGACGTACGCCATGGGGTCGGCCACCTCGCGCTGGATCACCCAGGCGTTCAGGCCGGTCCCGGCGAACCAGCCGGCCACCCGCTCGTCCCACTCCTCACCGGCGACGTGCACCCAGTTCGCCAGGTACTGCATGGTGCCACCCTCGGTGAGCAGGCCGGGGGCGGCGGCGGCCAGCTCGGCGCCGATCGCGTCACCCACCCGGCCGGAGTCGCGGTAGACGTGCGTGGTGGTGCCGGGGCCGACCACGAACGGCGGGTTGCTCACCACCAGGTCGAAGCGGCGGCCGGCGACCGGTGCGACCATGTCGCCGCGCAGCAGTTCCCAGTCCTGGCCGTTGAGGGCGGCGGTCGTCGCGGCGAAGCGCAGGGCCCGCTCCGAGAGGTCCGTGGCGGTCACGGAGCCGGCGTGGGTGGCCAGGTGCAGGGCCTGGATGCCGGAGCCGGTGCCGAGATCCAGCGCGGTGTCGACCGGCCGGCGGACGGTCGCGCCGATCAGGGTCTGGGTGGCCCCGCCGATGCCGAGCACGTGCTCGGAGTGCAGCGGTCGGCCCGGCCGGGCGCTGGCCGGCACGTCGGCGAGCACCCACCAGTCGTCGCCGTACGGCTCCAGGTCGACGCCGGCGCGCAGGCCGTCGCCGTGCCGCTCGACCAGCCCACCGGCCACCGCCTCCGCCACACTCAGCGGAGCCAGCGCGGCGGCCACGGTCGCCTCCGACTCGGTCTGGTCGCAGATGAACACCCGGATCAGTGTGCCGAGCGGGTCGCGCTCCTCGGTGGCCTTCAGCGCGGCCCGGTAGTCGTTGCGCGCGACCGCGCCGGTGGCCTGCGAGCCGAGCCGACCCGCGATCCCGTTGCTGGTGAACCCGGCCCGGGTCAGCGCGGTGCGCAACGCGTCGACGCCGGCAGGGGAGAGCAGCATTTCGTGTTCGTCCACACCGCCATCCTGCCCCCCGCCGCGCGCCCGGTCCGCGGCACCCGCCGGATCGAACCCGGAGCGTCGGTGTTCGTCCCGGGTCGGCGGCCGGGCAGGATGGGGTCATGACGCTCGTGCTGCCCATCGACCCCGAGGCCAACCGGCTGCTGGAGCGGAGCCCGCTGGCCAGGCTCCTCGGCATGGTCCTTGATCAACAAGTGCCGATGGAGAAGGCTTTCTCCTCGCCGTACGTGCTGGCGCAGCGGCTCGGCCACGACCTGGACGCGGCGGAGCTGGCCGGGTATGACCCGGAGGCGCTGGTCGCACTCTTCGCCACCCCGCCCGCCCTGCACCGGTTTCCGAAGGCGATGGCGGCGCGGGTGCAGGACGTGTGTCAGGTCCTGGTGGACCGCTACGACGGCGAGGCCGAGAGGCTCTGGTCGGACGTCGCCGACGGGCCGGAGCTGTTCCGGCGTGTCGCCGAGCTGCCCGGCTTCGGCAAGCAGAAGGCGCAGATCTTCGTGGCCCTGCTCGGCAAGCGGTTCGGCGTGACCCCGCAGGACTGGCGGGAGGCGGCGGGCGGTTACGGCGACCCGGGCGCGTACCGGTCGGTGGCCGACGTCACCGACGCCGACTCGCTGCGCAGGGTGCGGGAGTACAAGCAGCAGATGAAGGCGGCCGCGAAGGCGAAGTCAGCCGACGGCTGACGACCCGGCCGGCGCGCTCGCTCAGGCGGCGGTGGGGTGGGCCAACGAGGCCAGCGCGCGCCGGACGTCGGCGAGCGAGACGGTGGTGGAGTCGTCCAGGTCGGCCAGGCCAGCCTCGATCCACTGCCGCATCAGCGTGGTGACCCCGAGGCCGCGGGCGTCGGCGGCGGCCCGCACCCGCTCGTAGGTCTCCAGCGGCAGCCGGACCGACCGGCTCACCATCGGCACGTCGGTGTCGGGGGTGGGCAGGTCCACCGCCGGGCTCTGGTCGATCAGCTCGGCGATCCGGTCGTCGCCGCTGTGGAACTGCTTGGTCGCGTCGTTACGGTGCATCGTCACGGCCCTCCTCATCGGCGAGATCTCCGCACGGCCTCGTCGTAGCGCTTGGACTCGACGTCGCTCAGCTCCCGGGCGGAGAGGATGTCCCAGTCGTTGTCGGCGCCGTCGGCCTCGGCGAGCAGCACCGCCAGTCGGCGGCCTCGCCGGGCGGCGGCGTAGACCACCATCACGTCGTCGCCCAGGTGGCGGATCACCCGTCGGGCGCTGTGCAGCGCCTCCCAGACTTCCCCGGGCGTGACGTCGTAGACCCTCAGGTTGGCCAACGCCTCGTCGGTGAAGCTGAACCTGCTGCCCACGTCGCGGAGCGTACCACGCGCGTAACACGCACCGGCATGAGTCAAATTTCGCTGATCACGGCCTCGCGGTGACAGGATGGGTCGTAATCCCCTCGAGGAGGTTCATGGTGAAGCGTCAGGCGTACCAGCCGCTTCTGATCACCGACGCCTCGCGCAGCCAGAACGACCAGCTCACCAGCCGTCAGCGCCGCTATGTGCTGATGATGGGCATCCGGGTGGCGTGCATCATTCTCGGCGCGATCCTGGTCGGCGCGAAGGCCCCACTGCTCTGGCTTTGGCTGCCGTTGTGCGCCCTCGGCATGGTGCTCATCCCGTGGCTGGCCGTGCTGCTGGCCAACGACCGCCCGCCCAAGGAGCAGCACCGGCTGGCCAACCGGTTCCACCCCCGCCTGCAGGACGACACCCCGCCGATGAGCCTCACCGCCGAGGAACGCCCGCACAAGGTCATCGACGCCGAACCCTGACCCACCACGGGCGGGCCAGGGTCCGGCAGGTCACGGCCGTGGCCGGGCTCCGACGGTGGAGACGGCCACGGCCCCCAGGTCGGCGGCGCGGTTGAGCGCCGCGGTCGGGGCGGCGCCGGCGAGCCAGGCGGTGAGCAGACCGGCCGCGAAGGCGTCGCCCGCCCCGGTGACGTCCACCACCGCCACCCGCCGGGCCGGGGCCACGCAGACCGGGGCCGAGCGGTCCACCCAGACCGCGCCGGCCGCGCCCCGCTTGACCACCACCCGACGGGCCGTCGCCGACAACGCCCGCCCCTGCGCCGCCGGGTCCAGCCCGCCGGCCAGCACCGTCGCCTCGTCCGCGTTCACCAGCAGCAGGTCGACGTCGCGTACCCAACCCAGGAAGGCCGCCGCGCCGACCCGCCGCAGCGGCGCCGCGGAGGCCGCGTCGACGCTGGTGGTGAGCCCGCGCTCGCGGGCGGCGGCCAGCGCCCGCAGCCCGGCGCCGCGCGACTCGGTGTCCAGCAGGGTGTACGCGGACAGGTGCAGGTGCCCAGCGTCGGGCACCGCCGCGAGGGCCCGCTCGACATGCTCGGCACTGAGCCGCAGGTTCGCGCCCCGCTGGCTGATCATCGTGCGCTCGCCGTCGGTGGCCAGCACGATCACCGTGCCGGTCGGGACGCCCTCGACCCGGTCGACCGCGCAGTCGACCCCCGCACGGTCGAGCTCGGCCACCCGGTCGCGCCCCGCGTCGTCGTTGCCGACCGCGCCGACGAGCGTGACGTCCACCCCCTGCGCGGCGATCCAGGCGGCGGTGTTGGCCGCCTGCCCGCCGCCGCCGAGAGTGATGTCGGCGGCGGTGTCCGAACCCGCCGCGGGCGGGCCGGACAGCACCGCGACCACATCGGTGATCAGGTCCCCGACGACGACCACCCGGGCCGGTCGGGTCATGCCGGGTCGGCGTTGGCGCGAGCGGCGGCGACCGCGATCCGCGCGGCCAGATCGGCGTTGCGCAGGATGATCCGGACGTTCACCGCCAGGCTCGCGCCCTCGGTGGCCGAGTGGAAATGCGCCAGCAGGTACGGGGTGACGGCCTTGCCGGTCACCCCGTCCCGCTCCAGCAGTGCCAGACCCTCGGTGAGGGTCCGGTCGTGCAGCTCCGGGTCGAGCTGCTCGTCGACCGGCAGCGGGTTGGCGACGATCAGGCCGCCGGCGTGCACGGCGTGCCCGTCACGGGCGGCGAGCACGGCGGCGACCTGCTCCGCCGAGTCGACCGACCAGTCCAGGTCGAAGCCTCCGTCGGTGAGGTAGAAGCCGGGGAACCGGCGGGTGCGGTAACCGACCACGGCGACCCCCAGGGTCTCCAGCCGCTCCAGCGTCGCGCCCACGTCGAGGATCGACTTGACCCCGGCGCAGACCACGGCGATCGGGGTCCGGGCCAGGGTGATCAGGTCCGCCGACTCGTCGAAGGTGTGCGCGGCCTCCCGGTGCACCCCACCGAGCCCTCCGGTGGCGAACACCCCGATCCCGGCCGCGGCGGCCACCGCACTGGTCGCGGCCACGGTGGTGGCGCCGTCCGCGCCGGTCGCCGCCGCCACCGCGAGGTCGCGGACGGAGAGCTTGGTCACTCCATCGACGGTGGCCAGGCGGGTTAGCTGCGCGTCGTCCAGGCCGACCACCAGCTCGCCGCCGATCATGCCGATCGTCGCCGGGACCGCCCCGGCGTCCCGGACCGCCTGCTCGATCTCCCGAGCCACCCGAAGGTTCGCCGGCCGGGGCAGGCCGTGCGAGACGATGGTGCTCTCCAGGGCGACGACGGGCCGGCCGTCGTGCAGGGCGTCGGCCACCTCGGTGCCGTAGCTGATGCGAAAGTCAGTCACGGGGGGCACGGTACGGGGTGGGGCCGCGGCCGGCCTCAAGTGGACCCGGCCGTGATGACCTGCCAAACTTGACGGTCGGAGGTGCAGACGTGAGCACAGAGGTTCTCGAGCGTCCGGAGCTGAAGGACGCCGATACCGGTCCCGAGATGTTCCACTACGTCCGCAAGGAGAAGATCGCCGAGAGTGCCGTCATGGGCACCTTCGTCGTCGCGCTCTGCGGGGAGACCTTCCCGGTCACCAAGGCGGCCAAGCCGGGTTCGCCGGTCTGCCCCAAGTGCAAGGAGATCTACGACTCGTACCGCGAGTGAACGACGGCCGCTGTCCCGGCCGGCGACGTAGCCTGCGGCGGTGACCACCTCCACCGCCCTGCTCTTCGCCGACCTGACCGGGGTGGCGGTGTTCGCCGCGTCCGGGGCCTCGGCCGCGGTGGCCAAGCGGCTCGACCTCTTCGGCGTCGCGTTCGTCGGCTTCGTGGCCGCCCTCGGCGGCGGAATCTTCCGGGACCTGGTCATCGACGAGGTGCCGCCGCTGGCCTTCGCCGACTGGCGGTACGCGGCGACCGCCGCCGTCACCGCGCTAGCCGTCTTCTGGCTGCACCCGCAGCTGGCCCGGCTACGCACCACGGTGCTGGTGCTGGACGCGGCGGGCCTCGCGCTGTTCACCGTGACCGGCACGCTCAAGGCGCTCGACGCCCGGGTGCCGGCGGTCGGCGCCTGCCTGATCGGCATGCTCACCGCGATCGGCGGCGGCCTCGGCCGGGACCTGCTCACCGCCGAGATCCCGGTGGTGCTGCGCCGGGAGATCTACGCGGTCGTCGCCCTGGTCGGATCGGTCGTGGTGGTGCTGCTGTACGTCACCGACCAGACCGGGCCGCTGCCGCTCACCGCCGCCGCCGTGCTGGTCTTCGGGCTGCGCCTGATCGCCCTGCGCCGGCGCTGGTCCGTCCCGGTAGCGACGCTGCGCCCGCCCCGTAGCGGTGGCGCGGATCCGCGCACCGACCGGGACTGGTGAGGGCTCAAGCCGACGGGTCGGCGGGGGCTTTCCGTGACCCCGGTGGGCCCGGGGTCTGGGTGGTGGATGTGACCAGCGTGGCGTCGCCTGGGCCGTGGGGCCCGCGCTGGTTATGCTGAGTCGGCCTTCGCGGCAGCTTCTGCGCGGAGGCGTTTTCATGGGCGGCGGTACTCGTGGCCCTCGCCCGGGGTCCGCCGTCGTGCGGTCGGAGAGGAGCTTCGCGTGGCAGCCCGGACGCCGGTGCTCGAGACGTTCCCGGCACTACGTGCCTGGCAGCGCAAGGCCCTGGTGGAGTACCTGCGCCGGCGCAGCGAGGACTTCATCGCGGTCGCCACACCCGGCGCCGGCAAGACCACCTTCGCCCTGCGGATCGCGGCCGAGCTGCTCGGTGACGGCACCATCGAGGCGGTCACGGTCGTCGCCCCGACCGAGCACCTCAAGAACCAGTGGGCCGAGGCCGCGGCCCGGGTGGGTATCCAGCTCGACGCCGCGTTCCGCAACGCCGACGTGCACTCCGCGGCCGACTTCCACGGCGCGGTGGTCACCTACGCGCAGGTGGGGATGGCCCCGCAGGTGCACCGGCGGCGCACCATGACCCGACGCACCCTGGTCATCCTCGACGAGATCCACCACGCGGGCGACTCCCGGACCTGGGGCGACGGGGTGAAGGCGGCCTTCGAGCCCGCCGTACGCCGGCTGATGCTCACCGGGACGCCGTTTCGCTCCGACGACAACCCCATCCCGTTCGTCAGCTACGAGCGCGGCGGTGACGGGCTGCTGCGCTCCCGCGCCGACTCGGTGTACGGCTACTCGGACGCGCTGCGCGACGGCGTGGTCCGGCCGGTGCTCTTCCTGGCGTACTCGGGTGAGACCCGCTGGCGGACCAACGCGGGCGAGGAGTTGGCGGCCCGGCTCGGTGAGCCGATGACCCAGGATCTGGTGGCGCAGGCGTGGCGTACCGCTCTGGACCCGGCCGGGGACTGGATGCCGCAGGTGCTGCGGGCCGCCGACGCCCGGCTCACCGTCCTGCGCAACGCCGGGATGGCCGACGCCGGCGGGCTGATCATCGCCACCGACCAGCAGTCCGCCCGCTCGTACGCCAAGCTGATCGAGCAGGTGACCGGCGAGAAGGCCGCCGTGGTGCTCTCCGACGACGTGGGCGCGTCCGCACGGATCGCGACGTTCGCGGCCTCCGAGCAGCGGTGGCTGGTCGCGGTGCGCATGGTGTCCGAGGGGGTGGACATCCCGCGGCTCGCCGTCGGGGTCTACGCCACCAGCGCCAGCACCCCGCTCTACTTCGCCCAGGCGATCGGCCGGTTCGTCCGGGCCCGCCGGCCCGGGGAGACCGCGTCGGTCTTCCTGCCCAGCGTGCCGCACCTGCTCGGGCTGGCCAGCGAGATGGAGACCGAGCGGGACCACGTGCTCGGCAAGCCCAAGGAATCGGACGGTTTCGACGACGATCTGCTGGAGCGGGCGCAGCGCGACGATCAGGCCAGCGGTGAGCTGGAGAAGCGGTTCGCGGCGCTCTCGGCCACCGCCGAGCTGGATCAGGTGATCTTCGACGGCGCGTCATTCGGCACGGCGGCCCAGGCGGGCACTCCCGAGGAGGAGGAGTACCTCGGCCTGCCCGGCCTGCTCACCGCCGACCAGGTCTCTCTGCTGCTGACCAAACGGCAGGCCGAGCAGCGCCGCCGCAGCGCCGACCGGGCCGCTCAGCCGGCCGGTACGCCCGTCGCGGCGCCGCCGGCACCAATGAGTGCCGCCCAGCGCCGGGTGGCGCTCCGGCGCCAGCTGAACGCTCTGGTGGCCGCCCGGCACCACCGCACCGGCCAGCCGCACGGCAAGATCCACGCCGAGCTGCGCCGGATCTGCGGCGGCCCGCCGAGCGCCCAGGCCACCATCGAACAGCTTGAGGAACGCATCGCCACCGTGCAGACCCTCTGACCCATCCGCCGCATCCGCAGCACCGGACCATCCAGACCGCGACCTGGCCGCGATCGGCGACCGCCCGCCCTCCCCAGCGGCGTCACCTCGCCAAGATCGTGCCAAATCCAGGATGTAGTGGCATCGGCGCGTCGGCGAGACCACTAAATCCTGGATCGAGCACGATCTCCGGCGCGGGGCGCGGGGCGCGGGGCGCGGGGCGCGGGGCGCGGTTGAACCGGGGTCGGGTCCGCCGAGGCCGCGGCCTGAAG